>NZ_JBFTRG010000012.1:0-192020 GCF_056399425.1 Variovorax sp. 01N429 | reverse complement strand
CCCACCTCGCCCAGGCGCCGGTCCGGCACGCCCACCACCACGGCCTCGCGCACGCCCGGGTAGGTCTTGAGGAACACCTCGATCTCCTGCGTGGCCACGTTGAAGCCCCCGGGCTTGATCATTTCCTTGACCCGCCCGCGATAGATGAGGTAGCCCTCCGCATCCAACTCGCCCAGATCGCCGCTGTGCAGCCAGCCTTCGGCATCGAAAGCCTTCGCATCTTCTTCGGGGCGCTTGTAGTAGCCCTTCATGAGCACGTACCCGGCGATGCAGATCTCCCCGACCGTGCCGCTGGGCAGCGTCTGGTTGGTCTCCACGTCGGCAATGCGGATGCGAACCCCCTCGACCGGGCGACCGTTCGTGCCGGCACGCTTGTCCAGCGGATCGCTGCAGCGCGTGCGCACCACCGCATTGGAGGTCTCGGACATCCCGTAGGCGCTCACCAGTTGCGGTATGCCAATGACGTTCGTGAGCCACAGGAAGGAATCCGTCGGCAGCGGCGCACCGGTGCCCGTACGCAGGCTGGAGAGGTCATAGCGGCCGATGTCCGCGAAGGCCCGCAGGTCCTGCACGATGGTCTCGACGAAGAAGCTCAGCGTGATGCGTTCGCGCTCCACCGTCTCGCAGAACAGGCGCGGCTCGAAGTGGTCGACGATCACCATGGTTGCGCCCGAGAACCAGGTCGCCAGCGTGTAGAAGGTGCCGGTCGCGGAGAACAGCGGCACGCATGACAGGTAGCGGTCCGCCGGCGTCAGCGCGAGGCAGGTGCTGGCGTAGTAGTTGTTCTGCAGCAGAGGCCCATGGCACACCATGGCGCCCTTCGGGAATGACGTGGTCCCCGAGGTGTAGAGGATCTGTGCGACGTCCGAGCCGCGCACTGCCGCGGCGCGAGCCCGCAGGCGCTCGTCCATGCCGTCGCTTGCATCGGCCTCGGCCAGTCGGCGCCGGCCCAGCGTTTCAACGCCCTGGAAGCCCTGCATGCCTTCGGGTGCCGGTGACGCGGTGCACAGTGCGATGACCCGGCGCAGCGCCGGCAGGGCGCTGGTGGACCATGCGCCCTGCGGCTGCGTCTCGTAGTCCGGAACGACCTTGGCGAGGATGTCGAAGTAGCGGGTGCCGCGCGCCTCGTCCTGCATGATCAGCGTCACGCAGTCGGACTGCGCCAGCACATAGCTGACGTCGTTGTCGCGAAAGCGCGTGTTCACCGGCACCAGCACGGCGCCGATCAACGGCACAGCCCAGCGCGCGACCAGCCATTCGGGCCGGTCGCTCATCCACAGGGCCACGTGCTCGGCCGGCTGCACGCCAAGCTCGATCAGGCCGCGCGCAAAGGCGCGCACCCGCGCGGCGAGCTGTGCGAAGCTGTAGCGCTCGTTGCCATAGACGAGCGCTTCGCGGTCGCCGTGCACGGCTTCACCATGGGCCAGCGCGTCGGCGAAGGAACGCCCGAGCCAGGGCTGTTCCAGCGCGGCATCGCACGCGAGGGAGGGGCTGTCGATCACTGCGCTCACTTCCATCGCACGTTGCGCAGGTTGTAGTAGCCGCTCCCGGTCTGCGGGGCCCATTCGAGCTTGGCGTCCTGTGCAAAGGTGTAGTAGAGCTCGGTCAGCAGCACGGCATGTCCGTCGTCGTGCAGCACGTGGCCGATCTTGCGGAAGAGCTGGTCGCGCTTGGCGCGGTCGCTCTCCGCATCGGCTTCTGCGATCAGCTTCTCCACTTCGGGATTGCTGTAGTCCGACCAGGAGCCGTCCTTGCTGGCGGCGCCGAGGATCGGATGGATCGGGTCGTAGATGGCGTTGGAGAACTGCATCATCGACATCGGCCCGCCCTTGTGGGTGTTGTTGAGACGGCTCCATGCGGTGTAGTCCATGACCTTGACGCTGGCGCGCACGCCGATGGCCGACCAGTACGCCGAGATCACTTCGCACAGATCCTTCGGGATGTCGCTCGGGCACAGCAGCTCGCTGTCGAACCCCTTCGGGTAGCCGGCCTCGGTCAGCAGGCGCTTGGCGAGCGCGGGGTCGTAGGTGTAGGGCTTGAGCGCGGGATCCGCGCCATACGGATAGGACGACGAGATGTACGAGCCCAACGGCGCGCCGATCCCGTGAAGCACGTTCTTGATGATCGCGTTGGTGTCCAGCGCATGGTTGAGCGCCAGCCGCACCTTCTGCTTGGACAGGGGCGTGCCGGGCACGTTCGAGTAGAGCCGCACCGCCAGCGGGCTGCCGACCGGCACCGGCTTCACGATCAGGCCCGCATTGCCGCGCAAGCGCTGCGCATCGGCGGTGGGCACATAGTCGACGATGTCGGCCTCACCCGAGACAATGGCGTTGACACGGCTCGACGCGTCGGGGATCAGCTTGAAGACCAGCCGCTTGATGCCCGGCTTCGGCCCCCAGTAGCCGTCGAAGCGTTCCAGCTCGACCGACTGTCCGATCTTCTGCGACACGAACTTGTACGGCCCCGAGCCGACCGGCGCACGCGCAAAGGCTTCGGGATTCGGGAGCGACTCGGTGTACTCCTTGGGCACCAGCAACAGGTAGCCCGCCAGCTTGTTCACGAAGGCGCCGTCCGCACGCTTGAGGTGAAAGACGACCGTCGTATCGCCGGCAGTCTCGACCTTGTCGATGAGGTTCACGAAGTAGGGGCGGCGCGTGCTCTTGATCTCCGGCTGGAGAATTCGCTCCATCGAGTACTTCACGTCCTTCGAGGTGAGCGGCGCGCCGTTGTGGAACTTCACGTCCTTGCGCAGGGTGAAGGTGTAGGTCAACCCGTCGTCGGAGATCTTCACAGCCGTGGCGACGCTCGGCTGCAGGTTGCCCTTGAGGTCGAACGCATAGAGCGTGTCATACAGCTGGAAGCCATAGCGCTGCGAATCGCCGGTGGCGGCGACCTGCCCGTCGAGGTTGCCGATCTCCTTGCCGATGCCGAAGACCACCGTGTCGCGGTCCACCGCGGGCTTGCCGTCAATCGCAAGGGCCGGGCTCGCCATCAGGGTGAAGGAAGCCGCCACGGCAGCCCATGCTGCCGCGCGTAGGGAGAAAGAGAAATCGGGAAACGACATGGATGGATTTCCGGCGCAACGGCGCAATGGCTATTTCGTGAACAGAAAGCAGGCGGCCGTCGAAGGCCGCGCGCGGACGGAGGTTTTCAGCGCACCGTCTCCGGACCACCCTTGACGTAGAGGATCTGGCCCGAGACGAAAGAGGCTTCCTCGCTGCAGAGGAAGGTGATGACGTTGGCGATGTCCTTGGGCACACCGACGCGGCCGAGCGCAATGTTCTTGGCGCGCATCTTCATGTACTCCTCGGGATCGATGCCCCGGCGCGCGGCGGTCTGGCGCGTCATTTCGGTGTCGACGAAACCGGGCGCCACCGCATTCACGTTGATGTTGTAGGGGCCGAGCTCGATGGCCGCGGTGCGGGTGAAGGCCTGCAGGCCGGCCTTGGCCGACGAGTAGTTGGCCTGGCCGCGATTGCCGAGCGCCGAGGTGGACGAGAGATTGACGATCTTGCCGCTGCGCTGCTCGACCATGTGGCGTTGCGCCGCGCGCGTGCAGAGAAATGTGCCGCGCAGATGCACTCCCATCACGAGGTCCCAGTCGGTCACGCTCATCTTGAAAAGCAGGTTGTCGCGCGTGATGCCGGCGTTGTTGACGAGGACGTCCAACCCGCCGAGTTCGGCGACCACGCGTGAGACGAAGGCATCGACCTGGGCTTCGTCCGCCACGTCGCAGGCCAGGCCGAGGGCGCGCACGCCGTAGTCGGCAGTCAGGCCAGCGGCGGCGCTCACCGCTGCATCTTGCGCCAGGTCGCAGACCGCGACGGCCGCACCTTCCTGGGCAAAGGCCTGGGCCGTTGCGAGGCCGATGCCTCGGACGCCGCCCGTGACGATGGCCACCTTGCCTTCGAATCGCTTGCTCATGAATCTTGTCTCCAGATCGATGCAGATGCTTGCTTCGGAACGAGTCTAGGCGGGTGCATCTTGGAGTGTCAATATATGAAATTCAGATATCGATAGGTAGTTTTCCGGAGCCTCAAAAAAAGGCTGATCGCGGGCAGCGAAACTGCCCCCGGCTTCGACCTGCCTCGAACTGCACGGTTCATTGGGAAAATCTCCCTGAAGATCGGGGGAGATGAGCACTCGGCGCGGCCTGTATTCCGTCTGGATTCCGAGCGCTTTTTAATCGTCTACTATGTGGAACAGTGCAAATTCAGTTGCACAAAACGTCGTCGACGAGCGGCTCTTGCAAGACCGCACGCGCCGCGTTTCGGCCTCCGACGAAGCACTCGGCCAGATTCCCGCCGGCCATGTAGACGTGGCCGAACACGCTGCCGAGTTCGCCGGCGGCGTAAAGCCGGCGCACGGGTTGCCCGAAGGGATCGAGCACGCGTTGGCTGGCATCGTGCACGGGGCCCCCTTGCGTGTTGATGACGACCGGCCAGAGCTTCGCGGCATAGAAGGGAGGTGTGGCGAGGTTCATCATGGTTTCGGGTCGCCGGCCGAAGTCGCGATCGGCGCCCGCCGCCACATTGGCGTTCCAGCGTTCGACCGTGGCAATCAGCGCGGCGGCGTCGAGCCCGAGCTGCGCAGCGAGTTCCTCCAGCGTGTCCGCGCGCACCAGGATGCCGTTGTCGACTTCGCGCAGGTTGTCGGCGCTCCACTCGTAGTAGGCCTCGCGGTCATTGGTGATCGAGCGGCCCATCGGATAGAGCTTGCGGCCCGCCTCGTCGAACAGCAGGAATGACGGCAGGCGCGTATGGCGGCCGGTCGCGGGGTCGAAATGGTCGAACTGCCGCACACCGGTGTCCGACATGTACGGCGGGTATTCGTCGACATAGCGCCGTGCCTTCTGGTCCACGATGATCCAGGCCATCCGGGGCAGCGGGCGTCCCTTGCGCTCCGGCGTCCACATGGGCAGCAGCTTGACGTAGAGCCCGAACGGAAAGTCCGGATCCGGATGCCGCATGCCGTAGGGGCCGTGGCAATGCCACATGTGCCAGAGCGCCGCATTCGCCGCCTGCGCCATCCGGATGCCGTCGCCGGTGTTGCCCCTGAAGCTGCCGGTCAGCACCGGCGTCGACACGAGGTATTGGCGCTTCATCTCCTCGTCGGCCTCGAAGCCGCCGCAGGCGAGGACGACGCCGCGCCGAGCCCGCACACGCACCGCTTCGCCGTCGCGCCGTGCCGCAACGCCCAACACACGGCCCTGCGCATCCTGGAGCAGACGCTCCACGGACGTGGACAACCAGACCTCGATGCGCCCGGCCGCCGCGTGATGGTCGACCTGGTCGGCCAGCACCTTGAACAGGAAGCAGCCGGGCCGAAGCGGGCGCGCGGCCAGGTAGCCGTCGGCCTCCGGTCCGCCGGGCTCGCCGAAGCCGGGGATCGATTCGATTTCGGCGTAGCCGAGCGAATCGCACCCGGGGAAGGGATAGTTGCCGACCGCGGGTTCCACCTTCACCCGCGCGCCGTTGATGCGGGCGAGATCGCGAAGGTACTCCGGCATCTCGGCCATTCCCTCTGCCAGCGTGCGCAACACGCCGTCCGGCGTGCGACCGCCGCAGGTGTGCTGCAGGTATCGAAATCCCTCCTGTGGGTCGTCGCAGACGCGGATGCCGCCCGCCGAGAGGATCGATATGCCGCCGGGATCGGCCATCTTCTCGATCAGCAGCACGTGCGCGCCTGCGCGTGCTGCCTCGATCGCGCAAACCGCGCCGGCCGCGCCATACCCCACGACGATCAGGTCGAACGATCGGGCCCCGTCGCGAAGCTCGTTTGGTGATTCCATTATGTGGTCCTGTGATTTGAGTATTCGAATGCGAATGTCTTCATCGATCTCGACTTCAGCGAGATCGGATAAACAACATCTTGCTCGAAAATGCGCGATTCTGCCAATGGAGAAGCCAACTTCATCCCGCGATAACCCGCGCCGGGTTATAGTTCTTCAACGCTGGTCGGAGTGATTCTGGCGATTCCACATAGTTTTCATTTGCTCAAACATTCCATCTTTGGAGACATCAGAAATGGCATCGATCAAGATCACGTCCGACATGGCAGGCACGGTCTGCAAGGTCTCGGTCGAAGTGGGCAGCCAGGTCGGCGAAGACGACACCCTCGCAATCCTGGAGTCGATGAAGATGGAAATCCCGGTGGGCACGCCCCGGCCCGGCCGTGTCGCTTCGATCCACGTCACCGAAGGCGACATGGTCAACGAAGGCGACCTGCTGCTCACCATCGAGACCAGCGCCGGCTGATCGAGCCGGTCTAGCGGCCGCGATAGACGGGCTTTCGCCGCGCCGCGAACGCCGCACGGCCTTCGCGGCGATCCTCCGTATCGCGCAGCAAGCCCCAGGTCAGGCGCTCCGACTCGAGCGCCTGCGGCAACGGCAGGTCGAGCCCGCTCAGCACCAGGCGCTTCACGGCGCGCACTGCCAGGGGCGCATTGGCCGCGATGCGCAGTGCGATCGATTCCGCGGTCTGCTGCAATTGCGCGGCCGGAACGACTTTGCTCACCAGGCCGATCCGCAGCGCCTCGGAGGCATCGACCGAATCGCCTGTGAGCAGCATCAGCATGGCGTCCGAGCGGCCGATCAACCGGGGCAGGCGCTGCGTGCCGCCCGAACCGGGCAGTGTTCCGACGCGCACCTCGGGCAACGCGAAGCGCGCACCTTCGGCCGCGATGCGGATGTCGCAGGCGAGGCCGATCTCCAGGCCGCCGCCGAACGCCAGCCCGTTGAAGGCGCAGATCAACGGCTTGTGCATCTCGATGCCGTGGGTCAGCGAGCCGTTGCTCGCATCACCGAAAGCCTCGCCGGCAAACGACTGCGCTGGTTGCGCCGCATCCTTGAGGTCCGCTCCCGCGGAAAACGCCCGATCGCCGACGCCGGTGACGATGACGACCTGGACTTGGTCGTCGGCGGCCAACTGCCGCCATGCGGCCTGGATGTCGCGGCGCATCCGGCTGTTGATCGCGTTGAGCGCCTCCGGCCGATTGAGGCGAACCGTGGCGATGCCGTCGCGGACCTCGATGTCGATGCTCATGGTTCGTCCGTCAGGGATCGATGCGATGCTTGAAGCCCGGCGTGCGGGCGGCCTTGACTTTGGCAAGCGAGCGAATGATGACCTCGCGGGTTTCGCCGGGGTCGATGACGTCATCGATCAGCCCCATCGCGGCAGCCTCGTAGGCGCTCGATTCGACTTCGAGTTTCTGCATGATTTCGGCGCGCCGCTGCACGGGATCCTCGGCCGCGGCGATGTCCTTGCCGTGCGTCAGCTCGACGCCGGCTTCGGGGCCCATCACGTCGAAATGCGCCATGGGCCAGGCCACCAGCGTGTCGGGGTTCATCACCCGCCCGCAGAGCGCGAGGTAGGCCAGCCCGATCGCCTTGCGCGCGACGATCGTGATCTTCGGCACCGATGCCGCGCAGACGACGTTGAGCAAGCGTCCTGCGAGCGCGACCATGCCCTGGCGCTCGATGGCCGGCCCGACCAGAAAGCCCGGCGCGTCGGTGATGAAGACAAGCGGCACATGGAAGGCGTCGCACAGCTCGATGAATTTGCGTGCTTTGCGCGCGGTCTTCTCGTCGAGCACGCCGCCGCGCACGATGGGGTTGGAGGCAACGAAGCCGACAGGCTCGCCCTCGATGCGGCCGAAGGCGGTGATCAGGTTGCCGCCGTAGCGCGGGCGCAGCTGGAAGAGCTCGCCGCCATCGACGATGAGCGCCAGCACCTTGCGCATGTCGTAGGCCTGGCGACCGAGGTCCGGGATCAACGCCCGAAGACGCTCGCGGCCTTCGGGCGTGTCCAGCGCCGCGGGCCGCGGCGGGGCGACTGGCGGCAACTCATCGCAATGGCTCGGAAGAAAGGATAGAAAAGTGCGGATGGCCGCCAGGCTCTCCCGCTCCGTTTCGCCGACGTGATCGGCCAGGCCCGTGACCTCGCTCGACATCTCAGCGCCGCCGATCTCGTCACTGGTCACGACTTCGCCGGTGCCGACCTTGACCACCAGCGGACCCGACATGCCGAGAAAGCCGGTGCCGCGCGCCAGCGTCACGAAGTCCGATTGCGCCGCAGTGAACGAGGGTCCGCCGAACGCCGAGCCCAGCGCGGCCGCGACCTGGGGCACACGCCCCGACATGCGGAAGTGGTCGCCGAAGCGTGACCCGACACCGGCCGCCATCGCGCCGAACGTTTCCTGAGTGCGTGCCGCACCGGCCTCCATCAGCGCAATGAACGGTGCGCGGTGGGCGAGCGCAGCCGCGCGGATGCGGCTGATCTTGACTTCGCCCACCCTGCCTCGCGTGCCGCCGATGACCGCCGCATCGTCCGCGGCCACATACACCACGCGCCCATCGATCGTGCCGTGGCCGACCACGACGCCATCGGCCGGCGTGCGATCGCGCAACGCCGGGTGGCCACTGCGGCCGAGCAGGCCCATCTCGACAAAGCTGCCCGCATCGAGCAGGGCATCGATGCGCTCGCGCGCACAGAGCTTGCCGAGCGCATGCAGCTTTTCGAGCGCCTCGGGGCGGGTTTCCTGGGCTTCGCGGCGCCGCGCGCTCAGTTCGTCTAGAACACTCTTATCCATGGATTTCCATATATTGATATTTGCTTTCCGCCTATGCGGCTGAGGCACGATATAGGCCTGGACGGTGCGAGATCAGAGGGTATTCCAGTGATTGACATCGTGTGGACAAGATTTTAGGGTCAGGCCCCTTGTCATGAACAGCGCCAATTCCAGCCATCATAGACTTTATAAGTCCACTTAGTGGACCTAGAAGGAGACAGTGAATGATCACAGCGACTCGTCACGGGCGCATGCGCGCGTGGGTCACCGGATGGATGTTCGGAGCCGCACTGTTGCTCGGGCTGACGGGCGGCGGTGCCGCTGCCGAGTACGAACCGGCCATCGATCGCGACACGCTGGTGGTCGGCCTCGAGAAATCGATCAGCAACCTCGATGCCCAGGTCACCTCCACCGGCGATTCGCTGCTTTATGCATGGCAGGTCTACGACACGCTCTATGGCTTCGATCAGGTCGGGAATCTCGTTCCGCGCATGGCCAGCGCGGTGAAGGTGGCGCCCGACCAGAAGAGCTACACATTCACCCTGCGACCAGGGCTCCGCTTCCAGAACGGCGATGCGCTGACGGCGCAGGACGTGAAGTACTCGCTGGAGCGCATCCTCGACCCGGCCACCAAGAGCACGCGCCGCGTCTATTTCGCGCCGGTGGTAGAGCGTGTGGATGCCAGCGGCAACGCCGTCACGATCGTGCTCAAGCAGCCCGACGGCGCCTTCCTCAACAAGGTGGCCGGCTTTCTCTTCATCGTTCCCAAGGACTACACCACGCGTCTTGGAACCCCGGAGGCATTCGCCGCCGCACCCATCGGCTCCGGGCCCTTCCGCGTCAAGGAATTCAAGGTCGGCCAGTACCTCGAACTCGAGCGCTTCGATGGCTACTGGGGCAAGGATGCCGGCGAGATGCCCGGCGTGAAGCGGTTGGTGCTGCGCTTCATCCCTGAGGCGGCCAGCCGCGTCAACGCGCTCGTGAATGGCGAGATCGACCTGGCGACCGTGCTTCCCCTCCAGGACGCCAGCCGCCTGAAGGCCGACAAGCGACTGGAGGTCGTCACGAATCCGAACGGCGGCCCGCTGCACGTGCGGCTCTATTCGAACGTGGCCGGCCATCCCTTCGCGAATCGCGATGTGCGCCGCGCGCTGAACTACGCGGTCGACAACGACGCGATCATCAAAGGTGTTCTGCACGGCGTCGGCAGCCCGATGGCGTCCTTCATCTCACGCTACTACCCGTACGGCGCCGATCCCGACCTGAAGCCCTATCCGTACGACCCGGCCAAGGCCCGCGAGCTGCTGCGCAAGGCGGGCTACGCGAACGGCATCGACGTCAAGCTCTACAACGGTACCGACCAGCCGAAGGAATTCGCCGAAGCCATCGCCGCTTACTGGACCCAGGTCGGCGTACGGACGGAACTGGTGCGCATGGACTATCCGGCATTCATCCGCCTCAACAACACGCACAAGGCCGGCCCGGCGACGGTCACCATCTTCTCGAACGTGATCTACGACCCGGTGCATCCGATCGTCGGCACCTTCTCGAAGGAAGGCACCTGGTCGGACTACTACAACCCCGAGGTCGAGGCGCTCATCGGGCAACTCGAAGGCACCCTGGGGCCGGAGGCGCGCGGCGCCATCTTCCGCAAGATCGGTCGGCTCCTCCACGATGACGCGGCATCGGTCAATGTTTCCGAGCAGTTCTACGTCTATGGCCGCAAGAAGAACCTGCAATGGCAGGTCCAGCAGGGATCGGGCTTCCTGAACTTCCGCCGCGTCGCTTGGCAGTGACGGCCATTGCACGGCACCCCCTTCATCCATTCCTCACACAGGAGCATTACGCATGAACCGATCGACATCGCGGGCGCGCATGGGCCGCTTCCTGGCCGGCGCCGTGCTGGCCTTTCTGGCGCCAGCCTTTGGCGCCATGGCGGCCAGCAAGACCGCACCGGCCGTGAACAAGGAAACGCTGGTCGTCGCGCTCGACAAGGAGATCCAGAACCTGGACGCGCAGATCACGGCCAGCGGCGACTCGCAGCGCTACGCCATGCAGATCTACGACACGCTCTACGGCTTCGACCCCAAGGGCAACATCGTTCCGCGCATGGCCGACGCCTACAAGATCTCGCCCGACGGCCTGACCTACACCTTCACGCTGCGCAAGGGCATCAAGTTCCACAACGGCGACATCTTCAGCTCGGCCGACGTGAAATACTCGATCGAGCGGATCATCGACCCGGCATCGAAGAGCACGCGCCGGCCCTACTTTGCCCCGGTGGTCGACAGCATCGAGACACCAGATGCGCAGACCGTCGTCATCAAGCTGAAGCAGCCGGACGGCGCCTTCATGAACAAGATCGCCGGCTTCCTCTTCATCGTCGGCAAGAACTACACGTCGAAGCTGCCGAATGCCGAAGCCTTCGCGGCAGCCCCCATCGGGACTGGTCCCTTCCGAGTGAAGGAAAACAAGATCGGCCAGTACCTGGAGCTGGAGCGCTTCGATGACTTCTACGGCGAGAAGCCGGGCATCAAGACGCTGACCTTCACCTACATTCCGGAGCCGGCCAGCCGCGTCAACGCCATCCTCACCGGCGAGATCGATGTGGCTTCGATGGTGCCGCTGTCGGACGTCGAGCGCCTGCGCAAGGACCCGGCGTTGAGCGTCATCACCAATCCGGTGTCCTCGCCGATGCACGTGCGCCTCTATTCGAACGTGCCGGGCACGCCGCTGTCCAAGGTCGAGGTGCGCAAGGCCCTCAACCATGCGGTGGATGCCAACGCGATCATCAAGGGCGTCTTCCACGGCGTCGGCGCGCCGATGGGAACCTTCATCTCGAAGTACTTTCCCTACGGCAGCAGCCCCGACATCGCGCCCTATGCCTACGACCCGGCGAAGGCGCGGGCGCTGCTCAAGCAGGCCGGCTATCCGAACGGCTTCGACATCGAACTCAACGATGCCGTCGGCACGCCCAAGGAGTTTGCCGAAGCGGTGGCGGCCTATCTCGGGCAAGTCGGCGTGCGCGTCAAGATCAACCGCATCGACTATGCGGCCTGGAGCCGACTCAACAACACGCACAAGTCGGGACCCATGACGACGACACAGTTCACCAACGCCATCTACGATCCGATCCATCCCGTGGCGGGCTCGTTCTCCAAGAACGGCACCTGGTCCGATTACTACAACCCCGAAGTCGAGAAGCTGATCACCGAACTCGACAGCACGACCGGCGCCGAAGCGCGCGGCGCGCTCTTCCGCAAGATCGGCCGCGCGCTGCACGACGATGCTTCGGCGCTGCTCGTGACGGAGCTGTTCAATGTCTTCGCGAAGAAGAAGGACCTGTACTGGCAGGTTCAGGAAGGTTCGGGATTCCTGGATTTCCGCAAGGTGGCCTGGCGATAGGAAGGGGAAGGCGACCGAATGACCAAGCCCACACTGCTCATTGCCAATCGCGGCGAGATCGCCTGTCGCGTGATCCGCGCGGCGCGGAAACTGTCGCTTCGAACGGTGGCGATCCACTCCGAGGCCGACCGAGATCTGCCGCACGTCGAGATGGCCGACGAGGCGGTCGCGATCGGACCGGCGCGCGCTTCGGAAAGCTATCTGCGCAAGGATGTGATCCTGGAGGTCGCCCGGCGCACCGGCGCGACGCTTCTGCATCCCGGCTACGGCTTCCTGGCCGAGAGCGCGTCATTCGCCCGCGCATGCCAGGAAGCGGGCGTCCGTTTCGTCGGCCCGAGGCCCGAAGTCATCGCGCTGATGGGCGACAAGGAACAGGCGCGGCAATCCGCTGTCCGCGCCGGTGTCCCGGTGCTGCCCGGCACCGGAAAGCTCGACCCGACCGACGAACCGGCGCTGCACGCCGCCGGTGCCGCGACGGGGTTTCCGCTGTTCGTCAAGGCGGCGGCCGGCGGTGGCGGCATCGGGATGCGCCTGGTCACGCAGCCGGACGAACTCGTGGCTTCGGTGCGCACGGCCAGCAGCTTGGCGCACAAGGCCTTCGCCGGTGGCGCGGTGTACCTGGAGCGCGTCGTTCAGCGCGCGCGCCACGTCGAAGTGCAGGTCTTCGGCTTCGGCGACGGCACCGCCGTGCACCTGTTCGATCGAGATTGCTCGATGCAGCGGCGCCACCAGAAAGTCCTGGAAGAAGCCGGTGCGCCGCTGATCGCCGACGAGATTCGCCGCAAGATGGCGCAGGCCGCGATCGGCCTGGCTGCATCGTGCCGCTACGAAGGCGCGGGCACGGTCGAGTTTCTCTTCGACACGGTGACCGGCGAATTCTTCTTCCTGGAAATGAACACCCGCATCCAGGTCGAGCATGCGGCGACGGAGATGCTCACGGGTGTGGACCTCGTGGGTGCGCAGTTGCGGCTGGCGATGGGCGAGGCGCTCCATGCCGAACTCGCCCAGGAGAACATCCGCGCCGAGGGCCACGTGGTCGAAGCCCGTGTGTATGCCGAGAATCCGGCCAGGAACTTCATGCCCAGCCCGGGACCGCTGACCGAACTGGTGCTGCCGGCCATGGCGGGCGTGCGCATCGACTGCGGCTACCGGCAGGGCAACGTCATGACGCCTTACTACGATCCCTTGGTGATGAAGGTGCTGGCCCACGCCGCCGACAGGCTGACAGCGATCGACAAGCTCCGCTCGGCGCTGGCTTCAGTCCGCCTGAGCGGGCTCACCAGCAACCTGGGCTATCTCGATGCCGTGCTCGCGCATCCGAGATTTCGCGAAGGCGACGTGCACACCGGGCTCCTGGCCGAACTGCATGGCGCCCTACACGATGAACGCTCGAGCCAGCTTCAGGCAGCCCGTATTGCCGGTGCTTCCGCCCGCGCTTCGGCCAGTGCCAATCTGTAGATCACCGCACCGACAAGCGCGCCGACGAGCGGAGCGACCCAGAACATCCATAGCTGATCGATCGCCCATGCCGGCGCGAACAAAGCCGGGCCGGTGCTGCGCGCCGGATTGACCGACGTGTTGGTCACAGGAATGGAAACCAGGTGAATGAGCGTGAGGCAGAGTCCGATCGTCAGGCCTGCGAACCCCGGCGCCGCGCGCTTGGCGGTCGCGCAGAGAATCACGATCAGGAACACGGCCGTCATCACGACTTCGCAGAGCAACGCGGCCGCCATGCCGTATTGCCCTGGCGAGTGCTCGCCAAAACCGTTGGCCGCAAATCCGCCCAGGTCGGCGTCGGGCTTGCCCGAGGCGATGAGGTAGAGGACGCCCGCGGCAAAGCATGCGCCCGCCACCTGGGAGACCACGTAACCCGCAAGCTGGCTGGCGGGCATGCGGCCGGCCGCCACCAAGCCGAGCGAGACGGCGGGATTGAAGTGGCCGCCCGAGATCGGGCCGAACGCATAAGCGCCGGTGATCACAGTCAGCCCGAATGCGACCGACACCCCGAGAAAGCCGATGCCAAGCTCAGGGAAGGCCGCCGCGAGGACTGCGCTGCCGCAGCCGCCGAAGGTGAGCCAGAAGGTGCCGAGGAATTCGGCCGACCAGATTTTGAAATTGTTGTTGTTCATGAGAGCTCCCGAAAACATGACCGGCAACCGCACGTCTGAAGGCGTGCTGATCACCGGCAATTGACTGCATTTGAAAAAAGCGCGATCGCCACGATGGCCATGGGTGGCCGTGACAGGCCGTGGCGTGCGCCGAGATGCGGAGGGCAGGCGTTGCCCTCGCTTGAAGCGTGATTCGTTCTTTTTGTCCTTCCTGGTTCCGAAACGGCTTGCGTGGAGCGCAAGCCGGGCCTGGAATATAACGAGCGCGGGGCGCCGACTTCGCCGAGAAGAAGCGCCGATCGCGCGCAAATGTCACGAAAGCCGCTTGGCGGCTCTGGCTCATTCGTTCGGCGTGCCTGGTACGTACCAGCGTGTCGCGATCAGTTCGGGCTCATCGTGTGCTTGCAGGCGCTCCCAGTGCCGGTCGGCGTCTTCCACGAACAGGTCGCGCGCGATGGCCTGCGCCAGCCGCGTCGCGCCGATGGCGAGGCCCGGAATATCGCCGGCCAGTGCGCCATGGCTCATGGTCGCGCCCCAGTTGAACAGGCGCATTCGCGCCAACGCATCCGCTTGCGGGCTCGACGGATCGGCACTGCGCAGTTCAAAGCCAGGGCCCAGGTACGGAAAACGCGCCGGCTCGGGGTGATGCTCGGCTTCGGTCGCCGAAACATGGTTTGCCCAGGTGTCGATCTGCGATGTGTACGCGGCGATTTCGGGCCGGTCAAGCAGGTCGACGTCGAAGCCGGTGCCGAAGATTACCGCGTCGAAGCGCTCCATTCCGCCGTTCGGCAGGGTGACCGTCACGCCGTCCTCGTCGGGTGCGACATCGTCCCACGGGGTTCCGAGGCGCAGATCGAAGGCATCGTGCGCATCGCAGCGGCGCACCGTTTCCCAGGGCGGCGGGACTTGCTCGTCGAAGATGTAGGTATAGACGCGCCACTTGCGCGCGTCGTCCAGTCCCTCGAAGCCGCGCAGGAAGCCGTGGCTGGATGCGGCCTTGCTCTTGTTGACTTGCGGCAGTTGGGCGCGGCGCGCGAAGAGTGTCACCTTTGCGGCACCCGCTTCGAGCGCGCAGGCGGCGTTGTCGAACGCCGACGCCCCAGCGCCGAGCACGCCGATGCGTTGGCCTTCGAAAGCCGCGAAATCGATCGTATCGGCGGAATGGAATACGCGCCCGGCTGCGAAGGGATCGTCACGCTGCAACGAAGGAAACGCAGGCCAGCGCGCCGCGCCGCTGCCGTCGCGTCCCAGCGCCAGTACCAGTTGCCGCGTGCGCACCGATTCGCGCCTGCCGTGGGCGTCTTCGACTTCGACTTCAAGCACCCGTCCGTCCTGCGTGTGCGACACGGAGCGCAGCGAGACGCCGTTTTCCACCGCAAGGCCGACCGTTTCGCGCACCCAGAGCAGGTAGTCGCGCCAGTCGACACGCCCGATCTTGTGCAGCGCCTCCCAGCCGGGCACGCCCTCTTTGGACGTCGAACCGCCTTCGCCGTGCTGCGCCTCGTACCATGCACGAAAGCTGAGCGAGGGCACGCCGAGTTCGGGGCCGCCCACGTGCTTGGGGCTGCGCAGCGTGAGCATGCGCGCGTAGGTGCCCCACGGGCCTTCTTCGCCCCGCGGGGCGCGGTCGATCACCCGTACCCGCGTGACGCCTTCCCGGCGCAACGCGTAGGCAGCCGTTTGGCCGCACATTCCGGCGCCGGCAATCAGGACGTCGAGAATCGGCGCCTCGTCGGTGGACGATTCCGCGGGAAGTACCCATGCCGGCGGCGGCACGTTGATGCGTTCGAGATCGGCGCGTGCCTGGGCCGCGAGGCGCTCGAGCGCGGCGGTGTCGCGCGGACTTGCGATGAATTGCAGCGGCACCGGCGGAAGTTCGCCGGAGCGTGCGTCGGAAAAAGAGTCGTCTGAGGCCATGGCGTGAAGATAATCCAGAACATGATCGCGCTCGACTGCTACTACAGCCTCTCTTCTCCCTGGGCCTACCTTGGAGGGCCGCAACTTCAGGACATCGTCCGCCGCCATCATGTGCGGCTCACGCTCAAGCCCTACGACTTCCAGGCGGTGGTCCCGCAGACCGGCGGCATTCCGCTCAAGACCCGGCCGGAACCTCGGCGCACTTACCACGCGCTTGAACTTGCGCGCTGGCGCGAGCACCTGGGCATGCCGCTCAACCTGGAGCCCGCGCACTACCCGAAGGGGCAGGCGAGCGATCCCAACTGGAACAAGTACCCCGGCTGGATGGTGATTGCGGCGCAGTTGCAGGGCCTGGACGCCCAGCCGCTTTCGCATGCGCTGCTGCGTGCCCTGTGGGCGGAAGAGCGCGACACCGCGGACGCCGCGGTGCGCATCGCGGTGGCCGACGAGAACGGCTACGACGGCGCCGCGCTGCACGCACTGGAGCAGACGGCCGAGACACAGGCCATTTACCGGGCGAACAGCGCTGAAGCCGTCGACAGGGGAGTCTTCGGCGCGCCCACATACATCCTGCACGAGGAGCGCTTCTGGGGCCAGGACAGGCTCGTGTTCCTGGACCGTGCGCTGGATCGGCTGCGCGGTTCGGGTCCTGTTGTTTAGGGGCTTGAGGGCTAGAGCCTCATTGCCCGTGCTTCGCGCTGCGTGGTCTGCGGGTGGTCCAGCGCTCGGTCCTGGACTTGTTGCCTGTTCAGTTCAGATGCTTGCTGCCACGCCTGCGTACTTAGGGCGATGGGCGTGCTGAGAGCCTCCACCGTCGGAATACTGGCGATCCGCTTGAGAGCCGAGTCCAACGCGCCTTCGACGGCGAACACCTTCGAAGCGTCGGTGCTCAGGACCACATGGTCGATGCGATTGATTCCGTTTGTACGGGCAGCCACGACCAGGGCGGCAGCCAGCTGATCGCTCTTCTGATCGGGCGTGCGGCCTACCTTTGCGTCGAGCAGATGCACTCCCGCTTGGGCCTGACCGAATAATTTGTGATCGGGATGTGCAGGATGGTCGAGCTGGACAGCTTCTGAGCGCTGATTCAGTCCCTGCGACAGCCGGGACGGCGCAGGCAGGCCGTAGACCGGCATGTGCTCGTGACTTTCGGCCGTATGGTCGAAGTGGGCTGCAATGCTTGGAGCCTGCGTGTCGAAGTAGGCGCAGCGCGCGGATGCCGTGCCGAGCGAGATGCCGTTTTGCTCCAGCAGCTTTTCTTGCAAGCCAAGACCGCGCATGTCCAGTTGCACATCCCCGGCCAGGCGCGGATTGAGCAATTCGTATTGGCAGACCGAACTGACAAGAGCGGCCGCGTAGTAGTTGGCGTAGTCGGAGTTGCCGTGATGGCCTAGCCGGGTGTCTTGCGGCTCTTTGTCAAAATAGTGCCTTCCGGCCGCTTCGATGTTGTGCTTGTTTGGTGTGATTGAAAGATCGGCATTGAGTGTGAAGCCGGCCTTCGCAGAAAAGTGCTTGCGCCCTTCGATTTGCTCGCTCTCGACAAAGTCGTTGATGTAGCCGACTTCTCCAGCCAGTTTTCCAATATCGGACAACTGGGCTTCGGGGTTTCTGCGCTTCACCCGGCTGACCAAGGCATTCCAACCTGCGATATGCGCGCTGGCTTCGTCGTTACGGTTGATCGAGAGCATTTGCTCTAGGGTAGGGCTGTAGTCATGAAGTGGCTGGCCGCTTTCCAGCACGAGGCGGGCTTCCCGGTCGAACTGCTCCAGTCCAAATCTGGTGCGGTCACGGTTGATGCCATGCTGGACTTCATGGCCCATGAGGAAAGTGAGCAGATCGCGCCGTTCGACCTCTGAAAGGTCGCCGTGCTTCATGTTGATGGTCTGCGTCTCGGGGCTGTAGCTTGCCCCGGCGTTCTCGCTTGCCGCCATCAACGAGAAATGCTTGAGATGACCGCCCGCGACGGCCTCGTTCATCTGTCGCGTCAAGGCGGGTGATTCTTCGATGACGGCGCGCAGATTTCGATGGGCGGCCGATGTTGAATTTCCGACCTCCCCGATCACGCGATCGAGCCTGGAACCGACAGCGCCCATTACATCGCCCCCAAGTCCATGTATTCCACAAGGAAGCCGATGGAGATTCTCTTGATGCAGTCATGCGAAATCTTCTCGAGGCTTTCACCGCTCTCACCGACAAATGCGATCTCGACCTTTGCCACGCCACGCTGGTACTGTCGAGCCGGACTCTCTCGGCGAGTATTTCCGACATGCCGATAGCCCATCGTGAGCAGTGCGTCATGAAACTGTGTCGCATCCAATTGACAAATCCCCGTCATCGGAGGGCGCTTGGCGTATTTTTTAGTCTTGTCAAACCCGAGGCCAAGATTTGGAAGTCCGCTGGCGCTGTTTAACTTCCAGGTGTACCCGTATGTCCACATCTCTGTGAGCGGCTGCCATATCTCGTACGCGTCATTGGTGGGCTTGTCGGAAAACGGCGTCATGGCGTAGCCAGTGAATTGCTCGACCCGTTCAGTCGTCAGATCTTGCGGTTGATGCAATGTGTCGATCAGCGCCAGCAACCGGCGCAGCACTTCGGGCGCGTCGGGGATTGGTTTCGCTTCGATGGCGGGACTGGACATTTTTTTTTCTTCCGGATGAAGTTGGTGTGTGCCGGCCGCAACCGAGCAGGCGCCCAGCACAAATCCCGCCGACAAGCCAAGGAGACCGCGAGCCAGATACCCTGGCGAGGGTCCTGGCGACTGCCTTTGTGAATCGTAAAAATCGTTCGAGCCGAGAGAATCCGCGAAGCGCTCGGTTCGTGGTTCGCGTCTGAACGTTGATTGAAGCTTCCGCAGAAGCTTCCGGCCAGCCATGCCGTGGCCCACGGCGATGCGTTGAATCACCTTTTTCCTCCCTGCACTTGAAATCGTTTGGATCATTCTAGGCAGCGCCCTCGCCATTCAGCGGGATGCAAGAGCATCCGACGCGAGCAGCAGATAATCCCCCGATGCGAATTCGCTTCACCAAGATGCAAGGAGCCGGCAACGACTTCGTCGTGCTGGACGAAACCCGCAATCCGCTCGGCCTCAGGTCAGCGCAATACCGCTTCCTGGCCGATCGCCACTTCGGCGTCGGCGCCGACCAGATCCTTTCGGTGCGCCCGTCGCCGGGCGAAGGCATCGACTTCCAGTACGTGATCCACAACGCCGACGGCGGCGAAGTCGAACAGTGCGGCAACGGCGCGCGCTGCTTCATGCGCTTCGTACGCGAGCATGGCCTGACACCCAAGGACACCGTGCGCGTGCAGACGCTTTCGGGCGTGATCGAGCCGCGGATGGGCGCCGATGGCCGCGTCACGGTCGACATGGGCGCGCCCATCTTCGAACCCGCGCTTGTGCCTTTCGACACTGCAGGGCTCGATCCGGTGCACGAGGGCGGCTGGCAGAAATGGCATCTGGCGCTCGGCACGCATGCCGGAAGCGCCATCGTGTCGGTGGCAGTGCTGTCAATGGGCAACCCGCATGCCGTGCAGATCGTCGACGACGCCGACACGGCGCCTGTGCAAACTCAAGGGCCATTGATCGAACACCATCCGCGGTTTCCGCAGCGCGTCAACGCCGGTTTCATGCAGGTGGTCGATCGCTCGCGCGTGCGCCTGCGGGTCTATGAGCGCGGCGCCGGCGAAACCCTTGCTTGCGGCACCGGCGCGTGTGCCGCAGTGGTCGCAGGCATCCGGCTCGGCCTGCTCGATGCCCGTGTCGACGTCGAAACCCATGGTGGCCTGCTCACCATCCAATGGGCCGGCGACGGTGCTCCGGTGCTGATGACAGGTCCGGCAGTCACGGTGTTCGAAGGCGAGATCGAGGTGCCGGACCAGCCATGAATCATTTCAACCAAACCCCCATGAATCCGATCACCGAAGACGACATCGCCAACTACCTGGCCAACACGCCGGACTTCTTCGAACGCCATGCGCAGCTGTTGAGCCAGGTCCAGCTCACGAGCCCGCACGGCAACCGCGCGGTGAGCCTGCAGGAGCGTCAAGCCGAGATGCTGCGCGAGAAGATCAAGGCGCTGGAGCACCGGGTCATGGACATGGTGCGGCATGGCACCGAGAACATGGTGACGGCCGACCGTCTCCAGCGATGGACCCGCGGGCTGCTGACCCTGCGCGACCCGCGCCATCTGCCCACGCAGATCGCCTCACAGCTGGAGACGCTTTTCCTGGTGCCCCAGACCGCCATCAAGATCTGGGATTGCGACAGCGCCTACCTGAACGAGCCCTACGCGCAGTGGGTGAGTGACGACGTGAAGGCACTCGCGACTTCGCTGACGGCACCTTATTGCGGCCTGAATTCCGGCTTCGAGGTGTCCGGCTGGCTCGCCGAGCCGCATGCGGCCGTGTCGATCGCCCTGATTCCGTTGCGCCCGGAACCCGAGGCGCCGGCTTTCGGCTTGCTGCTGCTCGCGTCGCCTGACGCGCAGCGCTACAACCCCGACATGGGCACCGACTTCCTGGATCGCATCGCCGAGCTCGCCTCGGCCGCGCTGTCGCGGCTGCGGCCTTGAACCGCGCGCTCCGGCGCGGTTTGTGGGGCGCGCTGCTGATCCTGCTGGTCGGCTATTTCGCGATCGCTTTCATCGTGTGGCGGCACGCCCGCTGGGTGCTGGACCATCCGCCTCAACGCGCCGCCGATGCGGCCCTGATCCTGGGCAATCGCGCCTACCGCGACGGAAAGCCCAATCCGTGCCTGACCGGCCGCGTCGATGCCGGCATCGCCCTCGCCAATGCGGGTCAAGCGCAGCGGCTGCTGCTGAGCGGCGGCGTGGACTGGGAAGACGGCCGCGTCGAGGCTGAGGTCATGGAACGGCACGCGCGGGCCGCCGGCTACGGCGGGCCCTTGCTGCTGGAGTCGGTCTCGTCGTCGACGAGGGAGAACCTTTCGATGTCGCGCAGCGTGCTGCAGACAGCCGGCGTAAAGAGCGTGATCATCGTGACCGAGCCCTACCATTTGTGGCGCGCGGAACGGCTCGCCCGGGCCAGCGGCTTCGACCGGGCCTTCGAGGTCCAGTACGCTGCGGCGTCGACTTCCTGCTGGCAGCGCTGGGGCATGGTCTTCAAGGGTGCTTTGCGCGAGCCCCTGGCCATCGTGAACAATGCGGCCCGTGGATACCTCTTCTGAAGCCGCGCCGCGCATGGACTTGATCGAGAGATATCTCGAGCACGTGCGCGTCGAGCGTCGCCTGGCGCCGCGCACGGTCGAGCTCTATGCCATTCACCTCAAGACGCTGGCCGAGAAGGCGCAGGCAGCGGGGCTGGCGCTCGACAAGGTCCAGACGGCGCACGTTCGTCGCTGGACAGCCCAATTGCATGGCGCCGGTCGCGAGTCGCGGGGGA
The DNA here is from genome assembly GCF_056399425.1 of Variovorax sp. 01N429. Classification (NCBI taxonomy): domain Bacteria; kingdom Pseudomonadati; phylum Pseudomonadota; class Betaproteobacteria; order Burkholderiales; family Comamonadaceae; genus Variovorax; species Variovorax sp. 01N429. The sequence goes on along the minus strand of NZ_JBFTRG010000012.1, from coordinate 170,624 downwards.
TCGCGCTGGTGCTTTCGTGCTGGCGAAGCTTCTACCGCTGGCTGGGCAACGAGCGGCTGGTGGGTTCGAACCCCGTGCAGGACGTTCACGCGCCCAAGTCCGACCGGCCACTGCCGAAGGCGCTTGCCGTGGACGACGCGGTCCGATTGGCGGACCTCCACGATGCGGACGCCGACCCGTGGTCCGAGGCGCGCGACAGTGCGATCGTCGAACTGCTCTATGGATGCGGTCTGCGCGTCAGCGAGTTGACGGGGCTGGACGTGCGAGCGAGCGGCAAGGCGCGGGGCTGGATCGACCTCGACGCCGCGGAAGCCAATGTGCTGGGCAAAGGCAGCAAGCGAAGACTGGTGCCGGTGGGCAGCAAGGCAATCGAAGCCTTGCAGGCTTGGCTGGCGGTGCGAGAGGATTGCCCCGCGCTCGAATCGGCGCGGCTGCGCGAGCCTGCGAGTGCGGCGGCGCTTTTCATTGGCCGCAACGGCCTGCGCTTCTCCAACCATTCGGTATGGAAGCAATTGCGGCGGCGCAGCCTCAAGGCCGGCTTGGCGACGCCGGTGCATCCGCACATGCTGCGGCACTCGTTCGCAAGTCATGTGCTGCAATCGAGCAGCGATTTGCGCGCCGTACAGGAACTGCTGGGGCACGCCAACATCTCCACGACCCAGGTTTACACGCGGCTGGATTTCCAGCATCTGGCGAAGACCTACGATGCGGCGCATCCCCGGGCTCAGGCGCGCGAGGAACCCGCTCGTCAGAACAGCGTGAACAGCCAGAACAAACAAAACAAGCAGAACAATCAGAACAAGGGCAGGAAAGCATGAAGAACCTCCGTCTCAGGCCCGGCAAGGAGCGCTCGCTGTTGCGGCGACATCCTTGGGTGTTCGAATCAGCGATCGCCAAGGGCGGCGGCGATGCGGGTGAAACGGTGCGCATCGAATCTGACGAAGGCAATTTCCTTGCATGGGCCGCTTTCAGCCCCCATTCCAAGATCCGCGCGCGTGCATGGAGCTTCGATGAAAAGCAGCGCATCGATGCAGGGTTCTTTTCCGGGCGCGTAGAGGGCGCAGTCGCGGCACGCGGATTGTTCGACATCCAGAGCGACGGCGTACGCTTGATCCACGGGGAGGCCGACGGCCTGCCGGGCCTCATCGTCGACCGGTATGGCGACACATTGGTCGCGCAATTCCTGTCGGCCGGCGTCGAGCGCTGGAAGGCCGTGCTGGCGGATGCGCTGCTCGCAGCGACCGGGCTTCAGAAGCTCTATGAGCGCTCCGACGCCAGCGGCCGCGAGCGCGAGGGATTGCAGCCCGTCACAGGCTGGCTGCGAGGGACGGGCGCAACCGAGCTCACGATCCGCGAGCACGATTGGCAACTCGGGCTCGACGTCGCGACTGGCCACAAGACCGGCTTCTACCTGGACCAGCGCGACAGCCGCAAGCGATTTGCCGAACTGGCCGCGCAACGCCGTTTTCGGCGGGTGCTCAACTGCTTTTGCTACACCGGTGGTTTCACCGTCGCGGCGCTTTCGGGCCTGAAGGCGGCCGGCGCCATAGAGGGTGCCGAACTCACGTCCATCGATTCGTCGATGCCCGCGCTGGAGCGCGCACGGGCGCATCTGGCGATGAACGGCTTCAGCGATGTGCAGGCGCAGTTCCTCGATGCCGACGTCAATGCTTCATTGCGCCGCTTCGTCGAAGAGGGACGAAGCTTCGACGCGATCGTGCTCGATCCGCCTAAATTCGCGCCCACGGTTGCGCATGCCGAGCGTGCCGCACGCGCCTACAAAGACCTCAACCGCCAGGCGTTCAAGCTGCTCGCGCCGGGTGGGCACCTTCTGACCTTTTCGTGCTCGGGCGGCATCGGCGCAGACCTGTTCCACAAGATCGTGGCCTCCGCGGGTATCGACGCCCGTGTGGACGGCTACATCACCGAGCGCCTCGGCGCCGCCCCCGACCACCCGATGACGATCGAGTTCCCGGAAGGGGAGTACTTGAAGGGGCTGGTGGTGGTGCGCAAATAGCGGTTGACCCTGGCAGCGCATGGCCGGCTGGCCGTGGCTAAACTTTCTGTCCCCGATCTCTCTCGATCCTGATCCCCGGAGCATTCAATGGCCCTCATTCCCGCCACCATCCTCACTGGCTTCCTCGGCGCCGGCAAGACCACGTTGCTCAAGCGCATCCTGAGCGAATCCCACGGCCAGAAGATCGCCGTCATCGAGAACGAATTCGGTGAAGAGAACATCGACAACGACATCCTGGTGACCGAATCGAAGGAGCAGATCGTGCAGATGAGCAACGGTTGTATCTGTTGCACCATCCGTGAAGACCTGCGCGAGGCCTTGCAACTGCTGGCGGCCAAGAAGCGCAAGGGTCTGCTGGATTTCGATCGCGTGGTGATCGAGACGACCGGCCTCGCCGACCCCGGTCCGGTGGCGCAGACCTTCTTCATGGATGACGAAATCGCCGAAAGCTACCTGCTCGACTCGATCCTGACGCTGGTCGATGCCAAGCATGCCCCTCAGCAGCTCAACGACCGGCAGGAAGCTCGCCGCCAGGTGGGGTTTGCCGACCAGATCTTCATCAGCAAGAGCGACCTCGTCGCCGCCGAAGAGACCGAGGCGCTGATCCATCGGCTCAAGCACATGAACCCACGCGCACCGCAGCAGAAGGTGCACTTCGGTGAAGTGCCCCTGAAAGACGTGTTCGACCTGCGAGGCTTCAACCTCAATGCCAAGCTGGACATCGACCCGGACTTCCTGAAGGAGGAAGACGAGCACGGTCACGACCACGATCACGCGCACGGCGAGCATTGCGACCATCCATCGCACGAACACGAAGGCCACGGGCATCACCACCACCACGACGACGACGTGAAGAGCTTCGTCTATCGCGCCGATCGCGCCTTCGATCCGGCTCGCCTCGAAGATTTTCTCGGGGCGATCGTCAACATCTACGGCCCCCGCATGCTCCGCTACAAGGGCGTTCTGCATATGCGGGGCACCGAGCGCAAGGTGATCTTCCAGGGCGTACATCAACTGATGGGCAGCGACCTCGGGCCGGCCTGGGGCCCCGACGAAAAGCGCAACAGCCGCATGGTGTTCATCGGCATCGACCTGCCTCGCGAGATCCTGGAGCAGGGCCTCGATCAGTGCCTGGTCTGAGGCCTGCGCCGGGCCGCCGGTGATTCCGGCGGACGATTACGCCGCCCGCTTCGACTTCTCTATACAATCGCGCGCCTGTTCCGGGGTGACCCTGTCCTTTTTTTAGAGGCGGTGTGTGACTTCCGGTATAGGACTGCACGCGTTTTCGGGCCGTTTTCAGGGGTATAACCCCTGGGTTCGCGAACGGCGAGCGCCCGTGGTTTCCACGGGGGAGACACCACTGAGAATGTGCGTTCGAGTTCGTCGAAGGAGCCAGTCACTGTGAAGCAACCTGTCGCCAAAGCCAAGCCAGCGTCGAAGCCGGCCGTCAAGAAGACGGAGGTTGCCCAGCAGGCTGTGCCCGCCGCGAAGAAGGTTTCCGCCGAAAAGCCCCCCCAGTCCGCAGCGCAGTCCAAGGTCCCCGCCACGAGCAAGACCAAGGTCGTGAGCGCGGGCGTCTCGTCATCCAAACCGGCCGGCCCTCACACCGCGCCACCTGCACCACCGACTCCCATGAAAAAAACGGCTGCCGCCTCCGATTCTTCTTCCGCCACGGTGACCTCTCCGGCAACCGCCACGACTGCCCCGACCCCTACGCCCGCACCCGCGCGCGGCGGACGCGTCTCGCGGCTGTCACAGCTGACCGTGCCTTCCATGCCCCAGACGGTGGCCTCCACCGCGGCGAAATCGAGCTTCGTGCAGATTTCGTCCAACCCGCTGGTGCCGCCGCCGCCCGTCGCGATCAAGAAAGATCCCAAGCTCGCCAACAACTGGAAGTCCAAGTCGGCCGAAGAGTTGACCGATGCCGAAGTCATCGCGATGCCGGATTCCGAATACATGAACGAAAAGCAGATGGCGTTCTTTCGCCTGAAGCTGCAGGAACTCAAGCGCGGCATCCTTGAAAACGCCGGCGAGACGACCGAGCACCTGCGTGAGGACACCGTGGTCGTGCCCGATCCGGCCGATCGGGCCACCATCGAGGAAGAGCACGCGCTCGAACTGCGCACCCGCGACCGAGAACGCAAGCTTCTCAAGAAGATCGAGCAGTCGATCCAGCGCATCGATGCCGGTGACTACGGCTACTGCGACGAAACCGGCGAACCCATCGGTGTGGGCCGCCTGCTGGCCCGCCCGACGGCCACGCTGTCGCTAGAGGCCCAGCAGCGCCGCGAACTCAAGCAGAAAATGTTCGGCGACTGATCGCCGCGGCAGGCGAAGGAGAAAACGAAGCGCATGGCCAAGGAAGAAACCGGTCGCCTGCTGTCCAAGGTTGCGAAGTTCGTGCGCAATCCGCTCAAGGATTGGTCCGAACTCGACGCCGACGACTCCTCCACGCTCGAAAACGGCTACAGCCGTGAAATGCTCAAGGAGATGATCGAGCGGCGGCAGCGCAACGACTTCGTGCGCCGCCGTGAATTCGACATGCTCCGCAAGCTCCGGCAGCGCGAAGCGGCCGGCGGAGGCGATGCCGCCGGTACGGCGTCCTCCTTCAACGTCAGCAGCACCTCGGGCAAGTCCGACGGCAGGGCACTCACGCTCAAGAAGATCGACGAGATCGAAGAGCAGATGTCCCAGCAGTGGTGGAAGGCCCGCGGCGGGCAAGGCGAGGCAAAGGCCGACGGTGCTCCCAGCGGCGGGGCGCCCATGGCTGAGCAGCATGCGCGTGCCTACGCCGACACCGTGCCCGGCGTGCCGCAGCGCGGGGTTCCCGGACAGGCCGTCCCGGCTCCGGCTCAGGCTCAAGACGGCTGCATCGAGGAAGCTTCGATCCGCTTCGCCCATGGGGACGATGCCGGAGCCGAGGCGATCCTGCTGCAGGCGCTGGCTCCGGACAGTCCGAGCGCCGATCAGGACGATGTCTGGCGGACGCTGCTTGACTTCTATCGAGCCACCGGCGATGCCGAGAAGTATGTGGTCACCAGCACCCGTTATGCCCAGCGCATGAAGCGCTCGGCGCCCGAGTGGATGTCGTTTCGGGCATTGGCAAGCACGGCTCGCGCGGCGACCGCTTCGCAGGCCAGGCCCGTCGTCGCTGGCGGCGGCACCGCCGACTGGTCGAGCCCCGCGCGCCTTTCGCGCGAAGGCCTGATCGAGCTCACGCGCGCACTGGCGGCCGCCGGTCCTTTCTGGAAGCTCGACTGGAGCGCGCTGGGCGCCATCGAGGCCGAGGCCGCAGGCCCGCTGCGCGCCTTGTTCAATCATTGGGCAGATTCGGCCGTCCAGCTGCGGTTTTCCGGCGCCGATCAGTTGCTTTTGGTGCTTGCCGAAGCGACACCGGCCAACGACCGAGGCATCGATGCCATCTGGTGGCAGTTGCACATGGCGGCGCTTCGGGTGATGCATCGGGCCGACGAGTTCGAGCTGCTTGCGCTCAATTACTGCATCACCTATGAGGTGTCACCGCCGCCCTGGGAAGATCCCAAGGGCGACTATGCGGCGCTCGACACCCCCAAGATTTCCAAGCCATCCCTGAGCATCACGTCGGGCGAGGCCCACCGTTCTGGGGAGCCGCCCGCCAGCGGGGCGCTGGCGGGCGATCTCGTCGGTGAATCGCTCTCGACCCTGCAGCGGCTTGATGACGAGCTGGGCGACGCGGCGGCGCCGAGCATTTCGTGTGCGGCTCTCGTCCGGGTCGACTTCACAGCGGCTGGTTCGCTGCTGAACTGGGTGACCGGCCGCCACGCGCGCGGCCAGAACGTCCAGTTCACGCAAGCCCACCGCCTCGTTGCATGTTTCTTCGGCGTCGTCGGCATCACCGACCATGCGAGCGTCAAGACGAGGGATTGACCCCTGGCGACGGTAGGCTGCCCTCGGAAGTGGGCAGGCCTCGGGCGGGATAATGCCCCATGGAACAATTTCACGGAACCACCATCATCAGCGTGCGTCGCAAGGGCGCCGGTGGCGACCAGGTTGCCATCGGCGGCGACGGTCAAGTCACGTTGGGCAACATCGTCATCAAGGGCAGCGCACGCAAGGTGCGACGGCTCTATCACGGCAAGGTGCTTGCCGGCTTTGCCGGAGCCACGGCTGACGCCTTCACCCTGTTCGAGCGCTTCGAGGCCAAGCTCGAAAAGCACCAGGGGCACCTGGCGCGCGCGGCCATCGAACTCACCAAGGACTGGCGCACCGATCGCGTGCTGCGCCGGCTCGAAGCCATGCTGGCCGTGGCCGACGCGACGACTTCGCTGATCATCACCGGCAACGGCGACGTGCTGGAGCCCGAGAACGGCATCATCGCGATCGGCTCCGGCGGCGCCTATGCGCAAGCTGCCGCCAAGGCGCTGGTCGATCACACGGACCTGCCCGCCGACCAGATCGTCAAGAAGGCGCTGGAGATCGCAGGCGAACTCTGCATCTATACGAACATGCACCACACGGTAGAGACCCTGTGAAAGCCTGACTGAGAAACGCTCCCATGCCAATGACCCCCCAGGAAATCGTTTCCGAACTCGACAACCACATCGTCGGCCAGCCCGACGCCAAACGCGCCGTGGCGATTGCACTGCGCAATCGCTGGCGTCGGCAGCAGGTCGAGGAAAAGCTGCGCGCCGAGATTACGCCCAAGAACATCCTCATGATCGGCCCGACGGGCGTCGGCAAGACCGAGATTGCGCGCCGCCTGGCGCGGCTGGCCGACGCGCCCTTCATCAAAGTCGAGGCGACCAAGTTCACCGAGGTAGGCTACGTCGGCAAGGACGTGGACTCCATCATTCGCGACCTCGCCGAAATGGCGGTCAAGCAGACCCGAGAAGCCGAAAGCGGCAAGGTCCGCATGCGCGCCGAGGATGCTGCAGAGGATCGAATCCTGGACGTACTGCTGCCCCCGGCCCGCCTCCCTGACGGCGGCGGCGCTTCCGACGCCGGCAGCACGACCCGGCAGGCTTTTCGAAAGAAGCTTCGCCAAAACGAACTCGATGACAAGGAGATCGAGATCGACCTTGCCGAAACCCGCACGCCGCTCGAGATCATGGGGCCTGCCGGCATGGAGGAAATGACCGAGCAGTTGCGCGGCATGTTCGGCCAACTCGGCCAAGTCAAGCGCAAGACGCGCAAACTGAAAATCGCGGAAGCCATGCGCCTGCTGATCGACGAAGAGGCAGCCAAGCTGGTCAACGAAGACGAAATCCGCAGCCAGGCCATTCAGAACGCCGAGCAGAACGGCATCGTCTTCATCGATGAAATCGACAAAGTGGCCACCCGCAACGAGACGCAGGGCACCGACGTTTCCCGGCAAGGCGTGCAGCGCGACCTGCTACCGCTCGTCGAAGGTACGGCGGTGAGCACCAAGTACGGTGTGGTGCGCACCGATCACATCCTCTTCATCGCCAGCGGTGCTTTCCACCTGAGCAAGCCCAGCGACCTGATTCCCGAACTGCAGGGGCGGTTTCCGATTCGCGTCGAGCTGCAGTCGCTGTCGGTGTCCGACTTCGAAAGCATCCTGACGCAGACACGCGCATCGCTGGTCAAGCAATACCAGGCGCTGCTCGCCACCGAAGGCGTGACGCTCGAATTTGCGCCCGACGGCATCACCCGGCTCGCCAGCATCGCCTTCGACGTCAACGAACGCACCGAGAACATCGGCGCGCGCCGGTTGTCGACTGTGATGGAGCGCTTGCTCGACGAGGTCAGCTTCGATGCGGCCAAGCTCGGCGGCCGGGCCGTGCACATCGATGCGGCCTACGTGGATGCGCGTCTTTCGGCACTTAGTCACGACGAAGACCTTTCGCGTTTCATCCTCTGATTGGCACCTGCGCGGATACACGCTTCACGCAACACATTCATTGCGCGAGCTAAGTGCTTCACTTACAACGAAATTCGCGGTTTTGCCGGTTGCAAAAACACCGCTAAGTTGTTGATTCCATTACAAAAAATACAGACGACCGTGGGTTGCGAGGTAGGCGTTTCCTGCTACAGTGCAAAAAAGTGCAGTTAAGTGGGAAAAAGTGTCGGGGAATGCCGCGTTCAGGTACGCGGCGGCCTCCGCAACCGGGGTTTCGTGGTCGTGTTTCAAGGCGCTTCATCGCTCAGTCTGGATGCCAAGGGGCGGCTCTCCGTGCCGACCCGGCATCGTGACGTCCTGAGCGCGACGGCAGACGGCCAACTCACGATCACCAAGCACCCTCACGGCTGCCTGATGGTGTTCCCGCGCCCCGAATGGGAGAAGTTCCGCGATCGCATCGCGGCCCTCCCGATGTCGGCGCAGTGGTGGAAGCGCGTCTTCCTTGGGAACGCCATGGACGTCGAGATGGATGGCACCGGCCGTGTGCTCGTGTCGCCCGAACTGCGCGCCGCGGCGGGCATCTCCCGCGATGCCCTGTTGCTCGGCATGGGCAATCATTTCGAACTCTGGGACAAGGCCACCTACGACGCCAAGGAAGCTGAAGCGACCCAGGGCCAGATGCCCGATGTGTTCCAGGACTTCTCGTTCTGAGGCCCCAAGTGGAACAGCCATGGACCCATACGACCGTCTTGTTGAAAGAGGCGGTGGAAGCCCTCTTTCCCGAAGGATCGGACAGCACCGGCACGTATGTCGACGCAACCTTCGGGCGAGGCGGCCACAGCCGGGAAATCCTGGCAAGGCTGGCGCCGGCGGGCCACCTCATCGCGTTCGACAAGGACGCGGAAGCGGTGGCCGAAGCAGCGCGCATCGAGGATGCGCGTTTTTCCATCCGCCACCAGGGATTCAAGGACCTTGGAGAGCTGCCGCCTGCGAGCGTGTCAGGCCTGCTGATGGACCTCGGTGTCAGCTCTCCCCAGATCGACAACCCCGCGCGGGGTTTTTCTTTTCGTTTCGACGGCCCTCTGGACATGCGCATGGACACCACGCGCGGCGAGAGTGTGGCCGAGTGGCTGGCAACGGCCGAACCACAGCAGATTGCGGAGGTGATTCGTGACTATGGCGAAGAACGGTTTGCTGTTCAGATTGCAAAGGCGATTGTTGCTCGCCGACAAGAACGGGGCCCAGTTTCAACCACCGCCGAGTTGGCCCAGCTCGTGGCTGGCGCGGTCAAAACCCGCGAGCCGGGCCAGAACCCTGCAACGCGCACATTTCAGGCTCTTCGGATTTTCATCAATGCCGAGCTTGAAGAGTTGCAACAGGCGCTAGAAGCGAGTCTCGTCGTGCTGCAACCCCAGGGCCGGCTCGCGGTGATCAGTTTCCATTCGCTGGAAGATCGCATCGTGAAGCAGTTCATCGCGAAGCATTCACGCGAGGTCTACGACCGTCGCGCGCCCTTCGCCGTGCCCAAGGCAATGAAACTGCGCTCTGTTGGCCGGGTCAAGCCGTCCCAGGCCGAGGTCGATGGCAATCCGCGCTCGCGCAGCGCGATCCTGCGCATCGCCGAGCGCACTTCGGACGAGGGCTGAGCAGATCATGGCTCGACTCAACCTGCTCCTGTTGATCGCCGTGCTGGGCTCGGCGATCTATCTCGTGCACACGCAGTACATGTCGCGCCAGCTCTTCACCGAGTTCCACCGGGTCGAGCTCGAAACGCGCCGGCTCGAACTGGACCACGATCGCCTGCAGGTAGAGAAACGGGCGCAGGCCACGCCGCTGCGCGTCGAGAAGCTCGCCAAGGAGCAGCTCAAGATGCGCACGACCACGCCGGCCATCACGCAGTACGTGCGCGAAGACGGCACCGTGATCCCCGCCATCGCTGCGCCCGCGCCCACCGCGTCCGCGCCGCGAACTGCTGCTACGAAGGGGGCGCATTGATGAGTTCGATGTCGAGCCGCCTCAAGTCGGGGGGCCTATGACCCGTCGCAGCGTTCAATACACGACCAGCCCACTGCTCGCCAGCAAGACCCCGGTCTGGCGCAGCAAGTTCATCGTCGGCGGCATCGCGCTGGGCTTTGTCGTGCTCGCGGGCCGCGCCGCCTATGTGCAGGTGATCGGCAACGACTTCTTCCAGCGCCAGGGCGAGGTGCGCTTCACGCGCACGCTCGAGCTGCCGGCCAATCGCGGCCGGATCATCGACCGCAACGGACTGCTGCTTGCGCAGAGCGTGGTTGCGCCCAGCATCTGGGCGATCCCCGAGGACATCGAGCGCGACGATGCCGAGGTCAGGGCCAAGCTCAAGCAGGTGGCCAAGCTGCTCGGTATGCCGCAGAAAGACTTCGACAAGAAGCTCGAAGACGAAGACAAGACGTTCGTCTGGATCAAGCGGCAGGTGGACGAGCCGATCGCCAAGCAGATTGCCGAGCTGAACATCAAGGGCATCTACCAGCGCAAGGAATACAAGCGCCAGTACCCCGAGGGCGAGGCGGCCGCGCACGTGGTGGGTTTCACCAACGTCGAGGACAACGGCCAGGAAGGCATCGAACTCGCCTTCAACAAGGACCTGGCGGGCAAGCCCGGTTCGCGCCGCGTCATCAAGGACCGGCTCGGGCGCGTCGTCGAAGGCGTCGGCGAACAGGTGCCGCCGGTCGAAGGCAAGGACATCCAGCTCAGCGTTGACAGCAAGGTGCAGTTCTTTGCCTATCAGAAGCTGCGCGACGCAGTCACGCTGCACAAGGCCAAGGCGGGCAGCGTGGTCGTGCTCGATGCAATCACGGGCGAAGTGCTCGCGCTGGCCAACTATCCGAGTTACGTGCCCGACAAGCGGCAGAACCTCACGGGCGAGCAGTTGCGCAATCGCGCCATGACGGACGTCTTCGAGCCAGGATCGACCATGAAGCCGATCACTGTTGCCACGGCACTTGAAGCCGGCCGCATCACGCCGAAGACCGTGATCGAGACCTCGCCCGGCCGCTACAGCTTGGGCGGCTTCACCATCAGCGACACGCATAACTACGGCTCGCTGACGGTCGAAGGCGTCATCCAGAAGTCGAGCAACATCGGCGCGCTCAAGATCTCGCAGAAGATGACCCCACACGAGATGTGGGACACCTACACGGCGCTCGGCTATGGGCAGAAGCCGCAGATCCAGTTCCCGGGTGCCGTCACGGGGCGCCTGCGTCCATGGAAGTCATGGAAACCGGTCGAGCAGGCGACGATGGCGTATGGCTACGGCCTGTCGGCGTCGCTGTTCCAGATGGCGCATTCGTACACGGCCTTCGCGCACGATGGCAGCGTCATCCCGGTCACCATCCTCAAGAGCTCGGAGCCGGCGGTCGGCGTCAAGGTTTTCTCGGCCCAGAACGCGCTGGCGGTGCGCAAGATGCTGCAGATGGCTGCCGGCCCGGGCGGCACGGGCCCGCTCGCGCAGACCGTGGGCTACTCGGTGGGCGGAAAGTCCGGCACGGCGCACAAGCAGGTGGGCCGGGGCTATGCCAGCAAGCAATACCGCTCGTGGTTCACGGGCATGGCGCCCATCGACAAGCCGCGCATCATCGTGGCGGTCATGATCGACGAGCCGAGCAACGGCCAGTATTTCGGCGGCACCGTGGCCGCTCCGGTGTTCAGCGAGGTCGTGCAGCAAACGCTGCGCATGATGAACGTGGCGCCAGATCTCGCTGTCAAACCCCTGGTCGTGACCACGGGCGTGGATGAGAGCTTCTGATGACGACGATGCTTCGCAACCCCACTGAAGCCGCGCGCTGGCTGCAGGCCCGCGTGCGCGGGGTGCTGCACGCCGACAGCCGTGCCGTCGGCGCGGGCGACGGATTCATCGCGTGGCCCGGCGCCGCCACCGACGGGCGGCGCTTCGTCGCCAATGCCCTTGCGCAGGGCGCCGCGGCTTGCCTCGTCGAAGAAGAGGGCAGCGATGCATTTGCATTCGATGGCGAGGCCATCGCCACCTACGCCGGCCTGAAGGCCGCCACCGGGCCGATCGCAGCGGCGTATTACGACAACCCGTCCGAGCAACTCGACGTCCTCGCCGTCACGGGCACCAACGGCAAGACCTCCACGGCGTGGTGGCTGGCGCAGTCGCTGTCGCGCTCCGGCCGCGCGCCGTGTGCCGTCGTGGGCACGCTGGGCGTCGGTGTGCCGCCCGAACTCACCTACACCGGGCTCACAACGCCCGATCCGGTGCTGCTGCAGCGAGAGTTGCGCGGGTTCGCGGACCGCGGATACGGCGCCTGTGCCATCGAGGCATCGTCGATCGGCATCGTGGAGCGCCGGCTTGACGGCACGCGGATTGCTGTCGCGGTCTTCACCAATTTCACGCAGGACCATCTCGACTATCACGGCAGCATGGATGCGTACTGGCAAGCCAAGGCGGAGTTGTTCCGCTGGCCAGGCTTGCGCGCCGCAGTGGTCAATATCGACGACGTGCATGGCGCTGCGCTGGTGGGCAACCTGATCGAAACCGGCGTCGGCGCGCTCGATGTCTGGACCCTGTCGGCCGCGGGCTCTCCCGCCCGCCTGATGGCGCAAGACATCGGCTATGACGCGCAGGGCCTCACCTTCTCCGTGGTGGAGCAGGGCCATTTGCCGGTGCGGCTTTCAACGCAGTTGATCGGCCAGTACAACGTCGCGAACCTGCTGGGCGTGCTGGGCACTCTGCGCGCTCTCGGCATGTCGCTCGACGAAGCCGTTGCCGCCTGCACGGGCCTGGACAGCGTGCCCGGCCGCATGGAAAGCCTGAGCATCGCCGGCCATCCGCTGGCGGTGGTCGACTATGCGCACACGCCCGACGCGCTCGACAAGGCGCTCGCCGGTTTGCGTCCGTTGGCGCAACAGCGCGGCGGTGAGTTGTGGTGCGTGTTCGGCTGCGGCGGCGACCGCGATACGGTCAAGCGCCCCATGATGGCGGCGGTGGCCGAGGCGCAGGCCGATCGTATCGTCGTGACCAGCGACAACCCGCGCAGCGAAAAGCCTGCCGCGATCATCAGCCAGATCCTGCTCGGCCTGGCGCGTCCGGAGGCGGCGCAGGTCGAACCCGATCGCGCCAAGGCAATTGCAGATGCGCTCGCGCAGGCCCGTCCCGAGGACGTGGTCTTGATCGCCGGACGCGGCCATGAGGCATGGCAGGAGATTGCGGGCGAACGCATCGCGTTCTCGGACCGAGCGCATGCCATTGACGCGCTCACCAGAAGGAGCGAGGCATGAACACCATGTCCGCTTCCGATTCGATGATGACGCTGGCCCAGGCGGCGAACTGGATTCCAGGCGCGCGCCTGATCGGCAACCCCGCCACACCGATCCTTCGCGTACATACCGATACGCGGACGCTGGCAGCTGGCGATCTTTTCGTGGCGCTCAAGGGCGAGCGCTTCGACGCGAACGCGTTTCTTGCCAGCGCGCGCGCGCGCGGCGCGGTTGCCGCGATTGCACACGGCGGCCTCGAAGCGGCCGGTCTCGCCGGCCTGGAAGTGCCCGACACCCTGGCCGCGCTCGGCGCGCTGGCCGCCGGCTGGCGCTCGCAGTTCGACCTGCCTTTGATTGCAGTGACCGGCAGCAACGGCAAGACCACCGTGACGCAGATGATCGCCTCGATTCTTCGCACGGCCTGCGGCGAAGGCGCCCTCGCGACGGCGGGCAACTTCAACAACGAGATCGGTGTGCCGCTGACGCTGCTGCGGCTTCGTGCGCGGCATCAGCGCTCTGTGGTCGAACTCGGCATGAACCATCCGGGCGAGATCGCCCGCCTGTCCGCCATCGCCCGCCCGACGATCGCATTGGTCAACAACGCCCAGCGCGAGCATCAGGAATTCATGGCGACGGTCGAGGCCGTGGCGCGCGAAAACGCCTCCGTCCTTTCGGTGTTGCCCGATGGCGGAACGGCGGTGTTTCCGTTCGGCGATGAATTCACGCCGCTGTGGCAGTCGATTGCGCGCGAAGGTGCGACTCGCCGCTGTCTCACCTTCGGTGAACACGAGGACGCGGACATCGCGCTCGCCACTGCCGAATGGACGCGGGGCGCCTGGCAGTTCAAGGCTCGGACACCGGTGGGCGATGTTCGCTGCGCATTGCGCATCGCGGGCCGCCACAACGTCGTCAATGCGCTGGCGGCCATTGCCTGTTCGCTCGCGAGCGGTGTTTCGCCCGACAAGATCGCCGACGGGCTCGCCGCATTCGAGCCAGTGAAAGGCCGTTCCAAGGCCATCGAGTTGCATGTGGCCGAAGGTCGCACGATCACCGTCATCGACGATACGTACAACGCCAATCCCGATTCGATGCGCGCGGCGATCGATGTACTCGCCAGCCTGCCTGGACCGCGCATGCTGGTGATCGGCGACATGGGCGAGGTCGGCAACCAGGGACCCGAGTTTCATGCCGAAGTCGGCGCCTGGGCCGGCGAGCGCGGCATCGAGACCGTCTATGCGCTCGGCGAGGAATCGAAACACAGCGTGGCTGCATTCGCCGGCAATGAGGCCAGCGAGGCCCGGCATTTCGGTGACATCGAATCGCTGAACGCGGCAGTGATGGCGGGTTTGCCCCGCGCCGCGAGCGTGCTCGTGAAGGGTTCGCGTTTCATGCAGATGGAGCGGGTGGTCCAGGCCATCGTCGCTTCGGCTGCACCACAACAACAAGACAAGGGGGTCGGTCATGCCGCATGAGCCGCGCCCATTCACAGCATGCTGATGACCTTCGCCCAATGGCTGCAGACGGTCTCGCCGGAGTTTGGTTTCCTGCGCGTCTTCCAGTACCTCACCTTCCGCGCGCTGATGGCGGCGTTGACCGCGCTCCTCCTCGGCCTGCTCGCCGGGCCTTACGTCATTCGCCGCCTCGCCGCGCTCAAGATCGGCCAGCAGGTGCGCAGCTATGGCATGGAGACGCATCTCACCAAGAGCGGAACGCCCACGATGGGTGGCGTGCTGGTGCTGTTCTCGATCGCGCTTTCGACATTGCTGTGGTTCGATCTCTCGAACCGCTTCGTCTGGATCGTGCTCTGGGTGACGCTCGGCTTCGGCGCCATCGGCTGGGTCGATGATTGGCGCAAGGTGGTGCGCAAGGACCCCGAAGGCATGCGTTCGCGCGAGAAGTACTTCTGGCAGTCGGTGGTCGGGTTGGTCGCGGGCTTCTATTTGCTCTTCAGCATCTCCGAAAGCTCCAACTGGCGCGTGCTGGAACTGTTCGCCACCTGGGTGCGTTCGGGCTTCGACCTGGACTTTCCGCCCAAGATCAACCTGCTGGTGCCCTTCTTCAAGGAAGTGAGCTATCCGCTCGGCGGCATCGGCTTCGTCATCCTCACCTATCTGGTGATCGTCGGCGCGAGCAATGCGGTGAACCTCACTGACGGGCTCGACGGCCTGGCGATCATGCCGGTCGTGATGGTGGGCTCCGCGCTGGGCGTGTTCGCCTACGTCACGGGCAGTGCCGTGTACTCGCGCTACCTGCTTTTTCCGCACATTCCGGGCTCGGGCGAACTGCTGGTGTTTTGCTCGGCCATGGCCGGCGCGGGTTTGGCCTTTTTGTGGTTCAACACGCATCCGGCGCAGGTTTTCATGGGCGACGTGGGCGCGCTCGCGCTCGGCGGCGCACTGGGAACCATCGCCGTCATCGTGCGCCAGGAAATCGTGTTCTTCGTCATGGGCGGCATCTTCGTGGTCGAGGCGATCTCGGTGATGGCGCAAGTCACCTATTTCAAATACACCAAGAAGCGCTTTGGCGAAGGGCGGCGCGTGCTCAAGATGGCACCGCTTCACCATCATTTCGAGAAGAGCGGCTGGCGCGAGACGCAGGTCGTGGTGCGCTTCTGGATCATCACGATGCTGCTGTGCCTCGTGGGTCTTTCCACCCTGAAGCTCCGGTAAGACGATGCGGCATCTCCAAGACCTTCACGTCCTGATCATGGGCCTCGGTGCGTCCGGCCTGGCGATGGCGCGCTGGTGTGCGCGTCACGGCGCGAAGATCACCGTGGCGGACACGCGCGAGACGCCGCCGCAACTCGCCATGTTGCGCGAAGAAATTCCCGAAGCGCAATTCGTTGGAGGACCTTTGGCGGCTTCGCTGGTCCAAGGTACTTCCGTGCGCGCGGTGTATCGCTCCCCCGGTCTCTCGCCGGCGTCAATTGCTTCGGTGCTCGATGCGGCGCGCGCGATGGGGCTGCATGTTGGCGGGGAACTGGATCTCTTCGCGCACGCTCTTGCGGATTTGCGCATTGCCGAAGTTGCAGAAGGCTTAGAAGTCGCAGAGCCTGCGACCCTGCCCGAGGCGGCCCCGTCGACGGAGCCGGAGACGCAGCAGCCCGACACCGAGGCGGCCGACGAGGACGACGATTCGCCCGCACCGGCACCGGTCATCGTTCCGCCACCGGCGCCCAAGGGCTACACACCCGCGGTGCTGGCGATCACCGGCACGAACGGCAAGACGACCGTCACCGCACTCACCGGCCAATTGGTCGAGCGCGCTGGCAAGTCGGTCGCCGTGGCCGGCAACATTGGCCCGACCTTGCTCGACACCCTTTCAGAGCGCATGGACGCGGACACGCTGCCGGATGTCTGGGTGCTGGAGTTGTCGAGCTTTCAACTCGATGGCGCGCAAGGTTTCGAACCGACCGCAGCCACGGTGCTGAACGTAACCCAGGACCATCTGGACTGGCACGGCGACATGGCGGCCTATGTCGCAGCCAAGGCTCGCATCTTCGGCAAGCAAGGAGTGATGCTGCTGAACCGCGACGACGAAGCCGTGATGGCCATGCGGCCGGCGGCCGTCAAGCTGGCCCGCGGCCAGACCGCACGAAGCATCGTCACCTTCGGCGGCGACATGCCGACACGGCCGGGCGACTACGGCATCGAGCGCGTCAACGGCATGGCATGGCTGGTGCGCGCGCTCGAAGCGGACGAGACCCAGAAGCGCAAGCGCGGTGCCGCCGTCGAGGAAGAGGAGATCCACTTCCAGCGCCTGATGCCCGCCGATGCGCTGCGCATCCGTGGCCGGCACAACGCGCTCAATGCGCTGGCGTCACTCGCGCTTGCGACGGCGGCAGGCTGCCAGCTTGCGCCGATGCTCTACGGCTTGCGCGAATACCGCGGCGAGCCGCACCGCGTCGAACCGGTGGCGATCATCAACGAGGTCGAGTACTTCGATGACAGCAAGGGAACCAACGTAGGAGCGACCGTCGCCGCGTTGATTGGGCTTGGCGAGGAGCGCCGCGTGGTGGTCATCCTCGGCGGCGAGGGCAAGGGACAGGACTTTGCGCCGCTTGCAGAGCCGGTGCGCCAATATGCACGCGCCGTGGTGCTGATCGGCCGCGACGCGCCGATCATCGAAGCCGCATTGGCGTCCACAGGCGTCTCGATGCAAGCCGCCGCCTCTTTGCCCGAGGCCGTGACGCTGGCCGCCAGTCTCGCGCAGCCCGGCGATGCGGTGCTGCTCTCGCCGGCCTGCGCGAGCTTCGACATGTTCAAGGACTACGCGCATCGCGCGACGGTGTTCTGCGACGCCGTGCAGGCGCTCGCCGACGGGGGGCCTGCGTGAGCACGACGTCCGCCACCTCCGGCACTTCAGGCAAGGCCAGCCGCTTCGCCGGCTGGTTCAGCCGCGCCAAGAGCGGCATCGACGCATTGCCGATGCACTTGCCCGTGCGTCTCGGGAACGCGGGCATGACGCAGACGAAGGCAGCGCCGGTGCGCGTGCTGGGATTCGACCAGGCGCTGGTGTGGGTCACCGTCGCGCTCCTGGCGTGGGGTCTGGTGATGGTGTATTCGGCGTCGATCGCATTGCCGGACAACCCGCGCTTCGCGCGCGCCGGTTACAGCCCGACCTACTTCATCTCGCGGCACGCGGCATCGCTGGTGGTCGCATTCGTCGCTGGCTTGCTGACCTTCCAGATTCCGATGAAGACCTGGGAGAGGACGGCGCCGTGGCTCTTCGTGGCGTCGCTGTTGCTGCTGGTGGCCGTGCTGATTCCGCACCTGGGCATCAACGTCAATGGTGCGCGCCGTTGGCTGCCGCTCGGCATCATGCGTTTCCAGCCCTCGGAATTGGCCAAGTTCGCGATGGTTCTCTATGCGGCCAGCTACATGGTGCGCAAGATGGAGATCAAGGAGCGCTTCTTCCGCGCCGTGCTGCCCATGGGCATTGCCGTGGTCGTGGTCGGCATGCTCGTAATGGCCGAGCCGGACATGGGCGCCTTCATGGTGATCGCAGTGATCGCGATGGGCATCCTGTTCCTGGGCGGTGTGAACGCGCGCATGTTCTTCGTGATCGCTACCCTGGTGGTGGTCGCCTTCGGCACGATCGTGGCGACCAGTCCCTGGCGGCGCGAACGCATCTTTGCCTACCTCGACCCCTGGAGCGAAGAACACGCGCTCGGCAAGGGCTACCAGCTTTCGCATTCGCTGATCGCGATCGGGCGCGGCGAAGTCTTCGGGGTCGGGCTGGGCGGCAGCGTCGAAAAATTGCACTGGCTGCCCGAGGCGCACACCGATTTTCTGCTGGCGGTGATCGGCGAGGAATTCGGTCTCGTGGGCGTGTTGCTCGCCATTGCGCTGTTCCTGTGGCTCACGCGCCGGATCATGCACATCGGCCGTCAGGCAATTGCGCTCGATCGCGTCTTCTCGGGGCTCGTGGCACAGGGCGTCGGCATCTGGATGGGCTTCCAGACATTCATCAATATGGGTGTGAACCTGGGCGCGTTGCCGACCAAGGGGCTGACCCTGCCGCTGATGAGTTTCGGCGGCTCGGCCATCTTGATGAATGTCATTGCGCTGGCCGTCGTGTTGCGCATTGATTACGAGAACCGCGTCCTCATGCGCGGAGGGCGAGTATGAGCAGGACGGCACTCGTCATGGCTGGTGGCACGGGTGGGCACATCTTCCCGGGGCTCGCCGTGGCCGAAGCATTGCGTGAGCGCGGCTGGCGCGTGCACTGGCTCGGCGTGCCCGGCAGCATGGAGCACCAGCTTGTACCGCCGCGTGGCTTCGCCTTCGAGCCCGTGCAGTTCGGCGGTGTGCGTGGCAAGGGTCCCGTCACGCTCGCCCTGCTGCCGATGCGACTGCTGCGCGCCTTCTGGCAGAGCATCGGTGTCGTGCGGCGTGTGAAGCCCGATGTGGTGGTGGGCCTGGGTGGCTACATCACCTTTCCGGGTGGAATGATGAGCGTGCTGCTGGGCAAGCCGCTGGTGCTCCACGAGCAGAACTCCGTGGCGGGACTTGCCAACAAACTGCTTGCGAGCGTGGCCGATCGCGTCTTCACCGCTTTTCCGAATGTGCTGAAGAAGGCGCAGTGGGTCGGCAATCCGTTGCGCGCGGCATTTGCAGCGCAGGGCGAACCTGCCGAGCGTTTCGCGGGCCGTACCGGTCCGCTGCGACTGCTGGTCGTCGGCGGCAGCCTGGGCGCGAAGGCGCTCAATGCGGTGGTGCCGAAAGCATTGGCCATGATCGCGCCCACGCAACGCCCGAAGGTGACGCACCAGAGCGGCGCGAAGCAGATCGACGAACTCCGCGCCAACTATGCAGCGGCCGGCGTCGACGGCGAACTCACACCTTTCATCGAAGACACCGCCCGCGCGTACGCCGATGCCGACTTGATCGTCGCGCGTGCCGGCGCGAGCACCGTCACCGAAATCGCGGCCGTCGGCGCAGCAGCGCTGTTCGTGCCTTTCCCCTCCGCTGTGGACGACCACCAGACCACCAATGCGCGCTTTCTTGTCGACGCGGGTGGTGGCTGGCTCGTTCAACAGTCCGAACTCACCCCAGAATTGTTGGCCGACTTGCTACAGAAAACCGGGCGCGACGCGCTCCTGCAACGGGCCTTGAAGGCCCAGACGATGCGCAAGACCGAGGCGGTAGATGCCGTGGTCCGCGCGTGCGAAGAACTCAGCCGCGGAGGCCGCTCATGAAGCATGCGATCCGGCATATTCATTTCGTGGGTGTCGGCGGCTCCGGCATGAGCGGCATTGCCGAGGTGCTGCTCAACCTCGGCTACAAGATCTCGGGCTCAGACCTCGCCGACAGTGCGACGCTGCGGCGCCTGGCCGGTCTCGGCATCGCGACCTACGTCGGACACGACGCCGCGCACATCGCCGGCGCGGACGCCGTCGTCACCTCGACCGCCGTGCACGCGCACAACCCCGAGGTCGTGGCTGCGCGCGAGAAGCGCATCCCCGTGGTGCCGCGCGCGCTGATGCTGGCCGAGCTGATGCGCCTCAAGCAGGGCATCGCCATCGCTGGCACGCACGGCAAGACCACGACGACCAGCCTCGTGGCGAGCGTGCTCGCGGCTGCGGGGCTCGATCCGACCTTCGTCATCGGCGGTCGTCTCAACAGCGCGGGCGCCAACGCGCAGCTCGGCAGTGGCGACTACATCGTGGTCGAGGCGGACGAATCCGATGCGTCGTTCCTGAACCTGCTGCCGGTCATGGCCGTGGTCACGAACATCGACGCCGACCACATGGAGACCTACGGGCACGACTTCGCGAAGCTCAAGAAGGCTTTCGTCGACTTCCTGCATCGCATGCCTTTCTATGGCGTGGCGATCTTGTGTACCGATGATCCGGCGGTGCGAGAGATCGTGACCGAGGTGTCGTGCCCCGTCACGAGCTATGGCTTCAGCGAGGACGCGCAGGTGCGTGCAGTCAACGTGCGGGCCGTCGGCTCGCAGATGCACTTCACTGCGCAGCGCCGCAACGGCGTCACGCTGCCGGACCTGGACATCGTGCTGAATTTGCCGGGCGAGCACAACGTGCGCAATGCGCTGTCGGTCATCGCCGTGGCCGTCGAACTCAATGTGCCGGACGAGGCCGTGCAGCGCGGGCTCGCCGACTTCAAGGGTGTGGGGCGGCGCTTCCAGCGTTACGGCGAAGTGCCTGCGCGGGGCGAGGCCGGCGCCGGCAGCTTCACGCTGATCGACGACTACGGTCATCACCCCGTGGAGATGGCCGCGACCATTGCCGCCGCTCGGGGTGCATTTCCGGGCCGCCGCTTGGTGCTTGCTTTTCAGCCGCACCGCTTCACGCGAACGCGCGATTGCTTCGAGGATTTCGTCAAGGTCATCGGCCAGGCGGACGCCGTGCTGCTCGGCGAGGTCTATGCGGCCGGCGAGCCGCCGATCGTGGCCGCCGATGGTCGCTCGCTCGCCCGCGCATTGCGCGTGGCCGGCAAGGTCGAGCCGGTGTTCGTCGATGAGATCGGCGCCATGCCGCAAGCCATCCTGGACAACGCGCGCGAAGGCGACGTGGTGATCTGCATGGGGGCTGGCTCGATCGGCGCGGTGCCAGCAAAAGTGGTTGAACTCGGCGCGATGGCGTCCGGCAAGTCCGAGCAGGTTGCTCGAAAGGGGAGTGGACTGTGAACGTGATTGATCCAAAATCCTTCGGCAAGGTGGCCGTGTTGTTCGGCGGCAGTTCGGCCGAGCGCGAAGTCTCGATCATGTCGGGAACGGGTGTATTGGATGCGCTGCTTTCGCAAGGCGTCGATGCGCATGCCTTCGATCCGTCCGAGCGCGAGCTGGTCGAGCTCAAGCGCGAAGGCTTCGCGCGTTGCTTCGTCGTGCTGCATGGCCGGCATGGAGAAGACGGCACGGTGCAGGGCGCGCTCGAACTCCTTGGCATTCCATACACCGGCTCTGGCGTGATGGCGTCGAGCGTGGCGATGGACAAGGTCATGACCAAGCGCATCTGGGAGGCTGACGGCCTGCCGACGCCGCGCTATGTTCGCCTGGCCTTTGACCAGCAGAGCCGCGAGCAGATCAACGCAGTGCCGGATGTGCTTGGCCTGCCGCTGATCGTCAAACCGCCGCGCGAAGGTTCGTCCATCGGCGTGACCAAGGTGATGGGTCCAAATGACGTGGACAGGCAGATGCAGGATGCGGTGTCGCTCTCGGTGCGGTACGACTCGGATGTGCTGTGTGAAGAGTTCATCGAAGGCGAGGAAGTCACCTGCGCAGTGCTCGGCAGCGGCCTCGATGCAGTGGCGATGCCCGTGGTGCGCATCGCCGCACCCGAGGGCGCGTACGACTACCAGAACAAGTACTTCACGGACGACGTCAAGTACCACTGCCCGAGTGGCCTGCCTGCCGACGAAGAGCAGGAGATCCGACGCATCACGCTGGCCGCCTATCACCAGCTCGGCTGCCGCGGTTGGGGTCGCGCCGACCTGATGATCAGGGCCAGCGACCGCAAGGCCTTCCTGCTGGAAATGAACACGTCGCCCGGGATGACGAGCCACTCGCTCGTGCCCATGTCGGCGCGGGCGGCCGGCATCTCCTATGAAGAGCTTTGCGTGCGTGTGCTGGCTACGGCGACTCTCGATTCGAAACCGGCCAGAGACGAAGGAGCGGCATGACCAATAGCATCCCCGCGCCCTTCGACGTCAAGCTCATGAACGTGACCGCGAGCCTGGTGTTCGCGCTGTTCTCGCTCATGCTGCTGGCGGCGGGTGCGTGGTGGGTGCTGCGCCAGCCCTTCTTTCCGCTCTCGGGCATCAAGGTCGATGGCGAAGTCACGCACAACAACGCGGTGACGCTGCGCGCCAACGTGGCGCCGCAACTGGCCGGCAATTTCTTCACGGTCGACCTCTCGCGCGCGCGCACGGCTTTCGAATCGGTTCCGTGGGTGCGCAAGGCGGTCGTGCGGCGCGAGTTTCCCAACAAGCTGCGCGTGACGCTCACCGAGCACCAGCCTGTTGCACATTGGGGCGACGAAGCCGAGTCCAAGCTGATCAATGGCTTCGGCGAAGTGTTCGAAGCCAACGTGGCCGAAGTCGATGACGACCTGCCGCACCTCGATGGTCCGGCCGAACAGGCCGGACAGGTGCTTGGCATGTACCGCGTGCTGGCGCCGCTGTTCCAGCCCTATGACCTCTCGATCGACGCGCTGTCGCTGTCGAGTCGCGGGAGCTGGCGCGTGACGCTCGATACCGGTGCGACGGTCGAACTCGGGCGCGGGCGAGGCGAAGAAGTGGTGGCGCGTACGCAGCGTTTTCTGCGCACAGTGACGCCGGTGGCGAGCCAGTACGGAAGAACGATGGCGGCGGTCGAGGGCGCCGATCTTCGGCACAACGAAGGGTATGCGCTGCGGCTGCGCGGCGTCACCACGGTCGTTCCCGACCTGAAGAAAAAGTAGAGCAGCAAGAGAGAGCGAACAGAGGAAGCTTCATGTCCAAAGATTACAAAGATCTCGTCGTCGGGCTAGACATCGGCACTGCCAAGGTGATGGCGGTGGTTGCCGAGGTGCTGTCCAACGGCGAGCTCAAGCTGGCGGGGCTGGGCATTGCGCCCAGCAACGGGCTCAAGCGTGGCGTGGTGGTGAACATCGACGCCACCGTGCAGAGCATCCAGCAGGCGCTCAAGGAGGCCGAACTGATGGCCGACTGCAAGATCAGCCGCGTCTACACCGGCATCACCGGCAGCCACATCCGAGGCATCAATTCGAGCGGTATGGTGGCGGTCAAGGACAAGGAAGTCACGCCCGCCGATGTCGCACGGGTGGTCGAGACGGCGCGTGCGATCAACATTTCCAGCGACCAGCGGCTGCTGCTGGTGGAGCCGCAAGAATTCGTGATCGACGGCCAGGACGTGAAGGAGCCGATTGGCATGAGCGGCATGCGCCTCGAAGCCAAGGTGCACATCGTGACCGGCGCCCAGAGCGCGGCTGAAAACATCATCAAGTGCGTGCGGCGCTGCGGGCTGGAAGTCGACCAGCTGATGCTGAACCCGCTCGCTTCTAGCCAGGCCGTCCTGACTGAGGACGAGCGCGAACTCGGCGTGGTGCTGGTCGACATCGGCGCCGGCACGACCGACGTCGCGATTTTCACCAACGGCGCGATTCGCCATACGGCTGTGATTCCGATCGCCGGCGATCTCATCACCAGCGACATCGCGATGGCGTTGCGCACGCCGACCAAGGACGCCGAGGACATCAAGGTCGAGAACGGCTATGCCAAGCAACTGCTGGCCGACCCGGATACGCAGGTCGAAGTGCCCGGCCTTGGCGACCGCGGTCCGCGCTTGCTCAGCAAGCAGGCGCTGGCCGGCGTGATCGAGCCGCGCATCGAGGAAATCTTCTCGCTGGTCCAGCAGGTGATTCGCGAGTCGGGCTACGAAGAGGTGTTGTCTTCGGGCGTGGTGCTCACCGGCGGCAGTGCGGTGATGCCGGGCATGGTCGAACTGGGCGAAGACATCTTCCTGAAGCCGGTTCGGCGCGGTATTCCGAAGTATTCAAGCGCGTTGTCTGACATGGTTGCACAACCGCGTGCGGCGACCGTGATGGGTTTGCTCGAAGAAGCGCGTTATGCGCGTTTGCGCGGATTCAAGGTGGCGCAGAAGAACGGGTCGGTCAAGACCGCTTTCGGCCGCTTCAAGGACTTCATCGTGGGGAACTTTTGATGACCCCCATGCTTGCCCACTGCGTGTGGCCGCACACCCCCTTCAAGGGGGCAACGCCGGCGGCCCGGCGGAGCCGCGGCGTTCCTGGAATGGGAGCTTCGCTATGAATGGCGCATCACTCTGGTTGGCGCGTGCCGGGCCGCCCCTTCATTTCAACGAGCGATGGCGAAGAACCGGGCCACCCTTTCATCGTTCACGGTTCCAACAACAAATTTATTCATAAACATGGCAACTGCATATTCAAGGAGTCAGAACATGGCTATCGAAATGATCGAGATCGAAGAGTTCAACCAGGGAACGCAGATCAAAGTGATCGGCGTGGGCGGAGGCGGCGGCAACGCCGTCGCGCACATGATCGAGCGCGGCGTACAGGGCGTTCAGTTTGTCTGCGCGAACACCGACGCACAGGCGCTGTCGCGCAGCAATGCGCACAAGACCATCCAGCTCGGCACCAACGGGCTGGGCGCCGGAAGCAAGCCGGAGAAGGGTCGCGATGCGGCGGAGGCGGCAGTCGACGACATCCGCGAATCGATCGCGGGCGCGCACATGCTGTTCATCACTGCCGGCATGGGCGGCGGCACGGGCACGGGCGCCGCGCCCGTGATCGCGCGGGTCGCGAAGGAAATGGGCATTCTCACGGTGGGCGTGGTGACCAAGCCTTTCGACTGGGAAGGCGGCCGTCGCATGACGAACGCCGACTCCGGCCTGGCGGAACTCGAAGCCAACGTCGATTCGCTGATCGTTGTGCTCAACGAGAAGCTGCTCGACGTGCTGGGCGAGGACGTCACGCAGGACGAGGCCTTCGCGCATGCCAATGATGTGCTGAAGAACGCCGTCGGCGGCATTTCGGAAATCATCAACGAGTACGGCGGCGTGAACGTCGACTTCGAAGACGTGCGCACCGTGATGGGCGAACCCGGCAAGGCCATGATGGGCACGGCTGCGGCCAGCGGCCCGGATCGCGCCCGCATCGCCGCCGAGCAGGCGGTGGCCTGCCCGCTGCTGGAGGGCATCGACCTGTCCGGCGCCAAGGGCGTGCTGGTGCTGGTGACGGCATCGAAGGGATCGCTGAAGCTGAGCGAATCGAAGCTGGCGATGAACACGATCCGCGCCTATGCCTCGCCCGACGCGCATGTGATCTACGGCGCCGCCTACGACGACAACCTCGGTGACGAGATGCGCGTGACCGTGGTTGCAACCGGCCTCTCGCGCCAGGATGCTCGTCGTCAGGCGCCGACGCTGGAGGTGATCCGCACTGGCACCGACAACATCCCGTTCACCGTTCCGACGCTCGGCGGCGGTGTGGGCCATGCGGCCGGCCAGCCGAACTACGACGGCATGGCAGTGCCCAGTGTGTGGCGTACCAACCGCACGATGGCCGCCGCCAAGGTGGACGCGCTGTCGTCGGGCGGCATGGACGATTTCGAGATCCCCGCCTTCCTGCGCCGTCAGGCGGATTGATGGGGCGGCAGTGGAAGCTATCGGGGACATAGCGAGGCGGGCGGTACGCCGGACGTCTCGCGCTCCTAAAATCGCGCCCGTGCTTCCACAACGTACCCTCAAATCGATCACGCGCGCGGTCGGCGTCGGACTCCACAGCGGACAACGCGTGGAGCTCACGCTTCGCCCGGCGCCGGTGAACCACGGCATCGTGTTCCGGCGCGTGGACCTGCCCGAGCCGGTCGAGATTCCGATGACTGCCGAGGCGGTCACGGACACGCGGCTTGCATCCACCGTGTCTTCGCGCGGCGCCAAGGTGCAAACGGTCGAGCATCTGATGTCGGCCTGCGCCGGCCTGGGTATCGACAACTTGCTGATCGACATCACGGCCGACGAGGTGCCGATCCTCGACGGCTCGGCGTCGTCCTTTGTTTTTCTGCTGCAGAGCGCAGGCATCGAGTTGCAGAGCGCGGCTCGCCGCTTCATTCGCGTGACGCGAATGGTCGAGGTTCGCGAAGGCGAAGGCCCCGACGAAAAGTGGGCGCGCCTGGAGCCGTATCACGGGTTCAAGCTCAGCTTCGAGATCGACTTCGACCATCGCGTCGTGAACTCGACCGGGCAGCGCGTCGAATTCGACCTGGGCAGCGGCTCGTACAGCCGCGACATCGCGCGCGCCCGGACGTTCGGGTTCACCAAGGAGGTCGAGTACATGCGCTCGAAGGGGCTGGCCCTCGGCGGTGGTCTCGACAACGCGATCGTGATGGATGACACCAAGGTGCTGAATGCGGGTGGCCTGCGTTACGACGACGAGTTCGTCAAACACAAGATCCTCGATGCCATGGGCGATCTCTACGTCATCGGGCAGCCATTGCTCGCGGCCTACAGTGCCTTCCGTTCGGGTCACGCACTCAACAACAAGCTCCTGCGCGAGCTTTTGGCGCACGACGATGCGCACGAAATCGTGACCTTCGACGACGAGCGACGCGCGCCGGTCGGGTTTACCGAAGTCGCCCGCGCCTGGTAGCAAGAAGCGCAGATGCTGCTGTTTCGCTGGGCCATCCTGTTGCTTCTGTTGGTGGCCGGGGCCTCGTTCGCTTTTTATGCGGGGACTGGGCAGGTGAAGTACCGGCGGTTCGGATGGATCGTTCTTAAATGGACCTTGCTCGCGGCGTTTGGATTCTTTGCTGTGTTGATTGCTGAACGGGTGTTTTAGGGATTTGGGTTGGGGTTGGCGGAGGCGGGCGGTGTGCCCTGGGCCGGCCGACGTCACCGGCCGCTGCGCGGCTTCCCTGCGCTGCTCGCGGTACGCGGGGTCCCGCTCAAACTCGCCTTCGGCTCAAACAGTCGCGAGCCCTGATCCGCGTACCGCTGCGCTGCTCGGCGGTGCCTCAACGGCCGGCCCAGGGCACACCGCCCGCCTCCGCCGGTAAGGTGGGGGTGATTGGTCCGCCGCCGTGGCTGTGACCAGCTGGCATGCCGTGGACGTTCGAGACGCGCGCATCGGCCGCACAACCACTGAGCCCGGTATGCCCTGTGGGCTGTGGCGACCCTTCTGCGCCGCCGAAGCGCGGAGACTCAGGCGGATCAGGGCCGCGTGTGTCTGAGCGCAGCGAGTTTCACGCGGACCCCGCCTGAGTCGAGCACTGCAGGGAAGTCCGAAGGACCGGCGCAGCGGGGTCGCCACAGCCCACAGGGCATACCGGGCGGCCCCCAACAAGGCCCCTCAACAACATCAAGCGCAGCCCTACCGAGTCCGCTCCTACCGAGTCCGCCCCTGCCGATACATCCCACTCGTACTCCGAGAAAGCACAGTAGCCTGCCCGAGTCGCGCCATCGAGCTCCCCACATGCGCATGCGTGATGGCGATACCTAGCGCATCCGCAGCGTCGCTGCCCGGCACACCCGGCAATTGAAGCAGCCGCTTCACCATCTCCTGCACCTGCGCCTTGGCAGCGCGTCCGTGCCCCGCGACAGCCTGCTTCATCTGCAGCGCCGTGTACTCGGCCACCGTGAGATTGCAGGTGACCAGTGCCGTCAAGCACGCGCCCCGCGCCTG
Source organism: Variovorax sp. 01N429 (assembly GCF_056399425.1). Classification (NCBI taxonomy): domain Bacteria; kingdom Pseudomonadati; phylum Pseudomonadota; class Betaproteobacteria; order Burkholderiales; family Comamonadaceae; genus Variovorax; species Variovorax sp. 01N429. The sequence goes on along the minus strand of NZ_JBFTRG010000012.1, from coordinate 142,835 downwards.
TCCCAACAATAGGGTCGATTGTGGATTCACGTTGACGAACACGATCTCCACCGCAGCCGCATCCGGCTTGTAGCGTTCGTTGATTTCGCCAATGCCGTCGAAGAGCACCTTGAGCCGCGTCGGCAACTCGCCCTTTGTCAGATGACGGGTGCTGATGGTTCCGCTCGCCACATAGCGCAGCGAATGGCCGTCCACGTCGACCACGCCGAAGCCCGTCGTTTGCAGACCGGGGTCGATACCTAGGATGCGCATTCGATGCTCACGCGTTGAAATACCAGCGAACGGCGTGGAAGAACACCGGTGCTGCAAAGCAAAGTGCATCGACGCGATCCAGGAGACCGTTGGCCCCGGTGACGCCGACACCCCGCTGCCCCCAGTTCGGGATCCCGCGATCGCGCTTCAGCGCCTTCATCACCAGATGGCCCATCGAGCCCGCCACGCAAGCGATCAACGACATCGCGAGCGCCTGGCCGTACTTGAATGGCGTGATGAACGAGAACAGCGCGCCCACAAAGCTCGCGATGATCATGCCCAGCGCCCAACTCGTCCAGTTGAAGCTGCGGCTCACATGGGGCGCGACCGGCGGCTGAAAGAACAACCGGCGCCTGATGGCACCCAGCCAGCCCTTCGGAGGCTCAGGCATGGGTTCGCCCGCTGGGGGCATCGATTTTCTTCGCGACACCAGATGCTGCACCAGCATGCATGTCTGCACCACGAACACCAGGTAGAACACCAGAAAGGCATTTTTGCCCTCGTAGCCCGAGAACGACAACAGCAGCAGCGCCGGCACATGGCTCATGCCATAGACACAGACCATGATTCCCCACTGCAGCTTGGCATTGCGTTCGAGAAAGTGGCTCGGATCGTCTGCCAGCGCACTGACCACCGGAATCGCAAGGAAGACATAGACCGGGATGAACACCGTGAACAGATCGAAGTGCGCCGTCGCGACCAACCAGAACTGGATCGGCAGCACGACAAAGAAGGCCAGGATCAGGCTGCGGTGATCGCCCCGCCGCGTCGGCGACAAAGTGATGAACTCCCGCAGCGCGAGGAAGGAAATGATCGCAAATAGCAAGGTCGCAACAGTTTCGCCCAGCGCCCATCCGATCCAGAACACGACCACCATCACCCAGGTCGTTCGCAGCAGCGAGCGGAAATGCCGAAGCTCGCGCTGCCAGACCTCGTTGTGCATCGGATTGCGCTGCTCCCTGAAAGTCAGCATGAACGCCGCGGTACTCACCACGAACAGCAGACCGAAAACAATGAAGAAGAGGGCGGCGACCTGATGGGTCGATGAGAGGTTTCGAAGGTATTCGTTCATCTAGACATCTCGCAGCGCAATCACGGCACCGCGAGCGCGGTCGAGAAAGGGACGACGCTCCTCGCCTTCTTCAAGCCCGATTGGCGCGCCAAAAGTGACAGAGCAAAGGATAGGCACCGGAACCACTTCGCCCTTTGGCATTACGCGCTGCACATTGTCAATCCATGCCGGCACCAGCACCACGTCAGGAAACATCTGGGCCAGCGTGAAAAGGCCTGACTTGAATTTTTGCGGCTCGCCAGTGTGGCCGCGTGTGCCCTCGGGAAAAATGATGATCGAGTCACCGCTTTGAAGCGCGTCGATCAGCGGTTGCAGCGGCGCCAGCGCCTCTGCGCTTCCGGGCGGGATGCTGGGCGGCTCTGGGCTTGCGGCAGGCTGGGCGAGCGGCAACTCGGCTTGAACCGACCACGGCTCGGCGACAGGCTCGACGGGCGAAGGTGGCGCAACGTCGAACGAGGGCTCGATGCGTTCGGGCTGCATGGGCGCCGGTGGCGCGGGCGGCACGGTCGCAGGGCCGCCGCCTCTTTCGACGTAGATGGCATTGAAGACTTCGGTCGTGATCCAGCGCTTGAAGGGTGTCGTGGCCCAGTAATCGCGCGCTGCGATGGGGCGCGTGATGCTGCGCAGCTCTTCGGGCAGCGCAGCCCAGATCATGACGAGGTCCAGATGGCTTTGATGGTTGGCGAAGTAGATGCGCTGCTCGGCCTTCGGAGGGCAACCCCACCAGCGCGCTTGTGCGCCGGTGAGCAACCTGATCATGGCCAGCAATCCCCATCCCGTGAACTTGGCGAGCATGGGGTATTTTGACTCGCCCCCAGGCTCGCGCACTTCGTGTCGCTCTCCACCCCCTGCCGGGGGCAACACCGGCGGCCCGGCGAAGCCGGTTCCGCGGTGTTTCACGAGGGGGCCTGGTTTCGCCGGCCGCTGGGGTGGTCGGGTCAGGGGAGGTCTGCGGCGGGCATGCGGGCGGCTATGGTGCCGGAGCGGTTGGCCAAGTAGCCTGAGGCTTGGCGGCGTTCGAAGAACTTCGGGCTGGGGAGCATGACGGCGAGTTTGGCTGACTCGCTGACGCTTAGTTTGGAGGCAGGCTTTTTGTAGTAGCGCTGGGCAGCGGCTTCGGCGCCGAAGATGCCTTCGCCCCATTCGACGTTGTTGAGGTAGATCTCGAGGATTCGCTCCTTGCTGAGGAGCAGTTCCAAGGCGGTGGCGAGCATCAATTCCTGGGCTTTGCGCAGCAGGGTTCGTTCGCCGGAAAGCAGGAGGTTCTTGGCAATCTGCTGCGTGATGGTAGAACCACCGCGCAGTTGGGCCGGGCGGGGTTCCTTGCCGCGGGCTCGCATCTGGGCAGCACGTTTCGCGGCAATTTCTTCGGCCTTGGCGTTGCGTTGGCGGGCGCGCTCGATGGCTTCCCACTCGACGCCCTGGTGATAGATGAACTCGCTGTCTTCGCTGGCGATCACTGCGCGCTTGAGTGAATCAGAGATTTGCGCATAAGGAACCCAGCGCTGCTGCCATTCGCTGCCGCCGTTGGTGCGGCCCTGGGTTGCGAGCCGCCACGCTTCGGAGCGTTGGAAGGCGGTCGATTGCGGATCGATGACCACCATGGCCGCGATGCGTGCGATGAAGAAGAACTGCAGGGCGAAGGCAGCAATCAGGAGACAGCCGAGCCAGCGAAGGAGCGGCTTCACTTCGCGTCGACGATGGCTCGCAGTTCGGCGAGCACCGGAGCAGTGGGTGGGCGCACGCCGCGCCACGTCTCGAAGGCTTCGGCGGCTTGTTCGACCAGCATGCCGAGGCCGTCGCGCGGCACGGCGCCCTGTTCGCGAGCCCAGTTCATGAAGCCGGCCGCGGAGGGGCCATACATCATGTCGACCGCGAGTGCGCCAGGCTTCAGGACACCGGCCGCGACCGGCACTTCTCCACCGCCGAGGCTCGACGCGGTCGCATTGATCAGCACGTCGAATGTGCCCGGTATGGCGTCGAGTTCTTGCGCCTCCAGTGCGACGTGGTGCTGCAGCGCGAGCGCCGCGTGGCGCTGCACCAGCGCGATGGCCTTGGCGAGCGTGCGGTTGGCGACGACGATCCGGCGCGGCCGGGCCTCGATCAGCGGACCAAGGACGCCGGCGGATGCGCCGCCCGCGCCGAGCAAGAGCAATTCGCTGCCCGCAATGGATACGCCCGCGTGCAAGGTGATGTCGTTGACGATCCCGATGCCGTCGCTGTTGTCGCCATGGATGCCGTCATCGCGAAAGCTCAGCACGTTGACGGCGCGGGCCAGCGCGGCGCGCGCCGTCAGGTGCTGAGACAACGCAGCCGCATCGAACTTGAAGGGCACGGTGACGTTGCAGCCGCGCGCGATGCCCGATGCGTCGGCGCGAAAGGCGGCCACGGCATCGGCAAAGCCGTCGATGGGCGCAAGGCGGCGGCCATAGTCCAGCGTCTGTCCCGTCAGTGCGGCAAAGCGCGCATGAATCCACGGCGAGCGGCTGTGCTCGACCGGGTTGCCCATCACGCAGTACAGGTCCATGTTGCCTCTCCCCTTCATTCAGTCATTGCCTCGACGAAAGTTGCGTCTCCAGCGTCTCGTCGTGCGTGAACTTGAAGCGCGACGGCAGCACGATCTGGTCGGTCTGGCGACGCATCGCGTCATTGAACTTGCCGAAGCCGCCGATGCTGCGCACGATGGCTTGCGCGCGCCGGTCGAGTGTCTTGTCCCCCGAACTTTCGACGATCTCGGTTCCGAGGATCGTGCCATCGAAGTTGACGGTCACCAGCATGGTGAGTTCTCCGTAGAGCTTCTTGCCCGCGGCTTCGGGGAAGTTCTCGGTCCCTCGCGCTTCGATCTTGCGGCGCAATGCATCGACATAGGACGCGTAGGCTGCTTCGCGCGTGGCTGGGCTGAGATAGCGCTTCTTGGGGCGCGCGTTCTCCTCGTTCACGCGGCGTTCGATAGCGGCCAGCATATCGATCAGCTGCCGGCGCTTTTCCTCGCGCGCAGCTGCTTCGGTGGGGTTGCCCTGGCTGCGCGGGTCAGGTGCCGGCATGGTGGCCAACTGCTGCTTGATCTGCGCCAGCAAAAGCATCTGCTGCTCTTGCATCGATTCGACCTGGCGCTGCGCGTCTTCCATCGAGTCGCCGATGGTCCTGAAGGCCGAAGGCGGCAGCGGGCTCGTGGCGTGGCCCTTGTCCAGATCGCCGCCGCCCGCGAGTGAAGCCTGTGCAATCGCCTTGGCCTTATCAGGCCGTTCGTTGCTCTTGGCGTTGACCAGAATGACTTCAAGCGGCGTTTCCTTGAAGACGCGATTGAAGGACTCCGGATCGACGAAGCGAACGGTCAGCAGGGCCGCATGGGCAATGACCGACAGGCCGAGCGCAATCTGCAGCGTGCTGAAGTCACGCAGGTTCATTGACGGGCTTCTCCCCTCATGCGGGCGTGTTTTCGGGTGCCGCCTCGCTGTCTGCGAGATCCACGGCGATCGCGATGGGGCCGGCGACTTCTTCCTCGTCCTCGCCGCTCTCTTCTTCGGTCGCGGCTTCGGCGGCCGTGTCGTCGAGACGCGCGATGACGGTGCCGTGCACGTCGAGCGCGATCTCGTCGATTTCGCCGAGCTTGACGCGCACGTGCGCCCCACGCTGGAGGCCCTGCGTTCCGGTCACCTGGAACACCAGCGGCAGCGTGTCGGCACGGACCAATGCGCCGTTCGGAACATCCTTCACCAGCGTGGCGTCGAGCTCGGTGATGCCCTGCTGCTGGATGTACTTGAGCGTCCAGAAGCGCTCCATGCCGCCCTGGTGCGCGTTGTAAGCGCTGTAGGCAGCGTCGAAGCCGGAGAGGATGGAGAACAGGTCGGCATCCTTCGGCTTGAAAGGCGCTGCCAGTGCTGCCGTCTTGCCGTGGCGCGCGGCGGCGATGATCTGCCACTGATTGACGAGGTCGATGTAGCGGCGCAGGGGCGACGTGCTCCATGCGTAGCTTTTGACGCCGAGCCCGGCATGCGGCAGCGCTCGCGTCCCCATGCGAACCTTGATGCCGGGCGCGAGGCTCGCCTGGCTCCGGTAGAGCCCGGGAACGCCGAGTTCTCCGAGCCAGCCGCCCCAACTGCTGTTGGCGAGGATCATTGCTTCGGAGACGATCAGGTCGAGCGGCGCGCCGCGGCGCCGCGTGCCGATCTGCACCTGTTCGTTGCCGGTGGGTTCGCCTTCGTTGCCCACCAGGCGGAATGTGTAGTCCGGCCGGTTGAAGCTTTCGGGCTTGCCCCGGATCACTTCCCGCTGCCCCTTCAATTGCTTGGCGAGGCGGAACAGGAAAGTCAGCGGCTCGCGCACTCGGCTGGCGATTTCAGGTGTGCCGTCAGCGTTCACCGCGGGGTCTTCGAGCCATTCCTGCGTGACCACCGCATCGAGCTGGTCGTGGCGCAGGTTGGCAATGACGGGCACGCGTTCGAGGCGCGTCTCGGTGGTCTTCAACGCCAAGGTGGCTTCGTCAAAAATGGCGTAGAGAGAAACCGCCGGGCAATTGCGGCCTTCCTGCAAGGTGTAGGCCTCGATCACATGGTCGGGCAGCATCGTGATCTTGTGGCCCGGCATGTAGACGGTGGACATCCGCGTGCGCGCGACCTGGTCGATGGCGCTGCCCGGCACGAGCGCGAGGCCCGGCGCGGCGATGTGGACACCGACCGTCACCGTGCCGCTGCCGAGGCCCTGCACTGACAGCGCATCGTCGATTTCGGTCGTCTGCGAGTCGTCGATCGAAAAAGCCTGGACGTCGGCGACCGGCAACTCGTCGCCAATTTCCGGCGCGTTGAGCGTCGGAAAGCCGGTGCCCTTGGGGAAGTTCTCGAAAAGGAATCGCCGCCAGTGGAATTCATACGACGAGTCGATCGCGCCCGCCTGCTTCAGGAGTTCGAGCGGCGGCCGCTGGGTGGCGCGCGCGGCTTCGACGACTGCCTTGTATTCGGGGGCATTCTTGTCCGGCCGGAACAGGATCTTGAAAAGCTGCTCGCGCACAGGCGCCGGGCACTCGCCCGCTGCCAGTTGACCCGACCATTCGGCAATCTGCGCCTGAACCGCCTTTTTCTTCTCGATGGCGGCCAGCGCCTGCTGGACGATTTCGGCTGGCGCCTTCTTGAAGCGGCCCTTTCCGGCGCGACGGAAGTAGTGCGGGGCATCGAACACCGCCAATAGCGCCGCCGCCTGTTGAACGAGCGTCGGATGCGCCTGGAAGTATTCGGCGGCCAGTTCGCCGAAACCGAATTCGCCTTCGGGAGCGAATTCCCAGGCGAGGTCGAGGTCGATGCCGGCCGCCAGGGTGCGCGCTTCCGCGATCAGCTCCGCGGGCGTTGGCTTTTCAAAGCGCAACACGATGTTGGCGCCCTTGACCTTGACGCGCTTACCGGTCTCGAGCTCCACCTGCGCAGAGGCATCGCTCTCCGACAGGACGCGGCCGCCGAGGTACTTTCCGGCTTCTTCGAACAAAACAAACATGGCGCGGATTGTCCCACGCAGCGCAGCGCATTCCCGTTGCCAAAGCGCTCAGGGGAGATCGAGAAATCCGAGCACGTCGCGCAGGTGGGAGCGCTCGAAGTTCGACAGGGCGTGGTCTTCGCCCTCGATGAGCTTCACGCGACTTCCGGGATAGCGGGCGGTCATTTCCCGCCAGTCGAGCACTTCGTCTCCCTTGGCGATCACCGCGAACACCCGTTCCGGGTGCTTCAGGAGAGCGACCTCCAGCGCGCGCAGTTCGCCGATGTATTCGGCGCGGAAATAGAAATGCTCGCCTGGATCGTGCCAAAGCGTCTGGTCGCCCACGTATCGAGCGAGATCGCGCGCCGCGTTCACCGCGGGATTGAGCAGCACGGCGCGGCAGCCCGTCTTTTCAGCGACGAAGGTGGCGTAGAAGCCGCCGAGCGACGAGCCCACCACGGCCATGGTCGCGGCTGGCCAATCGGCAATTCCGTCCATCACCAGATCCATTGCCTCGCGCGGCGAGGGCGGAAGCTGGGGGCACCACCACTTCACGCTCGGGTGTCGCTCCGCGATGCAGCGGGCCATCTGGCTCGCCTTGGTCGAACGTGGCGAAGAACGAAAGCCGTGCAGATAGAGCAGGTGGGTCACAGGGGCCATGCATTCATTATCAGGAGGCTGCCGGAAGGAGTTGCGTTCGAACGAGCAATTACAGAGCCCCTGGCGGCCCTCAGGAGTGCTGTCGGCCGGATAATCCCGGCCCATGTCTGCCGTGTTCCAACAACCCTCGCTCGCGCGACGTCTGTTGCCCGTGTTCCAGGGTTTCGACGGATTTCTTGCCTTCGCCGTGCTGCTGCTCGCCTGTGCAGGCATGCTGACCATGTATTCGTCGGGTTACGACCACGGCACCCGCTTTGCGGATCACGGCCGCAACATGCTGCTGGCGGCTTTCATCATGTTCGTGGTGGCGCAGATTCCGCCGCAGCGGCTGATGGTGTTCGCCGTTCCGCTCTATACGTTGGGCATTGGGCTGCTGGTGGCGGTGGCAGTCTTCGGGATCACCAAGAAGGGTGCACAACGGTGGATCAACGTGGGCGTCGTGATCCAGCCGAGCGAGATTCTCAAGATCGCGATGCCGCTGATGCTTTCGTGGTGGTTCCAGCGGCGGGAAGGCCAGCTGCGCCCGCTCGATTTCGTCGTCGCGACCATTCTGCTCGCCATACCGGTGGGCCTGATCATGAAGCAGCCCGACCTCGGGACCGCACTGCTGGTGCTGGCAACGGGACTGTCGGTGATCTTCTTCGCGGGTCTTTCGTGGAAGCTGATCGTGCCGCCGGTGGTGATCGGGCTGATCGCCGTCTCCCTCATCGTCGGCTTCGAATCGCAGCTCTGTGCCGACGGCTTCGACTGGCGGATCCTTCACGACTATCAGAAGCAACGCATCTGTACCTTGCTCGACCCGACGAAAGACCCTCTCGGCAAAGGCTTTCACATCATCCAGGGGATGATCGCGATCGGCTCCGGTGGCGTCGGCGGCAAGGGGTTCATGCAGGGCACGCAGACGCACCTGGAGTTCATCCCCGAGCGCACGACCGACTTCATCTTCGCTGCCTATTCCGAGGAATTCGGTCTAGCGGGCAACCTGGCGCTGATTGCGTCCTTCATTTTCCTGATCTTCCGCGGGCTGGTGATCGCCATGAATGCGCCCACGCTCTTCTCGCGGCTGCTGGCTGGTGCGGTCACGATGATTTTCTTTACCTACGCCTTCGTGAACATGGGGATGGTGAGCGGCATTCTTCCGGTCGTGGGCGTGCCGCTGCCTTTCATCAGCTACGGAGGCACCGCCATGGTGACGCTGGGCCTGGGGCTCGGAATCCTGATGTCGATCTCCCGCGCCAGACGGCTGATGCAGTCCTGAGCAGTCGTGACATACGCCAGCGAAGCCTTGGGGGCTGAGCCTAGAATGTTTCGATGATCTCTCGCGAACCCACCATCGAGCGCCTCGCCACGGCGCAGCAGCTCCTGCTCACGCCCTTTGGACTCGACGAATCGCACCTCTCGCGTGCGCTCGCCGAAATCACGGCGCACAAGGTGGACGACGCCGATCTCTACTTCCAGTACACGCGCAGCGAAGGCTGGAGCCTCGAAGAAGGCATCGTCAAGACCGGCAGCTTCAGCATTGACCAGGGCGTCGGCGTACGTGCGGTGAGCGGCGAAAAGACCGCGTTTGCCTATTCGGACGACATCTCCGAGGCTTCGCTTCTCGATGCCGCCCGCACGGTCCGCAGCATTTCGGCTGCCGGACGCACGGCCCGGGTCAAGGCTCCCGCGCGCAAGATCGCGAGCAGCCGTTCGCTGTACGGCGGCATCGACCCCATCGCCACGCTCGACAGCACCGCCAAGGTCCAGCTCCTCGAAAAGGTCGAGAAGCTCGCGCGCTCTCGCGATCCGCGCGTGGCACAAGTCATGGCGGGTCTTGCGAGCGAATACGACGTCGTGCTGGTGGCTCGCGCCGACGGCACGTTGGCCGCTGATGTGCGGCCGTTGGTGCGCTTGTCGGTCACTGTGATCGCCGAGCAGAACGGCCGCCGGGAAGTGGGTTCGGGCGGAGGCGGTGGCCGCTTCGGCCTCGCTTACTTCGACGATGAACACATCGCCGAATACGTCGACCAGGCTGTCAAGTCGGCGCTCACCAATCTGGATTCGCGCCCTGCGCCCGCCGGCGAGATGACCGTGGTCCTCGGCCCAGGTTGGCCGGGCATCCTGCTGCACGAGGCCATCGGCCACGGCTTGGAGGGCGATTTCAACCGCAAGGGCTCGAGCGCCTTCTCGGGCCGTATCGGCCAGCGCGTGGCGGCCAAGGGCGTGACGGTGCTCGACGACGGCACCATCGCCGACCGCCGCGGTTCGCTGAACGTCGACGACGAAGGCAATGCCACCCAGCGCAACGTGCTGATCGAAGACGGCATCCTCAAGGGCTACATCCAGGATTCGCTCAACGCGCGCCTGATGAAGACCAAGCCCACGGGCAATGGCCGTCGCGAAAGCTATGCGCATGCGCCGATGCCCCGCATGACCAACACCTACATGCTCGGCGGCGATCGCGCGCCGGAGGAAATCGTCGCCAGCATCAAGAAGGGCCTCTACGCCACCAACTTCGGCGGTGGCCAGGTCGACATCACGAGCGGCAAGTTCGTGTTTTCGGCGAGCGAAGCCTATTGGGTGGAAAACGGCAAGATCCAGTACCCGGTCAAGGGTGCGACGCTCGTGGGCAACGGACCCGATGCGCTCACGCGCGTCACGATGATCGGCAACGACATGTCGCTCGACACCGGCGTCGGCACCTGTGGAAAGGAAGGCCAGAGCGTACCGGTCGGCGTCGGCCAGCCCACTTTGCGCATTGACGGACTGACAGTCGGCGGCACCGCCTGAGAACCAGCCGTGCTACATTTCACGCCCATGTCTGCACCTCGCGCTTATTTCTTTGCCTACTTTTGGTTCCCGGATTCCGGCGGACGAGAGGCGCGCGCGTAAAGCAAGCAGACAAGCAGAACCTCCCAAAACCGCCGGTGCCAAAAGCCCGGCGGTTTTTTATTGCCCTCACGAAACCAAGACCACGACAGAAGGAACGCAGATGAGCACGAAAGCCGCCCCGCCCAGCGACACCTGGTATGCGAACGTCGAAAAGACCAGCCGGACCGACGACGAACGCATCAAGGACATCACTGTGTTGCCTCCTCCCGAACACCTGATCCGCTTCTTCCCGATCAGGGGGACGCCGGCCGAATCGCTGATCACCGGCACCCGCCGGGCGATCCACCACATCATGGCCGGCAAGGACGATCGCCTGCTGGTGGTGATGGGGCCATGCTCCATCCACGACCCTGCGGCGGCTCTCGACTACGCGCGGCACCTGAAGGCCGAGCGCGAGAAGTACGCCGGCACTCTGGAGATCGTGATGCGCGTCTACTTCGAAAAGCCGCGCACGACCGTCGGATGGAAGGGCCTCATCAACGATCCTTACCTGGACGAGAGCTACCGCATCGACGAGGGCCTGCGGATTGCACGACAGCTCCTTATCGACATCAACCGCCTGGGCCTTCCGGCTGGCAGCGAATTCCTGGACGTGATCTCTCCGCAGTACATCGGTGATCTGATCGCGTGGGGCGCCATCGGGGCGCGCACTACCGAGAGCCAGGTGCATCGCGAACTGGCTTCCGGCCTGTCGGCGCCGATCGGCTTCAAGAACGGCACCGACGGCAATATCCGCATCGCCACCGATGCGATCCAGGCGGCGGCGCGGGGCCATCACTTCCTCTCGGTACACAAGAATGGCCAGGTCGCCATCGTGCAGACGAACGGCAACCAGGATTGCCACGTCATCCTGCGCGGCGGCAAGGCGCCCAACTATGACGCCGCCAGCGTCGCCGCGGCTTGCAAGGACCTCGAAGCCGCCAAGCTGCCGCCGAGGCTGATGGTCGATTGCAGTCATGCCAACAGCAGCAAGCAGCACCAGAAGCAGATCGAGGTTGCCAAGGACATCGCGGATCAGATCGCTGGTGGCAGTCGCAGCATCTTCGGCCTGATGGTCGAGAGTCACCTGCATGCCGGCGCGCAGAAGTTCACCCCCGGCAAGGACTCCGTCTCGGCGCTCGAATATGGCAAGAGCATCACGGACGCCTGCCTCGGCTGGGAAGATTCGACGCAGGTGCTCGACCTGCTGTCGCAAGCGGTCAAGCACCGCCGGGGCTGAAGGAAGGGGGCGCTGCTTGCGCGCTTGGCGTCAGATCAGCGCAGCGAGTTGCGGCCAGTGGTGCCGCAGGAGCGAGGCTTCTTCGCCGTCGGGCTGCATGAACGAAAAATCGCTGAAATCGAAGCCCGGCCCGACGGTGCAACTCACCAGCGTGTAGTCGGCCCCGCCTTCCGCACCCATAGGGCGGGCAGCTTGCCACTGGCCGGCCGGAACGGTGTGTTGCGGTCGCGTGCCATGCACGTCAACCGGGCCAAGCCGGACATGCGCAGGCGGTGTGCGCAGCGCCGCGTCGCTGACCCAGAGCGAAAGCGGCGCGCCTTCCAGGTGGATCCAGACTTCGTCTGACTGCACCCGGTGCCAACGCGAGTGCTGGTGCGCTTCGAGCAAGAAATAGATGGTCGTCAGTGCGTCGCGCGTGGGCCTGCCATCGTGCGGTTGGACTTGCGCCGCCGAGCGGAAGATCTCGCGATACCAGCCGCCTTCGGGGTGAGGGCGAAGGTTCAGGGTTTCAATGAGCTGCTGCGCACGCATGGTGCGCATGTTAGTCCCGCGTGCGGCTCAATGCGTCGCGCCGAGCGCCGAAAGCAGCTTCTCGTGAATGCCGCCGAAGCCGCCGTTGCTCATGCAGACGACGTGGTCGCCGGGGCGCGCCGCCGCAATCACCTGTGCAATCAGCGCGTCGATGGTGCCAGCCACTTTGGCGCGTGCACCCATGGGGGCGAGCGCCGCAGCGGCGTCCCAGTCGAGGCCGCCACTGTGGCAGAACGACAAGTCCGCCGCTTCCAGGCTCCAGGGCAACTGCGCCGCCATGGTTCCCAGCTTCATCGTGTTGCTGCGCGGCTCGAACACGGCGAGGATGCGCTCACGGTCCTTGCCGCCGGTGTCGAGCTTCTGCCGCAGGCCATCCAGCGTGGTCCGGATCGCCGTCGGATGATGGGCGAAGTCGTCATACACCGTGACTTCTCCTTGGCCGACGTCCACGGTGCCGCGCAATTCCATCCGACGGCGCACGTTGCGGAAGCTGCCCAATGCATCCGCAGCGGCGGCTGGCGCCAGGCCGACGTGTTCGGCCGCGGCGATGGCCGCCAGAGCATTCATCTGGTTGTGCAAACCGGTCAGCGCCCATTCGACGCGGCCGACAGCCGCGCCGTCGCGGAGCACGTCGAAGGCGTCGTGCGTCCCGCGCGCCTGCCATTCGCCACCGGCGCCGAAGCGCGCGAGCTCGCTCCAGCACCCTTGTGCCAGCACCCGTTGCAGGCTTTCCTCGGTTGCGTTGACCACGATGCGGCCGGAGCCGGGTACGGTGCGGACCAGATGATGGAACTGCCTTTCGATCGCCGCGAGGTCATCGAAGATGTCTGCGTGATCGAATTCCAGGTTGTTGAGGATGGCCGTGCGCGGCCGATAGTGGACGAACTTGCTGCGCTTGTCGAAAAAGGCGGTGTCGTATTCGTCCGCTTCGATCACGAAGGGCGCCGCGCTGTCGCGCCCGAGCCGGGCCGATACGCCGAAATCCAGCGGCACGCCGCCCACGAGAAATCCAGGGGCCAGGCCGGCGCGCTCGAGGATCCACGAAAGCATCGAAGTGGTGGTCGTCTTGCCGTGCGTACCGGCGACGGCCATGACGTGACGGCCCTGGAGCACGTGTTCCGCCAACCATTGCGGACCACTGGTGTAGCTGACACCGGCGTCGAGGATCGCTTCCATCAGCGGGAACTTGGGCGAGCCGTCGGGCAGGCGAGCCCGCGAAACCACGTTCCCGACCACGTACACGTCGGGTTTCAAGGCCAGTTGGTCAGCGCCAAAGCCTTCGATCAGGTCGATGCCGAGGGCGCGCAATTGGTCGCTCATCGGCGGATAGACGCCGGCATCGCAGCCGGTCACCCGGTGGCCGGCTTCGCGCGCCAGCGCCGCGAGACCTCCCATGAAGGTGCCGCAGATGCCGAGAATGTGAATGTGCATCGGCCGATTCTAGGGATGCTGGCGCCGCGGTCTTCTGCGCCCGTGCGAGTGGGGGCAAAATGCTCCGATGGACTCGTCCAAGCAGGAAATCGCCGCTACCGCTGCCCGCCTCGTCGTCGAGGAGGGGCTTGAATACGGGCCGGCCAAGCGCCGGGCGCTGCGCGACCTGGCCTTGCCTGCGCGCACCGCTCTGCCCAACAACGACGAAATCGAGGCCGAGGTGCGCGACTACATCCGGCTCTATTGTTCAGATACGCAGCCCCAGGAGCTGCACGCTCTGCGCCTTCTGGCGCTGGAGTGGATGGAGCGCATGGCTGAATTCAGGCCTCACGTGGGCGGCGCGGTATGGCACGGCACGGCCACGCGCCTGTCCGACATATATATACAGCTGTTCTGCGACGACTCGAAATCGGCCGAAATCGCCCTGATCGATCACCACGTGGACTATGAACCCCGCATGGTCACCGGCTTCCATGGAGAGCAGGTCGAAGCGCTCAGCGTTCATGCGACCAGCCGGGCGCTCGGTGAAGAGATCGGCGTGCACTTGCTGGTCTACGACCTCGACGACCTGCGCGGGGCGCTCAAGCCGGACGCCCAGGGTCGGGTGCCCCGCGGCAATCTGGCCGCGCTGCGGCGGCTGGTAGAGAAAGAACAGGAAAACGGATGACCCCCGGCCCTACTCGTCGCGGCCTGCTTTATGGCGCGGTTGCCGCAGTGGCGGCCGCGGCCGGAATCGGCGGTGCCTATTGGCGCAGCAGGGATTCGCAAGGCGCCGCCGATCGCATGGACGAGACCTTTTGGGCGCAGCGTTTCGATCGGCCCGAGGGCGGCGAGCTGGTCCTCGAGAGCTTGCGCGGCAAGCCGCTGTTGGTCAACTTCTGGGCGACCTGGTGTCCGCCTTGCGTCGAGGAAATGCCGCTGATCGATGCTTTCTTCAAGGAAAACGGAGCCAACGGTTGGCAAGTGATCGGATTGGCCATCGACCAGCCGAGCTCCGTCCGCAAATTCCTTGGCAAGACGCCGGTGACATATCCGGTCGGCTTGGCCGGGCTCCAGGGCACCGAGCTCGTCAAGCAGCTTGGCAACACGTCGGGGGGACTCCCCTTCACGCTGGTGATCGACAGCAGCGGCTCAGTCGCGGCGCGTAAAATGGGCAAGCTCGAACCAGGCGACCTCCAGGCTTGGCGGCGTGCCTGATTTCACGGCTAGAATCCAGCCCCACATTCGGTAGATGGCGCCTAAACGCCGAAAAAGACCGGTTTTCAGGCGAGTTAAGTTCTAATAATCGGCAAAGCCGACGCTGGAGTCCCATGGATCTACGCAAGCTCAAGACACTGATCGACCTAGTGTCTGAATCCAACATTTCCGAACTGGAAATCACCGAGACCGAGGGGAAGGTCCGGATCGTCAAGGGCGGCACGGCCGCACCAGTGCAATACGTGCAAGCTGTCGCCTCGCCTGCCGCGGCGGCCCCCGCGATCGGCGCCGGCCCCGCTCCTGCACAAGCCAACCCAGCAGCCACGCCTGAAGCAGCCGCGGCGGGTCACGCAGTCAAGTCTCCCATGGTGGGCACCTTCTACCGCTCTTCGAGTCCTGGCGCCGCAGCCTTTGTCGAGATCGGCACTCAGGTGAAGGAAGGCGACACCGTCTGCATCATCGAGGCGATGAAGATCCTCAACGAAATCGAAGCCGACAAGAGCGGCACCGTCACACAAATCCTCGTCGAGAACGGCCAGGCGGTCGAGTACGGCCAGCCGCTGTTCATCATCGAGTGACCATGTTCAAGAAGATCCTGGTCGCCAACCGCGGCGAGATTGCCCTGCGGATCCAGCGGGCATGCAGCGAACTCGGCATCAAGGCGGTGATGGTGTATTCCGAGGCCGACCGAGAAGCCAAATACGTCAAGCTGGCCGAGGAGGCCGTGTGCATCGGCCCCGCGCCGTCCGCGCAAAGCTATTTGAATATGCCCGCCATCATCTCGGCCGCCGAGGTGACGGATTCCGAGGCCATCCATCCCGGCTACGGATTTTTGAGCGAGAACGCCAACTTCGCCGAGCGCGTGGAGCAGAGCGGCTTTCAGTTCATCGGACCCAGCCCCGAATCGATCCGCCTCATGGGCGACAAGGTGTCCGCCAAGCAAGCCATGATCAAGGCCGGCGTGCCTTGCGTGCCCGGCTCGGACGGTGAACTGTCGGACGACCCGACCGCCAACAAGCGCATCGCGCGCGCCATCGGCTACCCCGTCATCATCAAGGCGGCAGGCGGCGGCGGTGGACGAGGCATGCGCGTCGTTCACACCGAAGCGGCGCTGGTCAATGCGATCCAGATGACCAAGGCGGAAGCCGGCGCGGCTTTCAACAATCCGGCGGTCTACATGGAGAAGTTTCTCCAGGACCCGCGCCACATCGAAATCCAGATACTGGCCGACAAGCACAAGAACGCGGTGTACCTCGGCGAGCGTGACTGCTCGATGCAGCGGCGCCACCAGAAGGTGATCGAAGAATCCCCCGCCCCCGGCATTCCTCGCAAGCTGATCGAAAAGATCGGCGAGCGCTGCGCTGCCGCTTGCAAGCGAATCGGCTATCGCGGCGCCGGCACCTTCGAGTTTCTCTACGAAAACGGCGAGTTCTATTTCATCGAAATGAACACGCGCGTGCAGGTGGAGCATCCGGTGACGGAATTCACCACCGGCATCGACATCGTCAAGACGCAGATCATGGTCGCCGCTGGCGAGAAGTTGCCCTTCACCCAGCGCCAGATCGAGATGCGCGGCCACGCCATCGAGTGCCGCATCAATGCCGAAGACCCGTACAAGTTCACGCCTTCGCCCGGCCGTATCACCATGTGGCATCCGCCGGGTGGTCCAGGGGTGCGCGTCGATTCGCACGTCTACACGAACTACTTCGTGCCGCCCAATTACGACTCGATGATTGGCAAGATCATCGTGCACGGCGACACGCGGGAGCAGGCGCTTGCGCGCATGCGTACCGCGCTGAACGAAACGGTGATCGAA
The DNA here is from genome assembly GCF_056399425.1 of Variovorax sp. 01N429. Classification (NCBI taxonomy): domain Bacteria; kingdom Pseudomonadati; phylum Pseudomonadota; class Betaproteobacteria; order Burkholderiales; family Comamonadaceae; genus Variovorax; species Variovorax sp. 01N429. Next base: position 126,320 of record NZ_JBFTRG010000012.1, on the reverse strand, counting down.
GGCATCCAGACCAACGTGCCGCTGCACCGCGAACTGATGGTCGATGCCAAGTTCATGAGTGGTGGCACCAACATCCACTATCTTGAAGAGTGGCTGGCTGCGCATAAGAGGTGAACACCCCCAGGCTGCGCGCACTTCGTGTCGCTTCGCCTACCCCCTTGCAGGGGGCAACACCAGCGGCCCGGCTAAGCCGGTTCCGCGGTGTTTCTCGGATTTGTGCGGTGGTTGAGAAAGGGGGGGTGCTGTGTTTGAACTTCGATTGCTTGCGCCTGAGGACCACGTCGAGGCTGTGAGTGATGCGCTGGATGCGCTGGATGCGCTGAGTGTCTCGGTTGAAGATGCGGACGCGCAGACGGATGCGGAGCAGGCGCTGTTTGGCGAACCAGGCATGCCTCCGCCCAAGGAAGGCTGGCAACGGTCACGGGTGATCGCCCTGTTTGCCACCGAACAGTTGGCGCGCGAAGCGGCTTCGGTGCTGGCTGCGCAGGATTTCTTCGACGGGTGCAGCGTTCTGGGCGTGGTCGATGTGCCCGAGCAGGACTGGGTTCGGCTGACGCAGTCGCAGTTTTCGCCGGTCGAGATCACGCCCGAGTTCTGGATCGTTCCGACCTGGCATGAGCCCCCAACTCAGGCGAAGCAGGTGATTCGGCTCGATCCGGGGCTGGCCTTTGGCACCGGCACGCATCCGACCACGCGCATGTGTTTGCGGTGGATCGCATCGCAGGGGGATCTGGCTGGCCGTCGCGTGCTCGACTATGGGTGTGGATCGGGCATCCTCGCGATCGGGGCGGCGAAGTTCGGCGCTGTCCAGATCGATGCGGTCGACATCGATGAAGCAGCGGTCGAATCGACGCGGCTCAACGCGGAGGCCAACGGCGTGAATCTGAACGCAGGGCTGCCCGAGGCCGCGACGGGCCGCTACGAGATCGTGCTCGCGAACATTCTCGCGACGCCGCTGAAGGTGTTGGCTCCGCTGCTGTGCGCCCATGTCGCATCGGGCGGCACCCTGGTGCTGGCCGGCATCCTCGAGCGCCAGGCCGACGAGCTCAAGCTGGCCTACGCGCCTTATGCGACGCTGGAGGTGAGCGACAGTGAGGACGGCTGGATCTTGATGAAGAGCATCTAGCTCGCCAAACGGGTCCGCGTCGCGACCAGCCGGTTTCGGGTGGGTGCCACCCCTACAATCTTCGCCACATGAGTCTGGTCACCCGCTGTCCTGCGTGCGCCACCACTTTCAAGGTGGTGAGGGACCAGCTTCGCATTTCCGATGGATGGGTGCGCTGCGGGCGCTGCAGCGAGGTGTTCGATGCGACGATTGAATTGCACGACACCACTGCGCCGGCGCCTGAAGAAAGCACGGTTGACGAAGCGGCCGTGCCAGCAACGATCGATGGCGATGTCGAGACTCAAGCTCAGCCCGATCCTGAACCCGTTCCCGAGCCCGTTCCCGAAGAAGCCGCTCGGAATGAAGCGGATACAGACTTTTTCGACGACGACCACGGACCGTCGCACCCGGAGCTCTCTGATGTTCCGGAGGTCTCGGAAGCTCCTGAATTCAACCCCCCTGAAGAGTCCGCAAAAGACGCCTCGCCTCTGCCGCCCAGGCTTGCCGATGACAAGCACTGGCCCGATCCGGAATCTCTGACGCTGGAGGATGAGGGTCGCATCGCGGTGCGTCCACCTCTCCCACCGCCGATTTCTTTTCCCGATATCGACCTGAGCCTGTCTTCGCCCGTCCCCGCACCTTCACCGGCGCCTTCGCCTTCAGCGGTGAAGGCGAACTCAGAAGGCGCGCTGCTGGACGCCGCCACCGACGTCCAGTTCCAAAAGGCATTGCGGCGTGCGCACATCAAGTCCGCCAAGATTGCCAAAGCGAAGGCCCGCGAGCAGAAGGCCGCGGCTGCGGATGCCGCACCCGTGATCCTTGCCGCCAGCGAACCCGAAGCGCGCGACGCCAGTGCAACGGACATCCCGTCGCTCTTCGGCGCGGAAGAAAAGAGAGGCTTCTGGCAGGGGGCAGCAGTGCGGCGTTCGATGGTCGTACTCGCCATTCTTGCTGCCGCGCTGCTGGCGGCCCAGGTGGTCTATCAAGAGCGCGACCTGATCGCCGCTCGCCAGCCGGCGGCTCGGCCCGCGCTCGCATCGATGTGCAAGCTGCTGGGCTGCGAGCTCTCCGCGCTGCGCCAGATCAACGACATCAAGGTCGACGGCGCGTCGTTCGCGCGCGGCAAGAACGACGAAGGCTATCAGCTGAGCTTCACGCTTCGCAATGCTGCGGACGTGCCGCTTGCGATGCCGGCAGTCGAGCTGTCGCTTCTCGACACACAGGAGAGAGCCGTCGTTCGTCGCGTGCTCATGCCGGCGGAATTCGGAGCGCCGGTCGTTCTGCCGGCCCGCACGGAGCGTGCGGCGTCGCTCGCGTTGAAGCTCACCGGGCCCGAGGTGCAGTCTCTGCCGCCGGTCGCCGGGTTTCGGCTCGAAGCGCTCTATCCCTGAGCCTCTGTTCGCCTTCCGTTCCATTCAACAACCAACGTTCATCGTTCATCATCCATGGCAGCAGTGATTTGCGGGTCCCTAGCGTTCGACACGATCATGACTTTCGAGGGCCGGTTCGCCGACCAGATTCTTCCTGATCAATTGCACATCCTCAACGTGTCGTTCCTCGTGCCCGGCTTGCGGCGCGATTTCGGCGGCTGCGCTGGCAACATCGCCTATAGCCTCAACGCACTCGGCGGCACTGCTTTGCCAATGGCAACCGTCGGCAGCGACGGTGCCGATTATCTGGAGCGCCTGCGTTCGCTCGGCATCAGCACTGAATTCGTCCGCCAGGTCGCGGACACCTTCACCGCGCAGGCGATGATCATGAACGACCGCGACAACAACCAGATCACGGCGTTCCATCCCGGCGCGATGCAGCAGGCACACATCACGCGCATCGCAGCACGCGAGGACATCCGCCTCGGGATCGTGGCGCCCGATGGCCGCGAAGCCATGCTGCAGCATGCGGAGCAGTTCAAGGCGGCCGATATCCCCTTCGTGTTCGATCCGGGCCAGGGCCTGCCGATGTTCGACGGCAAGGAGCTGGCGCACTTCGTGGATCTGGCGAGCTGGGTCGTGGTCAACGACTACGAAGGAAAGATGCTTTCCCAGCGCACCGGATGGAGCCTTGCGGAGATATCCAAACGGGTGCGCGGTCTCGTGGTCACGCTGGCTGCCGAGGGTTGCGAAGTCTGGGTCAACGGCGAACGCGAGCATGTGCAGGCAGTGACACCGGAAGCAGTCGTCGAGCCGACGGGCTGCGGCGACGCATGGCGCGGCGCATTGCTCTTCGGCCTCGAAGAGGGTTGGCCGCTCGCGCGCTGCGCGGCGCTGGGCAATCAGTTGGGCGCGCTCAAGATCGCACAGCGCGGCCCGCAAAACTACAAGGTCGACCTGAAGGCGCTCGGCCTCTGACCTGCGCGGCGGCCAGCCGCCCAGCCCCGCACAAATAAAAAAGCCCGGCACCTTGCGGTACCGGGCTTTGCCTTAAGCGCTGCTGAGAAACTCAGGGCTTGCTGGCCGTAGGAAACGGCCAAGCTGCCTGGGGGTTCAGCGTCGTCTGCGCCGCAGTGGGAGCAGGGGCAGGCGCTGCAGCAGCCTTGGCGGGCGCCTTGGCCTTCTTGGCAGCAGGCTTCTTCGCTGCTTTCTTGGCGGCAGGCTTCTTGGCTGCAGCCTTTTTCGCAGGGGCCTTCTTGGCGGGAGCCTTCTTTGCAGCGGCCTTCTTGGCAGGCGCCTTCTTCGCAGGAGCCTTCTTGGCTGCTACCTTCTTGGCAGGAGCCTTCTTCGCTGCGGCCTTCTTCGCCGGGGCCTTCTTGGCTACGACCTTCTTGGCGGGCGCCTTCTTCGCAGGAGCCTTCTTGGCCGCGACCTTCTTTGCCGGAGCCTTCTTCGCCGGGGCCTTCTTGGCTACGACCTTTTTAGCCGGAACCTTCTTGGCCGCGACCTTCTTTGCCGGAGCCTTCTTCGCAGCGGCCTTCTTGGCCGGAGCTTTCTTTGCAGTTGCCATTTCTATTTCTCCTTGATCAAGTTGAAAAAATCAACCTTTTGAAGCACTCCACGCATGTTGGTCAGCGTGAAGCGATTCATGGCGTTGGAGCAAGCCCCAGCACCATGAACACCTGAGCCCTCATCGATGCCGCACTCTCCGGTGCGATTCGTTCGTGAGGGCGATTCTTGAATTCACTTTGTTCTTGTCGAAAAAATTCAATCCCAGGACAGGGCGCCACCCGACTGATACTCGATCACACGGGTTTCGAAGAAATTGCGCTCCTTCTTCAGGTCAATCATTTCGCTCATCCAGGGGAACGGATTTTCTTCGTTCGGGAAGAGCGTTTCGAGGCCGATCTGCTGTGCGCGCCGGTTGGCGATGTACCGCAGGTAGCCCTTGAACATGGAGGCGTTCATGCCGAGGACGCCACGTGGCATCGTGTCTTCGGCGTATCGGTATTCGAGCTCGACGGCCTTCATGAAGAGGGCCTTGATCTCCGCCTTGAACTCGGCGGTCCAGAGGTGCGGATTCTCGAGCTTGAGCTGGTTGATCAGGTCGATGCCGAAATTGCAGTGCATCGATTCGTCGCGAAGGATGTACTGGTATTGCTCGGCAGCGCCGGTCATCTTGTTCTGGCGGCCCAACGCGAGGATCTGCGTGAAACCGACGTAGAAGAAGAGACCTTCCATGAGACAGGCGAAGACGATCAGCGACTTGAGCAGGGTCTGGTCGTTTTCGTGCGTGCCGGTGTGGAAGTTCGGGTCGCTGATGGCGTCGATGAACGGGATCAGGAACTGGTCCTTCTCGCGGATCGACGGCACTTCGTTGTAGGCGTTGAAGATCTCGCTCTCGTCCAGGCCGAGCGATTCGACGATGTACTGGTAGGCGTGCGTGTGGATCGCTTCCTCGAACGCCTGGCGCAGCAGGAACTGCCGGCACTCGGGCGCCGTGATGTGGCGATAGGTGCCCAGCACGATGTTGTTGGCGGCCAGCGAGTCGGCCGTCACGAAGAAGCCGAGGTTGCGCTTGACGATGCGGCGCTCGTCTTCGGTCAGGCCGTTGGGATCTTTCCATAGCGCGATGTCGCGCGTCATGTTCACTTCCTGCGGCATCCAATGGTTGGCGCAGGTGGCGAGATACTTTTCCCAAGCCCACTTGTACTTGAACGGAACCAACTGATTGACGTCGGTCTGGCCGTTGATGATGCGCTTGTCTGCTGCGTTGACGCGCCGCGTGGCTGCTGGTGCGGGTCGCACCGCTGCGCCGTCATCGAGCGTGCGCACGGCGGGCGACGAAATCGAAACGGGGGAAAGCGAAGCAGGAGAAATGTGGGAAGCAATTTGCGAAGTCGGAAACTCCGACGAGCGGCCGACTTGCGTGCCGCTGTTCGATGTGTGCCGCAATCCTTGTTGCAGATCCTTTGGCAAGGAGGGCTTGACTTCTTCGTCCCAGGTCAACATAGAAAAATCCAATGCTCAAATTATGTGAGCAACGATGTGAGTTGCAAAGTGCTCCTTCACATCGCGCTCCAATTATGTTGTCGTTATGTTGTTCGCTTGCATCGCAAATTGTCAGGCGATGCCGCAAACGACCTCCACTTCACGCCGACATCATTGGCATGCTTCGCACGTCGGATCATCGACGCCGCAGAATGCGATGTCGGTTGCGGGCATCGCACTCAACTGCGCTTGTGCTGCGAGTGCCGCGGCTTCGAGCGCGCTCATGCCCGATGACGAATCGCCACTGCCCGATGACACCGCGTTGAGCCGACCCGATTGCACGGTGGATTTCTCCGCGTGCGTCGCGCTCTGCGTGCGAAGGTAGTAGGTGGTCTTGAGGCCACGCAGCCATGCAAGCTTGTAGGTGTCGTCGAGCTTCTTGCCCGATGCGCCGGCCATGTAGATGTTGAGCGATTGCGCCTGGTCGATCCACTTCTGGCGACGTGCAGCGGCTTCGACGAGCCACGTGGTCTCGATCTCGAACGCCGTGGCGTAGAGCGACTTGATGTCCTGCGGTACGCGATCGATGGGGCGCAGCGAGCCGTCGAAATGCTTGAGGTCCATCACCATCACATCGTCCCAGAGGCCCAGGCGCTTGAGGTCGCGCACCAGGTAATGGTTGATGACGGTGAACTCGCCGGAGAGGTTGGACTTGACCGAGAGGTTGCCGAAGCAGGGCTCGATGGACGCGTCCACGCCGATGATGTTGGAGATGGTTGCCGTCGGTGCGATGGCCACGCAGTTCGAATTGCGCATGCCGTCGGACTTGATCTTCTGGCGCAGCGAATCCCAGTCGAGGGTGGACGAGCGGTCCACTTCCACGTAGCCGCCGCGCGCCTTCTCGAGCAGGTCGAGCGTGTCGGAGGGCAGCACGCCCTTGTCCCACAGCGAGCCCTTGTAGCTCGAGTATTTGCCGCGCTCGCGCGCCAGGTCCGTCGAGGCCCAGTAGGCGTAGTAGCAGATCGCTTCCATCGATTCGTCGGCGAACTGAACGGCTTCCTGTGAGGCGTAGGGAATGCGCAGTTCGTACAGCGCGTCCTGGAAGCCCATCAGTCCGAGGCCGACCGGACGGTGGCGCAGGTTCGAGTCGCGTGCCTTCTTGACCGCGTAGTAATTGATGTCGATGACGTTGTCGAGCATGCGCATCGCCGTCGAGATGGTGCGCTTGAGCTTTTCCTGGTCGACCTTGCCGTTCTTCAGGTGCTGCAGCAGATTGACCGAGCCGAGATTGCAGACCGCGGTTTCGGTGTCGCTGGTGTTCAGCGTGATCTCGGTGCAGAGATTCGACGAATGCACGACGCCGGCGTGCTGCTGGGGCGAGCGCACGTTGCAGGCATCCTTGAACGTGATCCACGGATGGCCGGTTTCGAACAGCATCGTGAGCATCTTGCGCCACAGGTCCGAGGCCGGGATGGTGCGGCTTGGCTTGAGATCGCCGCGCGAAGCCTTTTCTTCGTAGGCGACGTAGGCCGCTTCGAAGTCGGCACCGAACTTGTCGTGCAGGTCGGGCACGTTCGATGGCGAGAACAGCGTCCAGTTGCCCTTTTCCATCACGCGGCGCATGAACAGGTCGGGGATCCAGTTCGCGGTGTTCATGTCGTGCGTGCGGCGGCGATCGTCGCCGGTGTTCTTGCGCAGCTCGAGGAATTCCTCGATGTCGAGATGCCAGCTTTCCAGGTAGGTGCACACGGCGCCCTTGCGCTTGCCGCCCTGGTTCACCGCGACGGCGGTGTCGTTCACCACCTTGAGGAAGGGCACGACGCCTTGCGATTCGCCGTTGGTGCCCTTGATGTGGCTGCCGAGGGCGCGCACGCGCGTCCAGTCGTTGCCCAGGCCGCCAGCGAACTTGGACAGGAGCGCGTTTTCCTTGATCGACTCGTAGATGCCGTCGAGGTCGTCGGGCACAGTCGTGAGATAGCAACTCGACAGTTGCGATCGCAGCGTGCCGCTGTTGAACAGCGTCGGCGTGCTCGACATGAAGTCGAAGGAAGACAGCACTTCATAGAACTCGATCGCGCGGGCTTCGCGGTCGATCTCGTTGAGCGCGAGGCCCATCGAGACGCGCATGAAGAAGGCTTGCGGCAGCTCGATGCGCGTCTTGCGCACGTGCAGGAAATAGCGGTCGTAGAGCGTCTGCAGGCCGAGGTAGTCGAACTGCATGTCGCGCTCCGGCTTGAGCGCGGCGCCCAGGCGGGCCAAGTCGAACTGCAGCAGCTTCTCGTCCAGCAGCTCGTTGTCGACCCCCTTCTTGATGAACTGGGGAAAGTAGTCGGCGTAGGCTTGCGCGCGGTCGGCTGGCGGCACTTCGCGGCCGATCACTTCCTTGAAGATCGTGTGCAGCAGCAGGCGCGCGGTGGCGAAGGTGTAGTCGGGATCTTTCTCGATCAGCGTGCGTGCGGCGAGGATCGACGCCTTGTAGACCTCGTCGAGCGGAACGCCGTCGTAGAGGTTGCGCATCGTCTCGGCGAGGATCGGGTCGGCCGTGATCGTGTCGCCCAGGCCGGTGCAGGCCGATTCGATGAGGGCCTTGAGCTCGTTCAGGTCGAGCGCGACTCTTTCGCCGCGGTCGAGTACGTGCAGCGCGGGCTGGGCCACGGGCGCGTCCTGTTCGCCTTGCTTGGTGCGCTCCTGCGAGCGGCGTTCGCGGTACAGCACATAGGCGCGGGCGATCTCATGATGGCCGCCGCGCATGAGGCCGAGTTCGACCTGGTCCTGCACGTCTTCGATGTGGAACGTGCCGCCGCCCGGACGCGAACGCACCATGGCGCGCACGACGGCCTGCGTCAGTGTGTCGACGGTCTCGCGCACGCTGGCCGAAGCCGCGCCCTGCGTGCCATGCACGGCCAGGAACGCTTTCATCATCGCGATGGCGATCTTGTTCGGCTCGAAGGGCACGACCGCGCCATTGCGGCGGATGATCTGGTAGTGGGCCAGCGCGTTGCCGGCGGGGGAGCCGGCGACATCCCGGCTTTGCGGCGTCGAGGGTACGGCGCGAGAGGTGGAAGGGGTGTTCAGTGCAGTTTGCATGCGATCCTCGTATGGGCGATTCTTGTTCGGTGCGGCGTTGTCGGGCCGCTGTTTCCGGCAGTGAGTGCCGGGGCAGGGCACACTATATCTAGTGGCAAAGAGGGCTACAAGCCACTAGATATAGCGTTTTCGACAATTAGCAACGGATGTGAAAATTCTCGCCGGCCTTTTGATCGGCAGCGAAGCCGCATCCCGGTTGGGACAAGGCAGCGAGGTCCCCTGCCCATGCGCATTCCAGGCCGATTTACGCTGGGAAAGCGCATGGATACTGCGCTGCCGCCGAGCCACCGAGGGACGCACGTGCCTCAAGGCCCGCGCATCGGCTGTTACTTTGCCATTGAAAAAAACTTCAAGAGCCAAGCGCGGCCGGCGGAAACATCGCCTGTTGCCAGCCGAGTTGCTCACGAAGCAAGCGCCAGTCGAAGCCCGGCCCCGGATCTTCCTTGCGGCCGGGAGCGATGTGTTCGTGGCCTGCGATGTACGAAATCGCGTAGCGCTGCGCGATCGATGGGCAAAGGCTGGCCAGGGTTTCGTACTGCGCTTGCTCGAAGGCGTCGCCTTCGAGCCCTTCGAGTTCGATGCCGATGGAATCGTCGTTGCAGTTCTCGCGTCCACGCCAGCACGAGGCGCCGGCATGCCATGCGCGATCGTCGCAGCTCACGAACTGCCACAGTTCGCCATTGCGCCGCACATAGAAATGCGCAGAGACTTCGAGGCCGCGGATGCCCGAAAAATAAGGGTGCGCATCCCAGTCGAGGCTGTTCGTGAAGAGCTGCTGAACTTCATCGCCGCCGTAATGTCCCGGCGGCAGGCTGATTGAATGCAGCACGATCAGGTCGATGTTCGCGCCTCTGGGTCGCGCCCCGAAATTGGGGGACGGCAAGCGGCGAGCGAAGCGATACCACCCCGATTCCCAAAGTGCTGTGTCGGCTTCACTCATCGGCGCCTAGACCGCTGGCATCGTCGCCATGCGGTGTGGTGATGCCCAGGCGCGCAATCCGATAGCGAATCTGTCGCAGGCTCAGGCCGAGGCGCGCGGCGGCGGCAGTTCGGTTGAAGCCTGTTTCCTGCAGCGCCCGCACCAGGATCTGGCGCTCTTGCTCGTCCAGATAGCTTTGCAGATCGCGTGGTACGGCGGACGGCGTCCGGGGATGGATGCTGACAGGGGCCGCGGCGGCCGCTGGCACGGGCTCGGCAAGCGGCGCGGGTCCCGTCTGCTGGGATTCGGACGGAACTGCCGTGCCTGCGCCCCCCATGAGATCGAGGTGAAGCACATCGCCATCGCTGAGCGCCACCGCACGGTGCAGGAGATTTTCAAGCTCGCGAACGTTGCCGTGCAGCGGATGTTCGGCGAGCCTCTGCAGGACTTGGGCGGAAAGCGTAGGCACCGGCATGCCGGCATCGCGGGCGATGCGCGCGAGCAAGGCGTTGCACAGTGCTGGCAGATCGCCTCGACGGTCCCGCAGCGCAGGCACAGCGATCTCGATCACGTTGAGCCGGTAGAAGAGATCCTGCCGGAACCGGCTGGCTTGCACTTCGGCATGCAGGTCCTTGTGGGTCGCGCTCACGATTCGGACGTCGACGGCATCTTCCTGCGTGGAACCGATGGGGCGAACGCTGCGTTCCTGGATGGCGCGCAGCAGCTTCGACTGCATGGCGAGCGGCAAGTCACCGATTTCGTCGAGAAACAGGGTGCCGCCGCGTGCCGCCTGGAAGTAGCCGTCGCGGTCCTGCGAAGAGCCGGTATAGGAGCCTTTTCGCGCGCCGAAGAATTCGGCTTCGAGAAGGTTTTCGGGAATGGCGCCGCAGTTCACGGCCACGAAAGGTCCGTCGCTTCGCTGGCTGCAGGCATGAACGGCGCGCGCGACCAGTTCCTTGCCTGTGCCGGACTCGCCGCGCACGAGCACCGGTGCCATGCCTCGCGCCACCTTGGCAATGCGCGCCTTGACCAGCCGCATGGGTTCGGAGTCGCCCACCAGCCGTTGGAGCGCTGCGACGCCGCTGTCTCCGATCGTCGTTGCGATGGACACACCGTTGTCGTCCGCCGGCCGCGCGGCCCGGATCGGCGCAGGCTGCGAAGGCGCCTGTACGGCAGAAGCCACCACCGATCGGAATTGCTTCAGGTCGACTGGCTTGGTGAGGTAGTCGAAGGCGCCTGCCTTGAGGGCCTCGACGGCGTTTTCCGCTGATCCGTAAGCGGTCATCACCACACAGCGCTCGCTGCGCTGGTCTTGCTGGATGCGCTGGAGGATCTCCATGCCAAGGCCGTCTGGCAGGCGCATGTCGGTGATCACTGCATCGAAGCGGCCGGCGTCGAGATGCTGCCAAGCCTCCGACACGCTGCCCGCCGCCTCGACGCGATAGCCCTCGCGCAGCAAGGTGAGTTCATACAGCGTGCGCAGGTCCGGCTCGTCGTCGACGACCAGGATCTGGGCAGGCTGCGACACGGGCGGGTTGGGGGTGCTCACGCCGCTATTGTGTCAGTCGACTTTCAACTGATGCAAATGCCACGAAGAACTCGTTGCCTTCGGGGCCTGCCGCGGAAAGGGCCCTGCGTTCATAGCCGATGGTGGCGCCGTGCTGTTCGCACAGCTCGCGGCACAGGAACAGTCCGAGTCCGCTCGAGCGGCTCTCGGAGGAAAAGAACGGTTCGAAAAGATGCCGCTGCACTGCCGGCTCGAGCGGCGCACCGTCGCTCCAGACCTGAAGGGTCGCGCGCCCTGTCGCGTTGCGCCGGGTGCTCACCTGGATCGAGCCCTCCCGGTCCCCGGCGTAGCGCGAGGCGTTGTCCAGCAGATTGACGAGGATGCGCCGCAGATGTTCTGCATCGAAACGCACGTCGGTGCCCGCTTCGAGCGAAAGCAACACGCCTTGCTGCTGCGCGTGCTGGACCCATTCCTCCGCTAGCGAGCGAACCGTCGGGTCGAGCGATACCTGCTCGCCCAGCGGCAGCACGCGTTGCTGCCGAGCCCGCGCCACGTCCAGGACGTCGTCGACGATGCGGGACAGACGCTGAGCGTTCTGCTGAACCATGGTGGTCAACTGGCGATGACCCGGGTCGACGAGATCCTCGCCGAGCAGGGCGCTGGCCTGCGTGATCGCGGCGAGCGGATTGCGGATCTCGTGCGCGACGGCGGCCGACATCCGGCCCATGGCCGCCAGCTTTTCGGTGCGGATGCGTGCTTCGAGCTCGCGCAAGTCCTGCAGGAACATCACGCAGAGGCTTTCGGCGCGCAGGTCCCGGGCCTGCGTCAGGCGTGTGCGGACGCGGACTTCGCGCGGAGCGCCTTGCGGCTGCGCGACCGGCACCTCGGTGGCCTGGGGCGCGCGCCGCGAAAAAGTCTGGCGGGCGAGATGGGCAAGCGGCACCCAGGCCGGATAGGCACTGAGCGCGAAAGGCTGGGGAATCTGCGCGAGACCGTTGCCCAGGATCGCGTCCGCTGCAGGATTGACCGCATGCACCCGGCCCGCGGCATCGACCACGAGCACGCCTTCGCTCAGTGTTTCGATCACGAGATCGTTGACCATCGCGTGCATCTCCGCGGCACTGCGGCTGCGCTGCGCCATGGCTTCCTCGCGGGTGAGGCGGCGGGCCAGCTCGTGGGCGATCAGGGCCACCACGAAGAGCCCGGTGCCCGTCAGAGCTGCCTGGACAAAGCGCGGCGAGGTGTCTGCGGGTTGCTCGAACCAATACCAGCCCGCGTGGCCGAGCAGCAAGAGGGTGGCTGCCGCAGTGGTGCCCAGCCCGACTGCGCCGGTGCCAAGCACGGCCCCCATCAGCACCGGAAGCGCGAACAAGGGCGTGTAGTTGACGCCGCCCACCTGCAGTGTTTGCAGCGCGGTGAACGTGACGAGGTCGATGCCGATGGTCGACAGCCACGCGCCGCCAAACCTGCGAATCGGTTGAAAAGGCGCATACCGCGCGGCCAGCAGCACCGCGATCAGATAGCAGATCGTCAGAGCGATGCCTTGGGCCTGGACGGGCTGCTTGAGCGCCAAGGCGACTCCCGGAAGGAGCAGGAGCACCGCCGCGACAAAGCACCGTGCCGCCATGAAGCCGCGCCAAAGACGCAGCAACGCCGAACTGTCAGCGTTGAATTTCTCGAGCGAACTCCAATCGGTGGCCGGTTCGCCTCGCGACCACAGGTAGGCAGTCATCTGCGGCTTTCCGCTGCTTTGCGGTGGGCTGCGCTGCAATAGATGCCAGCAGGGCCGGTGATGGCGTCAGTGGCCGGCAGATGCAAGCCGCAGTGGGCGCAACGAACCATGGCCTTCGGCGGCCCGACGGCGGGTGGGGCTTGCGGCTTGGGTGCGCGCGAGCGCATTTCTTCCTGACGGCCGCGGCGCCAGAACCATATGGCAATGGCGATGACGGCCAGAACGAGCAGGTATTTCATGAGGGCGTGCGCGAGAGGACGACTTCGAGAACGAAGCGCGATCCCACATAGGCGAGCAGCAGCAACGCGGAGCCGGCATACAGCACGCGCCGCGCCGTGCGCCCACGCCAGCCGAAGCGGGCGCGTCCCATCAGCAGGACGGCAAAAGTGATCCACGCGAGGATCGAGAACACCGTCTTGTGATCCCATTTCCATCCGCGGACCGTCGCGCCATAGAGCGTCTCGCTGAAGAAGATGCCCGCCAGCAGCGTGGCCGACAACAGCACGAAGCCCGCCGCGACGAAGCGGAAGGTGAGGCGTTCCATCGTGAGGAGCGGGAGCCCGCTTGGCGTTTCGGCGGCAAGCCGGATCTGCTTTTCGGCCCGCGTCATGAGCCACGCATGAACCACGGCGGCGCCGAACAATCCGTAGGAAGCAATGCCCAGCGCCAGATGCAGCGGCAGCCACGGCGAGGCGGAGACGTGCAGCGGCGTCCCGGGAAACAAAACCGCCAGCAGGACCGCCACAGCCCCCAGCACTGCGAGCGCGCGCCAGACGTGGAGTTGCTGCGGATACATGCGGCTTTCGATGCCGTAGACCGTGAGCACCAGCCACACGGTGATAGAAATCGCTGGCGCAAAGCCGAAGTGCGGGGTGCCGCCCCCGAGCCCCCAGCCCAGCGCAAGCGCGTGCAGAAGCCATGCCAATGCGAGCAGCCCTTGCGTGGATGATCGGCTGAGCCATGAAGACGCTGCGGCAGTGATGCCATAGGCGGCGGCGGTGGCGATGCCCAGAGCCACGCCGAGCGGGGAGGGGATCGCTAAAATCATCGGCTGAGTTTAATGGCTCGCCCCCCAGGCTTCGCGCACTTCGTGTCGCTTCGCCTACCCCCCTGACCGGGGGGCAACACCAGCGGCCCGGCGGAGCCGGTTCCGCGGTGTTTCTACGAATACGGCTAGTCTCTGCCGGACAACAAGGTACCTTTTAATGGCCACCGCGCTTACTGAAAAGTTTTCCCGCCTCGTCAAGACGATGAGCGGACAGGCCCGCATTACGGAAAGCAATGTGCAGGACATGCTGCGCGAGGTGCGCATGGCTCTGCTCGAAGCGGACGTTGCGTTGCCGGTCGTCCGGGATTTTGTCGGGCGCGTGAAGGAAAAGGCGCTGGGGCAAGAGGTGTTGGGGTCGCTCAAGCCCGGGCAGGCACTTGTCGGGATCGTCAATCGCGAACTGGCCGCCACGATGGGCGAAGGCGTGGCCGACATCAATCTCGTGGCGCAACCGCCGGCCGTGATTCTCATGGCGGGACTGCAGGGCGCCGGCAAGACCACCACCACGGCCAAGCTGGCGAAGCACCTGATCGAGAAGCGCAAGAAGAAGGTGCTGACGGTTTCGGGCGACGTCTACCGCCCTGCCGCCATCGAGCAACTCAAGACGGTGACCAGGCAGGCAGGCGCCGAATGGTTTCCCAGCACGCCTGACCAGAAGCCGATCGACATCGCCCGTGCTGCGCTTGATCACGCCAAGCGGCACTTCTTCGACGTGCTGCTGGTCGACACCGCCGGCCGTCTGGCGATCGACGAAGTGCTGATGCAGGAAATCAAGGACTTGCATGCGGCCCTCAATCCCATCGAGACGCTGTTCGTGGTCGATGCCATGCAGGGGCAGGACGCGATCAACACCGCAAAGGCTTTCAAGGATGCGCTGCCGCTCACCGGCATCATCCTGACGAAGACCGACGGCGACTCGCGCGGCGGCGCGGCGTTGTCGGTGCGGCAGGTTACCGGCGTGCCGATCAAGTTTGCCGGCGTCAGCGAAAAGATCGATGGGCTGGAGGTGTTCGATGCGGAGCGCCATGCCGGCCGCATCCTCGGCATGGGCGACATCGTCGCGCTGGTGGAGCAGGTCACGGCGGGCGTCGACGTGGCGGCGGCACAGAAGCTCGCGGCCAAGGTCAAGAGCGGCGCGGGATTCGACCTCAACGATTTTCTTGGCCAGCTGCAGCAGATGAAGCAGATGGGCGGGCTCTCCAGCATCATGGACAAGCTGCCCGCGCAGATGGCCGCCAAGGCGACGGAGGCCGACATGACCCGCGCCGAGCGCGACATCCGGCGCAAGGAAGGCATCATCAACAGCATGACCCCCCTGGAGCGCCGCAAGCCCGAACTGCTCAAGGCAACCCGCAAGCGCCGTATCGCGGCGGGCGCCGGCGTACAGGTTCAGGAAGTGAATCGGCTGCTCAACGAATTCGAGCAGATGCAGACGATGATGAAGAAGATGAAGGGCGGGGGCCTCATGAAAATGATGAAGCGCATGGGCGGCATGAAGGGCATGCCCCGGATGTGACTCGCCCCCAGGCGGGGATGTGGCTCGCCCCCAGGCTCGCGCACTTCGTGTCGCTCTCCACCCCCTACCGGGGGCGATACCGGCGGCCCGGCTAAGCCGGTTCCGCGGTATCTCTGGAAATAGAAAAGCCCGCGATGCGGGCTTTTCTTATTTGGGGGCTTGGTGCTTAGGATCTGGCCAGGCGCACGGCGTGCATCCAGGCTCGGCGCAGCACGGCGGGGGACCTGGATTCCTCGGGGATCAGCAGGAAGCCGCGGTCGCGCAAGGAGTTGCCCAAGGCGATCTGGCTGGTGAGGACTGTCAGCGGGATCGCGAGCAGGAGCGGCAGGCCGACAGGCATCAGCCAGGCGAGCGCGCTGGCGTCGATGAGTGCGATGCCCACGGCGAGCGCGGCGATCACGGCCGTCATCGGCGCGAGTTGAGCGACGGCGATGCGCCACGGCACCGCAGCGGCTTCGCGGGGAGGCGACTTCCAGTCGAGCTTGATGCCGGTGAGGGCAACGACCACGAACAGCGAGTGCGCGAGCATGCGGACCGGAGCCTGCACGATGGCGAGTGCGCTTTCGAGCGCAGCGCTCTTGAGCATGCCGCCGATGCCGCCGAACTGGCGTTGCTCGCCGCGCAGCACCACGGCAACAAGGCCCAGCACGCGAGGCAGGAACAGCAGGCACAAGGTCCAGAGCCACAGGCCAGCCAGCTCCATCGGCATGGAGAGCCAGTGCTCGACCACGCTCGAACCGGTGAGCCAAAGGGCGGTGCCCAGCGTCAGGAATGCGAGCCACAGCGGGGCCGACACATAAGCCATCGTGCCGGTGACGAACATCGCACGGTGGACCGAATGCAGACCCGGCTCCGCCATCAGGCGTGCGTTCTGCAGGTTGCCCTGGCACCAGCGGCGGTCGCGCTGCAACTCGGACAGCAGGTCCGGCGGTTGTTGCTCGTAGCTGCCGACCAGATCGGCGACCAGCCACACGTGATAGCCGGCGCGGCGCATCAGCGCGGCCTCGACGAAGTCGTGCGACATGATGCCGCCCGACATGCCGCCCTTGCCACGGATCGGCGCCAGCGCGCAATGGTCCATGAAAGGCTGTACGCGGATGATCGCGTTGTGGCCCCAGTAATGCGATTCGCCGAGCTGCCAGAACTGCATGCCGAGCGTAAACAGCCGACCCGTCATGCGCGAGGCGAACTGCTGCGCCCGAGCGTGCAGCGTGACGTGGCCGATGGCTTGGGTCGCAGTCTGGATGATGCCGGCGGTCGGGTTGGCTTCCATCAGCTTGACCATCGAGCTCAGGCAGTCGCCGCTCATGACGCTGTCGGCGTCGAGCACGACCATGTAACGGTAATCCTTGCCCCAGCGGCGGCAGAAGTCGGCAACGTTGCCGGCCTTGCGGTGCGTGCGGCGGGTGCGCAGGCGGTAGTAGACCTCCACCTGTGGCTGGTTGGGGTTGTTCGCGTAATTGACGGCCAGTGCGGCGCGCAGGTCTTCCCAGGCAGCGCGCTCGGCAGCGGCGATCTCGGGCGTGTAGCTGTCGGACAGCACGAACACGTCAAACTGCCCCGCGTTGCCCGTCGCGGCAACCGATTCGCAGGTCGCGCGCAAGCCGGCGAACACGGTCGACACATCCTCGTTGCAGATCGGCATGATGATCGCTGTCCGCGCGTCCGGATTCATCGGATGGTTCGCGACCTGCTTGGCCGACAGCGCGTGCTTGTCACCGCGCACGGAGACATAGAAGCCCATGAGCGCCGTCACGAAGCCGGTCACGACCCAGCCCGACAGCACACCGTAGAGCGCGATCTGGCTGTACTCGAGCCACAGGTTGTCGTAGTCGGGTTGCACGCGTGCAAACAGCGTCGAAGCGATGACGGTGCTCAGTACCGCCAGTGCAACAAACGCGAAGCGCCGCTGGGCTGCTGCACGCTGCCACGGCTGAAGTACCGCGCCGGAATCGGGCCCGCGGCTGGTCTGCTTGGCCGCGCGGCCAGCGCCGAGCTTCACCAGCAGCGCGGTGCCGATGCTGTTCCAGAAGCCGCGCCATGGGCGGGGTGTCATCGAACCGCGATTGATGGGTGGCGCCGTCACGGAATTCGGATGGCGCTCTTCGCGAAGGAGATTGCTGCGCGAAAACTCGATTTCCGGCAGCACCTTCAGTTGGGAAAATTCGTTGGGCTTCATCGTTGACTCACCGTTGCTTCTGAACGGACGGCGTGTCGCCGATTGCCGGAAAGCGCTTGAAGACGCAATCCGGTGCGATGCCGCTGGACGCCTCGAGGGCTGCCAGCGAATGTCCCGCCGCGCGGGGGCGCGAGAGGGAAAACTGCTTTTGACGCAGGCCGTCGCGCTGCGGACGCAGTGCGAAAGAGGGGCTGGAATGAGCTGTCATGCCAGTACAGGGGCAAACCCTGTGCCAGCCTGGAAAACCTCTTTCAAATCAAAGGCTTAGCTTGATTTTGGGTGGGCAAGGCCGCGACAGGAAGTCAAAAGGCCTCTTGAACCCCGGATTTTGTCGCCGAATCCCGACAGGCTACTGAGACTGACCGGAGAAGCTCAACAGAATCAACCACTTAGCGTGTCGCTGGTCAGCGACCGTTTTCGCTTCCAGGCGACACGCCCTCGGACTTGAAGTGCCCGGGCGTGAGCTCATGCTTTTGCAGGAGCCTGTAGAACTCGGTCCGATTGCGGTCCGCGAGCCGGGCCGCGTCGGCGACGTTGCCGTCGGTCAACTTGAGCAGGCCCACCAGATAGTCGCGTTCGAATCGCTGCTTGGCTTCGGCATAGGTCAGCACCTCGACGCTCGGCACCCGGAGCGCGCGCTGTACGAGGGCGAGCGGAATCAGCGGCGAACTCGATAGCGCGCACACCTGCTCGACCACGTTGAACAATTGCCGCACGTTCCCCGGCCATGAAGCAGTGGTCAAGGCCTTGAGTGCTTCCGGCGCGAAGCCGGAGAGGCGTTTGCCGTACTTCGTCGACAGCCGCTGCAGGAAGTGATTGGCGAGCAACGGGATGTCCTCCCTGCGCGCCGACAGCGGCGGCAAACTCAATGTCACCACATTGAGACGGTAGTAGAGGTCCTCTCGAAACTGCCCCGCCTCCATGGCGGCATCGAGGTCGCGGTGCGTGGCCGAGATGATCCGCACGTCCACGGCAATCGACTGGCTGGCGCCGAGCGGCCGTACCGCGCGTTCCTGCAGCACGCGCAACAGCTTGACCTGCAACGCTGGCGGCATGTCTCCGATTTCGTCGAGCAGCAACGTGCCGCCGTCCGCTTGCTGGAACAGCCCTTTGTGATTGGCGACGGCGTCCGTGAAGGCGCCCTTCATGTGCCCGAACAGCTCCGACTCCAGTAGCGCTTCTGGAATGGCGCCGCAATTCACGGCCACGAACGGCTTGTCGGCGCGCGCGCTCGCGCGATGGATGGCGCGAGCGAGCAGTTCCTTGCCGGCGCCGCTGTCCCCACGCAGCAGCACGCTGGCATCGGACTTTGCCACCATGCGCGCCTCGGCCAGCAGCTCAGCCATGCGGTTGCTGCGGCTGACGATTTCCGCGCGCCAGCTTTCGTCCCCGCTCTTGCCGGGCACCGTGCTCGGCGCGCCGAGCGCGAGGGCCTGCGCGATCTTCTCCAGCAACTCGCGGCCGTCGTAAGGCTTGGTCAGGTAGGTGAAGACCCCCCGCGCCGTGGCCTCCACCGCGTCGGGAATGGTGCCGTGCGCGGTCAAGAGGATCACGGGTAGGGTTGGGTGGCGCTTTCGGATTTCGTCGAAGAGGGCGAGGCCGTCGCGACCGGGCAGTCGCACGTCGCTCAGCACGAGTTGGGGATGCTCGATCTCCAGTTGCGTGAGAGCCGATTCGGCCGATGTCACGGCAGTGACCTGATAGCCGGCAGAAACCAGCCGCATCGAAATAAGCCGGAGCATGTCCGGGTCGTCGTCGACCACGAGCAGCCGCGCCCCGCGAGCTTGTGCGCCGGTGCCTGGCGCAGGCGCGTTTTCGGAAGGGGGAACCGCAGGATTGCTCACTGTGCTGGCTTTGGGTTGATCGCCGGCGCCGGTGCCGGCGTGTTGGGCCGCGCGAAACTCCGTTCGATGGCGCGCAATGCCTCGATGCGGTCGTTGAGCTGGTCGATCCGGCGCTGGCTGTCGCGCAATTGCTGGGCCTGCTTTTCACGATCGTCCTCGACGCGCCTTTGTTCCGCATAGCGCGCCGCCAGCACCCGGGCAAGCGGCTGAAGCGGCTGTGCTTCTGCCGACGGGTTGGTCGTCACACGCTGCATCAGCCCCAGAGCCTTCACAAGATCGGCAGGCACGCGAGTCTGGGCCAGCACGAGCGCCGTTTGCATCTGGGTGGTCGGGGTCTCCATGAGGTCGCCCAGCCGGGAGAGCTCGTTGGCGAGTTCGGGCGGGCCGAGCGGGCGCACCTTGTCGGCGTACGCGAGCATGGCGCCGACTGGACCCGGGGTCGTCTGGGTGAAGATGCCGCCGGGCTGCGTGGCGGGCGCGATCGGCTCGGCCTCGACCGGCGTCACGGGGGGCGGGGAAGGCGGCATGGCCGGCACGACGACCGCTTCCGGCGGCGGCTTGTGCGAAGTGGCGCAGCCGGCAAAGAGCATCGGCGCGACGAGCGTCACGGCGATGATGGATCTGTGAAAGGCCGAAAAAGGCATGGATCGGATTGGGAACGTCGGGCGATGGGCGTCAAGCGGTGCGCGGCAGTTCGATACGGAAGCGCGCGCCTGGCCCGTTCGGCAGCAGCGTGATGCGACCGCCATGAGCCGCAATGTACTCCTGCACGATCGACAAACCGATCCCCGTTCCTTTTACCGAATGTTGAGGTTGCCTTTCCCCCCGGAAGAAAGGCTCGAAGATGCGGTCGCGATCGGCCTCCGAAACCCCGGGCCCTGCGTCGCAGATGTCGATCTGGGCGAAATCGGCGGTGCTGGACACAGCCATGGTGATGGTGCCGCCACGCGCCGAGAAGCGGATCGCATTCGACAGCAGGTTGGCAAGCGCCGTGCCGAGCTTCACGCGGTCGACGACGACCGAGATCGGTTCGCCCTCGGCTCGCACCGTGAGGCCGTTGGCTTGCCATTGCAGGCGCTGCGCTTCGATCTGCTCTTCGATGAGCGGCAGCAGGGGCGTGCGTTCGCGGCGCAATTCGCGGGCTTCGAAAGCGGCGGCGTTGAAGCGCAGGAGTGCCTCGATCTGGCCCTGCAGCGCCACGGTGTTCTGCTGAAGGATCTGCGTGACTTCGCGCTGCGATGGATTGAGCGCGCCGGTCACGCCGTCTTCCAGCAGCGAGACGCCTTCGCGCAGAGCGGCCAGCGGAGTCTTGAGTTCATGCGAGACGTGTCGCAGGAAGCGTGCCTTGTCCGCGTCCAGCTCGGTGAGCCGCAGCCGCAGCCACTCGAGCTGCTGCGACACGCGGCGAACGTCGGCGGGACCGGGAATATCGATGGGCTCGTCGAGCCGGTTCTGGCCGAGACCGACGATCGCTCGTTGCAGCCGCTTGAACGGCCGCGCGAGCCAGACCCCGAAAGCCAACGCCAGCGTCACTGCAAAGATGCTCGCCGCCACCACCAACCGCATCAGCCGCCTGCGCTCGTTCTCGATGCGCTGCGCCAACGCATTGTTTTGCGTTTCGATCAGGAATTGCGCCTGCTGAGCGATGTTGGTGTTGAGCGCATCGAGTTCGCGAAACTGCATCGCCATCGAGCTTTCGCGGGCAAGCGCCGTCTCGGGTGCGCCGCTCATCAGCCCTTGAATGACTTCCATCTGCTCGCGCCAACGGTCAGGCCCCTCGCTGCCGAGGCCGTTGGACGTGAGGCGCTCGAGCACCTGGCGCGCATCGCGCGTCGCATCGTCGAAGCGGCGACGCAGCACGGCATCGTTGAGCACCAGAGACTGCCGCCCTGCGCGCTCCATCGCCGCACTGCGCTCGGCCAACGATTGCGCCGCACCTGAAAGAGTGAGCGCGCGCGCCGCCGCATCGCGGCTTTCGGTCATGAGCTCGTCGTACTGGAAGACGGCGCGCAATGCCACCCCCACGAGCAGCGCGGTGATCAGGAGAAACGCGAAAAGCAGCAGCTGCTGGAACGAACCGCGCGCGGAGGCCAGCTTCGACATCAGGCGACGGGCGCCGGCGCGGACCTGCCGGCAGCGTGCGTCGATTCAGCCGTCACGACTTCGCCGCGCAGCGTGTAGGCCAGCGATCGGGTGATGCGGAGGTCGACCATCTGGCCGACCAGTCGAGCGTCGCCTTTGAAGTTTACGACGCGGTTGCACTCGGTGCGGCCCATCATTTCGCGCGCGTCCTTGCGCGAGGCGCCTTCGACCAGCACGCGCTGCACGGTGCCCACCCTGCTTTCGCCGAAGCGCTTGACGTTTCCATCGATCACGGCCTGCAATTCCTGCAGCCGCGCGAGCTTGACACTGTGCGGCGTGTCATCGTGCAGCGCCGCAGCCGGCGTACCCGGACGCGGACTGAAGATGAAGCTGAAGCTGGCATCGAACTCGAGATCGTGGATGAGCTTCATCATCTTGGCGAAGTCCTCATCCGTTTCGCCCGGAAAGCCGACGATGAAGTCGCTGCTGAGCGCGAGCTGGGGACGAATCGCTCGCAGCTTGCGAACCGTGCTCTTGTATTCCATGGCTGTGTAGCCGCGCTTCATCGCCATCAGGATTCGGTCGCTGCCGTGCTGCACCGGCAAGTGGAGATGGCTCACCAACTGAGGCACTCTGGCGTATGCCTCGATCAGCCGCGGCGTGAATTCGTTGGGATGGCTGGTCGTGTAGCGGATGCGCTCGATGCCGGGAATCTCCGCGATGTATTCGAGCAGCGTGGCGAAGTCGGCGATTTCCGTGGTGTCGCCCATGCGGCCGCGGTACGCATTGACGTTCTGTCCCAGCAGCGTGACCTCACGCACGCCCTGGTCCACCAGCCCGGCGACTTCCACCAGCACGTCGTCGAGCGGCCGATTCACTTCTTCGCCGCGCGTGTACGGCACGACGCAGTAGCTGCAGTATTTGGAGCACCCTTCCATGATCGACACGAAGGCCGTGACGCCTTCCACCCGCGCAGGCGGCAGGTGGTCGAATTTTTCGATCTCGGGAAAGCTGATGTCGACCTGCGGCCGCCCCTCGCGGTCGCGCTGGCTCAGCATCTCCGGCAAGCGGTGCAGGGTTTGCGGCCCAAAAACCACGTCCACGTAGGGCGCGCGCGCGATGATGGCCTCGCCTTCCTGGCTCGCCACGCATCCGCCGACACCGATCTTCACCCCCTTCGCCTTGAGGTGCTTCACCCGTCCAAGATCGGAAAACACCTTCTCCTGCGCTTTCTCACGCACCGAGCAGGTATTGAAAAGAATCAGATCAGCCTCGTCCACATTCGTGGTCGGCTCATAGCCTTCAGCCGCGCGCAGCACATCCGCCATCTTGTCCGAGTCGTACTCGTTCATCTGGCAGCCGAAGGTCTTGATAAAAACTTTGGGGTTCATGGTGCCTCTCCCGAGAGATGCAAATGTCATTGGGTTAGCGCGGCCGTGGCGTGGGACACCGCGGAACTGGCTCCGCCAGGCCGCCGGTGTCGCCCCCGGCAGGGGGTAGGCGGCTACACGAAGTGAGCAAGCCTGGGGGCGAGCCAGTCACTCTCCGTATTTGGGAAGCTGGTCGAACGGCGTCTTGCCGTCGTCGCGCGGACCGCTGTTGGCCACGAAGGGCCAGAAATTCAGCAGCGGCTTTTCGGCCGATGCACGCTTGGCCTGGGCCTCGTCGGGCGTCAGGATCCAGACTTCTCGCACCAGGCCGGCCGCGTCGCGGGTGTAGTTGACCAGCAGGTTCTGCCCCGTGATGGCCGCCGGCATGACGAGCATCCGATTCGCACCCAGAATGCGCGCGCCTGGCGAAAGGCGCTCGGACTGGCCGTCGAGCACGATCTCAGGGGGGTTCACCACCATGAACTTGCCGCGCAGCGTTCCGACGGGGAAATTGCGCCCCCCGTTGGCGGCTTCGTTCTGGGAGTTGGGGATGTCTGCGACCTGCGCCGCGGCGTGAGGCGAGAACAGGGCGGCGGCAGGAGCAATGACGGCGCTCAGTGCTACCAAAACAAGAGCGCTCAGGGAGTTCTTGCAGCGATTCATGGGGTTCATCCAGAGGCTGGGAAGCGGCGATTTTAGCGGCCGCTTGTCGCGCAACGAGTCTGTCGCGGGTGTGCCATCTTGCATGAACCCTTTACTTATCTTTACGGCACTTCGGGGCGCTTTCGGTTGCGCACTGCTCCAATAGGCGCGCCGCAGAAAAGTAGCCCGCAAAAGTAGTCTGTAGTAGTACGACTCCCATATCCTGCGCCCCACCTTCGATCCAAGATACCGCACTCATGAAGAAGAATCTCGTCGTCACCCTGTCGGGTGTGTTGATCGTCGCCGCCGCCACCGGTACGTGGTGGTGGTCCGGCGCCAAATCGCGCGTCGGCGCGGAGGTCAACGGCGCGGAGTCCAGCAGCGTCAAGGCTGGCAAGGGAAGCCCCGGCGCGCCCGCCACAGCGGCCCCGGCACTGGTGTCATTGGCAATAGCCAAGCGGCAAACCGTGCCCGTCACGGTCCAGGTCAACGGCAACGTGGTTTCTCTCAACAGCGTCGATCTGCGGCCCCAAGTGACCAACACGGTTCGACAGGTGCATATCAAGGAAGGCCAGTTCGTGAAGGCCGGGCAGTTGCTTTTCACGCTTGATGACCGGCCGGACCAGGCCAACCTCGCCAAGGCGAAGGCTCAGCAACAGAGGGACGAGGCGATGCTGGCGGATCTGGAGCGGCAGTACAAGCGCAGCCAGGATCTCGTCGCGCAAAATTTCATTGCGAAGAGCGCCGCGGACGCCACGCTGTCGCAACTCCAGGCGCAGCGCGCCGCTGTGGCAGCCGATCGCGCAGCGGTGCAGGCGGCCGATGTCGCACTGGGCTATGCCACTCTGCGTGCGCCCATCGCTGGGCGCATCGGCGCGGTCAATATCTATCCGGGCACGCTGGTCCAGCCAACGCTGTCTCTGGTCACCATCACGCAGCTCGATCCCATCGCGGTGAGTTTTCCGGTTCCAGAGGGCAAGCTTCAGGACCTGCTCGCGGCGGCCAGAGCGCACACGGCAGTTGAAGCCGTCGTGCCGGGTCGCAAGGAAACGCTGAAGGGCTCGCTCAGCTTCGTCGACAACACCGTGGATCCGCTGATCGGCACGGTGCGCGCCAAGGCTGTGTTCGACAACGCCGACCAGAGCCTTTGGCCGGGTCAATTCGTCGAAACGCGCGTGACGGTCCGCACGATCGAAGACGCGACCGTGCTGCCGGCTTCGGCGCTGATGATGCTGGCGGAAGGCACCTCGGTGTATGTGGTGGACGCCGAAAAGAAAGCGACGCGCCGCAAGGTCGAGTCGCTCCACACCTTCGGCACGCAGGTCGTGGTGCGAGGGATCGAACCCGGCGAGCAAGTCGTCATCGAGGGCAAGCAGAACGTGCGTCCCGGCGGCAAGGTGCGGGTCGAGGCGGCAAACCCGCCGCAGCGCCCTGAGGGCGAAACGCCCGGGCCCGGAAGCGCGGCATCGGTCGGGCCGACCAACGCCAGTCTCGTCGCGGAACGGGAGCGGACATGAACATCTCCGAGCTGTGCATCCGTCGTCCTGCGATGACGGTGCTGCTCTCTGC
Source organism: Variovorax sp. 01N429 (assembly GCF_056399425.1). NCBI lineage: Bacteria > Pseudomonadati > Pseudomonadota > Betaproteobacteria > Burkholderiales > Comamonadaceae > Variovorax > Variovorax sp. 01N429. Next base: position 101,359 of record NZ_JBFTRG010000012.1, on the reverse strand, counting down.
CGCGGTGGTGGTGGTCGGCATCTTTGCCTATTTCCAGATCCCGGTCGCGGCACTGCCGAGCTACAACACGCCAGTCATCAACGTTTCGGCGCAACTTCCCGGGGCCAGTCCCGAGACGATGGCGTCGTCGGTGGCGCTGCCGCTTGAAAAGCAGTTCTCGACGATCCCGGGCCTCCAGACGATCAGCTCCGTCAACACCCAGGGCAGCACATCGGTCACGCTGGAGTTCGTGAGCTCGCGCGACATCGACGCGGCCGCGGTCGACGTGCAGGCTGCCCTGCTGCGCGCGCAGCGCCTGCTGCCGCCCGAACTCACCCAGATGCCGTCGTATCGCAAGGTCAATCCGGCCGATGCGCCGGTGCTCTTCATTGCGATGACGTCGGACTCGATGACGCCGTCCGAGCTGAACGATTACGCCGAAAACCTGGTTTCGCCCACGCTCTCGACCATCGACGGCGTCGCGCAGGTGGCCGTCTATGGGCAGAAGCGCTTTGCGGTGCGCATCAAGGCCGACGCCGATCTTCTCAATGCCCGCAACATCACGCTGGACGAGCTTGCCAATGCGGTCCGGCTGGCGAATGCCAACACACCGGTGGGCGTGCTCGACGGGCCGCGCCAGACGCTCACTATCCAGGCGAACGAACAGATGCTCAGGGCGGCCGATTTCGCCAAGGTGATCGTCGGCCAGCGCAACGGCGCACCCGTGCGGCTTGACGAGGTGGCGACGATCGAAGACAGCTTCGAATCGGTGAAGACGGCAAGCGCCTACAACGGGCAGAGTTCGATTTCGCTCGCCGTGCAGCGCCAGCCCAACGCCAACACGGTCCAAGTCGTCGATGCGGTTCGGGCGCTTATGCCGCGCTTCAGGGGAGAGCTGCCGCAGTCGGTCGAAATCAGCGTGCTCAACGACCGGTCGCTTTCGATCCGCGAAGCAGTCCACGATGTGCAGCTCACGCTTCTGGGCACCATCCTGCTGGTGGTGCTGGTGATCTTTCTGTTCCTGCACCGCTTGGTCGCCACGCTGATTCCGGCGCTCACGATTCCGATCTCGCTGATCGGCGCGGTCGCGTTGCTCTATGCCTTCGGCTACAGCCTGGACAATGTGTCGCTGCTCGGCATCACACTGGCCGTCGGGCTGGTGGTGGACGACGCGATCGTCGTTCTTGAAAACATCATGCGGTACGTCGAAAAAGGAATGGAGCCCTTCGCCGCCGCATTGCGCGGTGCGCGCGAGGTGGGGTTCACCATCATCTCGATCTCGATATCGCTGGTGGCGGTTTTCATTCCCGTCTTCTTCATGCCCGGCGTGATCGGACTGCTGTTCCATGAATTCGCGGTGGTGGTGGGGCTGGCGGTGATGGTCTCGGCGATCGTGTCGCTCACGCTGGTGCCGATGCTCGCGAGCCGTCTGCTCAAGCACACGCCGCGAGAAGGCGGCGCGCTCGATCACGAAGAAGAGCATCCCGAACCCGGCACTGCCATCGGCCGTGCCTTCGAACGCGGCTACCGCTGGGTGCATGCCAACTACATGCGCACGCTCGATTGGACGCTGCGCCACCGCCCGGTGATGCTGATCGTCGCCGCGTCGACTTTCGCGCTCACTGCCTGGATGTTCATCACCATTCCGAAAGGCTTCTTCCCGGAGGAAGACATCGGGCAGATCCAGGTCACCACCGAAGCCGCCGAGGACATTTCGTTTCCTGCGATGAAGGCTCTGCAGGGCCGTGTGTCCGACGCGATCATGGCCGACCCGAACGTCGACTACGTCAACTCCTTCATCGGTGTCGGCGGCCCGACGGCCACGCAGAATTCCGGGCGCCTGTTCGTCGTGCTCAAGCCGCGCAAGGATCGCGCGGCCATGCCGCAGGTGCTGGAAGCCCTGCGCAAGCGCTTCCGCGAGATCCCGGGCATTGCCGTCTACATGCAGCCGATCCAGAACCTGCGCCTCGGCGGGCGGCAAAGCAAGGCGCGTTTCCAATACACGCTGCAAAGCGTGAACGCCGGCACCATGGGTGTGTGGTCCGACAAGCTGATGGAGCGCATGCGCGCCGATCCGGCTTTCCGCGACGTGACGAGCGACTCGCAAAACCGCGGCCTCCAGGCGACGCTGGACATCGATCGCGACAAGGCCGGGGTGCTCGGCGTTGCCGTGGGTGACCTGCGCACTGCGCTCTACAACGCCTATGGCGACCGCCAGATCGGCAGCATCTATGGCGCAAGCAACACTTACCAGGTCATCCTTTCAGCGTCGGACGGCGACCGGCAGTTTGAGGAAGACATGTCGCGCCTGTCGGTGCGCAACAAGGCGGGGCAGCTGGTCCCGTTGTCAGCGTTTTCGACGGTCCGGCGCACGGTCGGGCCCACCTCGATCAATCACCAGGGCCAGCTGCAGGCCGTCACGGTGTCCTTCAACCTCGCACCCGATGTTCCGCTCGGTGACGCCACGGCCAAGATCGACCGGTTCAAGGAAGAGTTGAAGATGCCGCCGTCGATCATCACCAGCTACGGTGGGGATGCGGCGGTATTCCAGAGCTCGCAATCGAGTCAGGCGGTGTTGCTGATCCTGGCGGTGCTCGTGATCTATGTGCTGCTCGGCGTGCTCTATGAAAGCTACATCCATCCGCTCACCATCCTGGCTGGGCTGCCCTCGGCAGCAGTGGGTGCGCTGCTCTCGCTGAAGCTCTTCGGCTTCGACCTGACGCTGATCGCGACCATCGGTATCCTGCTGCTCATCGGGATCGTCAAGAAGAACGCGATCATGATGATCGACTTTGCGCTGGAGGCCCAGCGGACCGAAGGCATGAAGCCGGTCGACGCCATTCGCGAAGCCTGCCGGCTGCGCTTCCGGCCGATCTTGATGACGACGCTCGCGGCAATGATGGGTGCACTGCCGCTCGCCCTCGGGCTGGGTGCCGGCGCCGAACTGCGTCAGCCGCTCGGCGTGGCTGTGGTGGGCGGCCTGATCTTTTCGCAGGTGATCACGCTCTACATCACGCCGGCCATCTATCTCGCGCTGGACCGCTACAGCGGCAGCGGACCGCTGCAGGAACTGCCCTCGGAGGCACAACATCCGGGCGACGGCGCCGGCGCGCGCGAGAGCTCCGCTCGCGCCTGACGTGCGGGCGCCGGGCGCGCTGCGCGTCCTGTCAGGCGACGGCGAGCGTCGACGCCTTGCGGTCTGAGGCTTGCCCGTTCGCAGGTGGCACGCTGGTCGCCGGCACGCTCGCGCGCTTTGCCTCGATGTCTTCCACCCACCGGCAGGCGGCGTCGATGAAGAACTGCTGCCCTGCCACGTCGGTGAAGGAGTGGTCCACCTTGGGCATGAATTCGTAGCGCACCTTCTGAAGGAAAGGCGCGCCGCGCAGCGGGTACAGCTGGTCGTGGTTGCGGTCGCGCTGCTGCAGCGTTCCGGAATAGATCAGGTAGATGGAGACGCCGCGCTTGACCAGCGTGTCCATCTCGCGCGCGAAATCGGCGGGCGTCACGACCTTCGTCCTCTCGCCGGTCTTGAGCAAGTCGCCTTCGGGCAGGTCACGACCTAGCAGGCGGTCGATCCAGTGGCTGATCTGAGCCTTGGGGAAGCGCAGGAAGCGGCGCACGCGGCGCTCGATGTTCGCGGCATGGCTGGTAAAGGCATAGCCGTCGAAGCTGAGCAGTCCGATGACCCTCGGATCCTCCAGTGCCATCCGGAGCCCCGGGGCGACGCCGGAACACAGGCCGAAGATGACGAACTGGCGGATGCCGAGGTGCTTTTCGATTTCATTGAGGGCCGCGCGAAGATCGTTGGTCGCCTGTTCCTCGAACCGCAGCGAAGCATCCGTGCCATGGCTGTCGCCGATTCCCGAGAGATCGAATCTCAGTGTCGCGAAGCCTTCCTGAGCGAGTCGCCGGGCCATCTTGACCTGAATGCGGCGGGGGCCGACGCGGTGAGTGACCCCGAAGTTGAACATCACGCACGCCAAGGCATCGGAGATGTGGCCGGTCGGCCGCGTGATCACGCCCAGCAAGCCCGACTCCTGGCCGAACTGAACGGGTTCTTCGTGATAGCTGTTCATCGAATAAGTCCGATAAGGCGCTTGGTAACTTCAGCGGGAACGATGGCCTGGTTGGGCAATGGGTCCGAAGTCCAGATGATCGGATGTTCGAGCGTTTCGTGCACGACCTTGCGATTGTTCAAATTTTCGCGCTCACACCAATTTCGCACAGTTTCGTCCCCTGCCTTGGAGAAGACGGAGGTCGCCACTGCCGCCGGGGCGCTCAGCGTATCCGGCCGCAGCGCCTCCAACTGGCTCGCGAGCTGGCCGCTGATGCGGTGCCCGAGTGCCTCTGTGAGCGCCGGGCTGCCGTCAGCCTGGCGTTGCTTGTACCAGGAGCGGTCCTTGGCGTAGTAGCCCACTTCGAGCATCTTGATCTGTGCCTCGAGCAGTTCTTCGATGTAGGCGGGCCCATCGAGGATGGGCTCCCAAAGCGCAAGCTGCTGAAGCCCCTGCGCATGGCGTGCGGCCTGGAGAGCGAGCGTGGCCCCCAGCCGCGCTGCCAGCCAACTCAGCCTTGGCGATTGGGAGCGCCGAAGGAGCTCCTCATGAGCGCGCAAGAGATCCAGTTGCCAGCCTTTCATTTCGCCCGCCTCGTCTTCACCCCCTGATTCGCTGGTGCCGAAGAAGTCGAAGCGTAGGACGGCGACGCCGCCGCGGGCCAGACGATCGGCAATGACGCGAAAGAGTCGATGGACGCGGATGGCCTCGTGGCCGAAGGGGCTGCACATCAGTACCGCCGGATGGCCGTCGGCTTTGCGCTGCGGGGGGTGATAGACGGCGAACAACTGGCGGTCCGCCGGACCGAAATAGAACGGGACCATCACAATATGTCGATCAGCGACGTCGATGCCGCTGCCAGATGTCCTCCCGCGTGGACAGAGTCGAGTGCTAGCGCACCCACGAGGCCCTCGCCGAGAGAAATGGAAAAGACTTGCAAGGCACGCATGTGTGAACCCAGGCGACACTTTACCTCGCGTTCGGTGCACTCCAGGCCAACTTCGAGCGCTTGCAAATCCGCCGACATTCCAAGGCCGAGCGCCTTGATGGCCGCTTCCTTGCGCGTCCAGCCGACAAGGAAGGCGCGATCGCGCGCGGCTGCGGGCGTCGCCTGCAGCATGCGGATCTCGCCGGGCGTGAAACAGGTTGCGGCCAGCGCCATTGCATCCGACACCGTGCGGGCCAGCTCCACGTCGACCCCCACTTCGGCGCCGCGGCTGACCGCGATCAGGCCGATCGAATGGCTGTGGCTGAGATTGAAGCGAACCTCCGACTGGCCGACCAATGCCGGCTTGCCGAATTCGCCTTCGGTGAATTCCAGTCGCTCGGGCGCGATGCTCGTCTCTGTCGACAGAATCTGCCGTAAGGCCGCATGCGCGGCGACGTAGCGTTGCCCGTCGCGCGCAAACACGAAGCGGGCCGCGCGTGCTTGCTCCGCCTCCGACAGGCAGTTGGCAGCCGTGGGTGCGGCCTCGAGGTCAACCTGCCATAGCAGGCAGGGTCCGGGCCACGGGATCGGTGCGATCGACACGGCGGTTTCCTCTCAACCCCTTCATTTCTTCCAGCCTGAGAACACGCGGCCCAGCAGACCGCCGCGTTTGGCCGTCTCCCTGGCCGGCTGCTCCGCGGCTTGTACATCGATGGCGACGCCTGCCGAAGCCGATGAGAGCTGCGCCAGCGTCTCGTACACGTAGCGGCGGGCCTCGACCCGGAAGCCCATGACCTGCTCCGCTTGCTGGAGCACCCGCATCGCGAGCAGCGAATCTCCGCCCAGGTCGAAGAAATTCTCGTCGGCATGGATGTCGTTGACGTCGATGCTCAGCGCGCTGGCCCAGATCTGCGCCAGGCGAGCCTGCTCGGGCTGCAGCAACGCTTCGCGCTGGTTGGCGCGCGGCGGGGCGGTCGGCACGGCCGCGGGGCTGGCGGTGAGCGCGGTCGGCTCTGAAGCGGACAGGCGCTGGAGGTATGCGGCGCTGGCCGATCCCGCGGGCGCGAGGATGGCTTCGAGCGTCGGATCGGCCTCGTCGACGACGCGGCGCAGCAACTCGATGTAGCGCTCCCTGAAGGCCGCGCCCGTTTCATCCTTGTAGACGTCGGCGTTGTAGACGACAGCGCCTTCCAGCACGCTCGACTTGTCCATGAGCCACAGGCCCAGGTCGTCCGTCGCCCCTTGCTGGACCAGATGAACCTGTCGGTCCGAGAGGCCGCCGAGATCCGGCGCCCGCTCGCGCGCGTCCTGGAACGAGAACAGCGCCTGGTACAGACCCACGCCTTGCGCACGCTCGGCGAACTCGGGTTCGCTGACCAGCCGTTCGAAAGGAATCTGCTGGTGGTCCATCACCGAGATCAGTTCCTGCTTCACGTAGTGCATGAATTCGCCGAAGCGCAGCGACGCGTCCACCTGGAAGGGCATCGGCAGCAGATTGTTGAAGAAGCCCACAACCGGCTCCAGTTCCGGCGCCTCGCGCCCGCGAACCGGTGTCGCAATGACGATCGACGGCGTTCCGATGACGTTGCTCATCATCAGGATGTAGACGCCCAGGGTCAGCATGTTGAGCGTCATCTCATGGCGCTGGCCCACCTGGCGCAGGCGCTCGGTGAGGTCCTTGTCGACGGTGATCCAGTGCGAGCCGCCTCGGCCGCTCATGCCGGCCCGGCGCGGCATGTCCGTGCGCGGCGCCTTCGATGCGGGGGCGCTCGCGAAGCGGTTCTTCCAGTAGTGCAACTGCGTCTGGCAGGCGGGAGATTGGAGCCAGCGCGCATACCACTCGGCATAGTCGCCGTGGGTCGCCGCGAGAGGCGGCAGGCCGTGCGGCTCGCCGCGAACCAGCGCGCCATAGATGGTCGAGAGTTCCTGCTGCAGGATGTCGAAGGACCAGCCGTCCCAGATCAGGTGGTGCGGCACGAAAACGAACACATGATCGTCGGCAGCCATCCGGAACAGCGTCGCATTGAACAGCGGGGCCTTGTGGATGTCGATCGGCCGATCCGCCAGTTCGCGCATGCGTTCTTTCAGGGCTGTCTCGCGCTGGTCGTCAGGCAGTGCGCCGAGATCGACGACCGGTAGCTCGTAAGCCACCATGTCGGCAACCACGGCCTGCGGCTCGCCCGTGGCCGGATCAGCGCCCATGGACGTGCGCAGCGCAGGTTGCCGCTCAATGATGATGCCGAGCGCAGCCTTGAATTTGTCGACGTCCATGACGCCGCCAAGCCGGTGCGCGGATGGGGCGTTGTACGTCGAGCGACCTGGATGCAGCTCTTCGAGGAAGCGGATGCGTTCCTGCATTGGCGTGAGCGGGGCGCTGCGCCGGCCCGGCACGACCCGGATAGCTTCACCGCGGGGAGCACCGCTCTGGCCAAGGGTGTCGATCGACGCGGCGAGCCGCTCCACCGTGGGCGCTTCGAAAAGTACGCGCAGCGGCACAGTGACGTCGAACTCGCGGCTCAGCAGCGTCGCGAGCCGCGCGGCGAGCAACGAATGGCCGCCGAGCGCGAAGAAGTCGTCACGGATCCCGAGGCCCGGCAGATTGAGCACGCGTTCCATGTGCTCGAGCACGATCCGCTCGCGCTCATTGCGCGGTGCGACCCGCTCGGCCGCCTGATCTCGCGTGGCGCTGGGCTTGGGCAGCGCCTTGCGGTCGACCTTGCCGTTGGGCAGGAAGGGGATGGCGTCCAGCGTCACCACGTGCTGCGGCAGCATGTACTGCGGCAGGCGTTCGCGCAGGCGGCGATCGAGTTCCGCCAAGTCGATCTTCGCGTTCGGCGATGGGCTCACATAAGCCACCAGACGCACATCGCCTGGCTGGTCCTCGCGCGTGATGACGACGCTGTTGCCGATGCCTGGAACTTCGTTGCATGCGGCTTCGATTTCCCCGAGTTCGATGCGATAGCCGCGCACCTTGACCTGGAAGTCGAAACGGCCCATGTGTTCAAGCAAGCCGTCGTTGCCCCAGCGGCCGCGGTCGCCCGTGCGATAGAGACGCGAGCCTGCCGCGCCCCACGGATCGGGAATGAAGCGGTCGGCCGTGAGTTCGGGCCTGTCGAGATAGCCGAGCGTCACGCCGATGCCGCCGATCACGATTTCGCCAGGTACGCCGATGGGGCAGCGCTGCCCCTGCGCGTCGAGGATCCACACGGTCGTGTTGGCAATTGGCTTGCCGATCGAAACGCCGCGCTGCGCGACGCGAGCCGGCTCGACGCGCCAGAGCGTCGACCAGATCGTCGTTTCCGTCGGTCCATACATGTTCCAGACCTCGCCGCAGCGCTGCAGCAGCAACTGCGCAAGGTCCGAGGGCAGGCCTTCGCCGCCGACCAGCGCCTTGAATCGCGATGTGCCGGGCCATTGCGCATCGAGCAGCAGACGCCAGCCACCCGGCGTCGCCTGCATCATGGTCGCGCCGCTTTCCTCGATGAGCGTGCGCAGCGCGTTTCCGTCCATCGTCGTGTCGCGCGAGACCAGGATCACTTCGGCGCCGACGGTCAGCGGCAACATCAGTTCGAGCACGGCAATGTCGAACGACAAGGTGGTCACCGCCGCGAGGCGATCGTCGGCTGTGATGCCGGGTGCTTCGCGCATGCTCTGCAGGAAGTTCGCGACTGCGCCATGGGGCACGCAAACGCCCTTGGGCTTGCCTGTGGACCCGGAGGTGTAGATGACGTAGGCCGCGTCCGCCGGCTGCGCGTCCTGCGGCGAGGGAACCAGCGCAGTCGCCGCCTTGTCGCGCCACGCGGTGTCCCTGTCGATCGAGAAGATGCGCGTTGCAGCGTCGGGGCGCCAGTTCGCGGGTGCGGCGGGGACGGTCGAGGCCGTGAGCAGCAGACCCAGCTTGGCGTCTTCGGCGTAGTAGTCGAGGCGCGCTTGCGGAAAGGCCGGGTCCAGCGGTACATAAGCAGCGCCGGTCTTCAGCACGGCCAGCAGCGCGACCATCATGTCGGCGTTGCGATCCAGGCACAGGCCGACGCGCTCGCCTCGTCCCATGCCGCGTTCGCGCAGGGCGTGCGCAAGGCGATTCGATTGTTCGTCGAGTTCTCGGTAGCTCCAGCGGCGCTCGCCGTCGCGCAGGGCGGTGCGTTCGGGGCTCGTTGCGGCGCGTTCGACCAAGGCCGCGTGCATCAACTGCGCGCCCGCCAAAGGCGTTTCCTGCGGCTGAAGCGCGACGAGCGCCTGCGTCTCCGCATCGGACGCCACGTTGAGACGCCCGATCGGCTGCAACGGATCTGACGCAGCCGCGCGAAGAAGGCATTCGTACATGCCGAGCCAACGTCTGATCGTGGCGTCGTCATACAGATCGGCGTTGTACTGCGCCTCGATCTGCATGCCCTGCCGGATCGGTGCCACGTTGACGAAAAGCTCGAAGTTCTCGTATCGGCGAGCGATCGAAGTCTGCTCCGATTCGATCTCCGGGAAGTTGCCCGTGACCAGCGCTCCGCTGTCCAGGTTGAACAGCACGTTCACCAGCGGAAGGCGGCTCGGATCGCGAGGCACCGGCAGCTTTCGCAGCAGGGCGCCGTAGGTCAGTGTCTGATGCTCGAAAGCATCCAGCAGCGTTGCGCCCGAAGAGCGTGCAAACGCGTCGAAGGACATCTGCGGCTCGATGGCGACGCGGATCGGCAGCGTGTTGACGCAATGGCCGACCAGCGTCGGCATGTCGCTCGGCATCTGGCCGGCTGCGGCGATGCCGATCACCAGATCGTCTTGCGCCGTGAGCCGGTGCAGGGTCGCGGCGAAGGCGCTGAACATCGTCGCGAACAGGCTGGCGCCCGACGCGGCGCCGACCTTGCGCAGCGAGTCGATCAGGTCCTGGTGCAACACATGGTCGACGCGGCGGGAATTGAAGGTGCGTACCGCGGGTCGTGGATGGTCCAGCGGCAGTTCGAGCACCGGCAGGCTGCCGCCCGTGAAGCGCGACAGCCAATAGTCGACATGGCCCTGCATCTCCGGGCTGGCGGCTTCCTGCGCTTCCCATGCGGCGTAATCCGAATACCGCGCCGGTGCTTCGAGCGACGGACCGGCGCCGATCTGCTCCGCATAGAGCAGCCCGAGATCCTGACTGATGACGCCCCAGGACCAGCCGTCGCAGACGGCGTGGTGGGCCGTCATGATCAGCACGTGCTCGACGGCAGACAGTTGGAAGAGCGAGGCCCTGAAGAGCGGTCCCTTCTCCAGTTCGAAGGGCTGCAGTACGGCGGCGAGGCCCTCATCCTCCAACCGGTGCTTCTGCGCAGCGGGGTCGAGCCCGCACAGGTCGTGTTCGGACAGGTCGACCGGCTTGGCTTCGCCAATCAGAAGCTGCGTGCCATCGGGTGAGATGGTGGAGCGCAGAGACTCGTGTCGGGCAACCAGCCGGTCGAGCGCTGCGGACAGCGCCTGAGCGTCCAGTTCGCCCTTGAGCTGCATCCGGAGCGCCTCGTTGTAGGCCAACGATGCGTCGGGACTCAGCTGGTCGCCCAGCCAGACCTCTCGCTGTGCTTCGGTCGTTGGAACAATGCGCTCGATCATCCCTGACGCGAAGGGGTCGAAGTCCTCCGCGGCCGGGGCAGAGGGTGGGGTCAGGACAGCTTCGGTCATGCTTGGAACTTCGTGAATTTGCCTTGTGCGTTGGGGTCGGGCACGAACCACGCGGGCTGGCCGTCCTTGTCACGGCCCAGGCGCGCGTTCGGAACTGGCGGATGCGACGGGTCGAATGCCGCCTGGACCACCGCGCGTCGCGGCAGCAGTTCGGCCTCCTGCATCTCGGCCACCGATTCCTTGAAGGCGGACTTGATGGTCGCGATGTCCTGTTGCGAATGCGCGGTCGTCATGAAGCAGGGGAAGTTGTCGAGGATGTGCACGCCGCGGCTGCGCATCATCGCGAACAACAGATCCTGCAGGGGATGGTCTTCGAGCCAGCTCACGCGCCATAGCGACGAGAAGTAGCGGATCTCGAGCGGCGCGCCGACCTCGCGGCAGAAAGCCGACAACTCGTCGGCCATGGCCGCGGTGTGCAGGTTCAACTGGGTCTGCAGCTTGTTGTTGTCCTGCTTCAGGTGTTCGAGGGCGGCCTTGGACGCGGCGAGCGCCAGCGGGTGCCGCACGAAGGTGCCGGCGAAGTAGGTCACGCCCACGGTGGGCACCGAATCGTCCCCGTACTGCCACGGGCCGCCGTCGAGCGCGTCCATGTAGGTGCGCTTGCCGGCGATCACGCCGACCGGGAAGCCGCCGCCGAGCACCTTGCCGTAGCAGGCGAGGTCGGCGCGGATGCCGAACACCGCCTGCGCACCGCCCAGGTCGCAACGGAAGCCGGTGATGACTTCGTCGAAGATCAGGCAGGTTTCGGACTTCTCGGTGATGGCCCGCACCTCGCGCAGGAATTCGCGCGGCTGGAAGTCGGGCCGGCGGCTTTGCACCGGTTCGACCAGCACGGCGGCCAGGTCATCGGCATTGGCGCGGATGAACTCCAGCGCTTCCGGCGTGCCGTAGTCCAGCACCCTGACATCTCCGAACATGCCCTGCAGCACGCCGGGCGCCGCCGACATGCCCTTGGCATTGCGCCCCGCGCGCACCAGCACTTCGTCGAACGTGCCATGGTAGGAACCGGTGAACAGCACCACGGTGCTGCGGCCGGTGACCGTGCGCGCGATGCGCAGCGCGGCCATCACGGCCTCCGAGCCCGTGTTGCACAGACCCGCGCGGTCGAAGCCGGTCAGGTCGCACAGGAGCCTGGTCACGTCGGCCGCGAGCGGATGCTGCGGGCCGATCTCGTAGCCCAGGTCAAGCTGCTTGCGCACCGCGTCGTTGATGAAGTCCGGTGTCCATCCGAACAGGTTCATGCCGAAGCCGTTCAGCGTGTCCACGTACTCGTTGCCGTCGATGTCCCAGAGCCGCGAGCCTTTGGAGCGCTCGACGACGATCTGGTAGGTGATCTCCTTGGTCGCGGGGCGGAAGCCGTTGACCACGCGCGGATCGGCCATGTGCGAACGGTTGCGATCGGTGAAGGCCTTGCTGCCGCGCGTGCGCTCCACATAACGCCGCATGAAAGCCGCCAGGCGGGCCTTCTGCCGCTCGGTCGGTTCCTTGCTCTGCGTGTGGATGCGCGCGATGGCGCCGAAGGCTTTCTTGACGTCGTACTTCTGCAGAGGCGCGGCGGGCTCCTCGGCAGCAGCCGGCGTGGGGGAAGTGGACGCCGTGGCCGCGGCGGTGGCCATGGGCGTGGGTTGCTCCGTCGCCGGTGCCGGCAGCACGGGGCTGACCGGAACCGTCGGCGCCGCCGACAGCAATGCGAGTTGCTGTTGCATCAATAGCATCTGTTGCGCGATGACTTGCTGCATCAGGGAGCCGTTGCCGGCGCCGAGACCGGCCATCGGCTGGATCGCCGCCGTGGCGGGCATGGCCACCGGTGCCACCGGTTGGGGCGCGGCAATCGCAGCGGTTGCCGGCACCGGCGCCGCGACCGCGACCTTTGCCGGCTCGGGGGGCAACGTCGCGTCCAGGAACTCCGCCAGCGCATCGAAGCTGCGATAGCTTTCCATCAGCTGCCTGAAGGTGAGGTTGACCTTGAAGGTCTTCTTGACCTGCAACGCGGCCTGCGTGAGCGTGAGGGAGTCGAGTCCGATCTCGACGAAGGGTGCTGCGCCCTCGACGTCCGTCATATCGACGCCCGAGAGGTTCTCGAACAATTCGCGCAGGCGCGTGACGAGGGATGCACGGCGCGCAGGGGGCGCGGAAGAGGCGACAGCAGCGACAGTCATTGTCAACTCCGGGATCGATGTGGAAAGTGGGACGGAAAGGGCGGAATGGTCGGAAAAAGCGGAAACGTCGAACCCGGGCGCAGCGGCAGCGGCCGGAACGTCGGCAGGCGCCGTCGCCATCTCGACCCAGAAACGCCTGCGCTCGAAGGGATAGGTGGGCAGCCGCACACGATGCTTGCGTGCGCGCGGATCGAGGGCGCCGAGATCGATCTCGACGCCTTGCGACCAGAGGCGGCCGGCGGCGAGTCGCCATGCGGCGCACTCGCCCTGCGCCGGGTCCGGCAGCAGCGACGCGGCGGGTGCGAGTACGGCCTTGGTTGCGTGCTGGCGCACCAGCGTGGCCAGGGTATTGCGGGGGCCGATCTCGATGAAGAGCGGATGTGCGAGCTGGCCGAGCACTTCGCGAACCGCGGGCGAAAAGCGCACGGTTTCACGCAGGTGCCGCGCCCAGTAGTGCGGGTCCGTGGCTTCCTCGTCCGTCAACAGGCGGCCGGTGAGCGTCGAATAGATCGGCAATTTCGGCGCCGACAGCGGTGTCTCGCGCACCAGCGCTTCGAAGGGCGCGACGGCCGCTTCCATCATGGCGGAGTGGAAGGCGTGCGAGGTCTGGAGCGTCTTCGCGACGATGCCCTTGCCCTCCAGCACCATGCGCAGGTTCTCGATCGCATCGCTCGGACCTGCGGCCACGCAGACGGCCGGGCCGTTGTCGGCGGCCAGCGAGATGCCTTCGGGCAAGAGCGGCAGCAGCTCGGCGGCCGAGAGGCGCACCGACAGCATCGTGCCGGCGGGCAGCGCCTGCATCAGCGCGCCGCGCTGTGCCACGAGCCGCGCGGCGTCGTCGAGGCGCATCACGCCGGCCAGCACGGCGGCGGCGAATTCGCCCACGCTGTGGCCGATCATGGCGCCCGGCGTCACGCCCAGTGCCATGAGCTGGCGCGCCAACGCGTATTCGAGCGCGAAAGTGGCAGGTTGGGTGACCGATGTCGGGGTGAGTGCCGTCGCATCGTCCGAGAACATGCGTTCGCGAAGATCGAAGCCCAGGACGCCATCGAAGGCTCGCAGGCACTCGTCGACGGCGGCGCGGAAGACAGCATCGCCAGCATAGAGTGCGCGGCCCATGCCCGCGTACTGCGCGCCCTGACCCGGGAACATGAATACCGGTTGCGGCACCCAGGCATTGACCGAGCCGCCAGCGCGAGCCGCAGAGTCGCCGGTACGCAATGCCGTGACCGCCTCATCGAAAGTTTCGGCGACCACGCAGGCGCGATGCGCAAACTGCTTGCGGCCGACGCGCAGGGTGTGCGCCACATCGGCCAGCGCGACATCGCGATGCGTGTCGAGGTGATCGGCCAGTCGCGCTGCCGCGGCGGCGAGCGCCGCTGGTGAGCGGGCGGAAAGGGTCAGCAGTTGCGGGCCGGTTGCGGGATCGGAGGGCGCTCTCAGCGGCGCCTCCTCGATGATCACGTGCGCGTTCGTGCCACCGACGCCGAAGCTGCTGACGCCCGCGCGGCGGGGCGTGGCCTCGCGCGGCCAGGCGCGCAACTGGTTGTTCACCCGGAAGGGCGAGGCGTCGAAATCAATGGCCGGGTTCGGCGACTCGTAGTGCAGGCTTGCGGGAATCGCTTCGGCATGCATTGCGAGTGCGGCCTTGATCAGGCCGGCCGCCCCGGCGGCCGTGACCATGTGGCCGACGTTGCTCTTCAGAGAGCCGATGGTGCAGAAGCCGGTGTCCGCGGTGTGCGCCGCATAGGCGTGGGTGAGGCCTTCGACCTCGATCGGGTCGCCCATCGGCGTGGCGGTGCCATGCGTTTCGACATAGGAAACGCTGCGGGCCTCGACGCCCGAGCATGCCAGCGCGGCCTCTATGACAGCGGCCTGCCCGTCGACACTTGGCGCGGTGAAGCTGGCCTTGGCGCCGCCGTCGTTGTTGACCGCCGCGCCGCGCAGCACGGCATAGATGGTGTCGCCATCGGCGATCGCGTCGGACAGCCGCTTGAGCAGCACGACCGTTGCGCCGTCGCTGAAGACCGTGCCCTTCGCCTTCGCGTCGAAGCTGCGCGTATGGCCGTCGGGCGACAGCATCGAGCCTTCGTTGTAGAGATAGCCGCTGCGCGGCGGGCAGGTGATCGACGCGCCGCCCGCGAGCGCCATGCGGCACTGGCCGGTGCGCAGCGCATGGAAGGCCTGCGCCACGGCCACCAGCGAAGTCGAGCAGGCGGTGTGCACGCTGACGGCCGGGCCGGTCAGGCTGAGACGGTTCGCCACGCGGGTGGTGATGTAGTCCTTCTCGTTGCCGAGCATCACCTGGAATTCGCCCACCATGTCGATCAGGTCCGGGTGCGCGGACACGTGGCGCTGGAAGTAAGTCGCGTTGGACATGCCGCCGAACACGCCCACCGGGCCGGGCGCCTGGTCGGGCACATAGCCGCCGCGTTCGAGGCATTCCCAGCAGATCTCGAGAAACACGCGGTGCTGCGGGTCCATCAGCTCCGCCTCCTTCGGGTTGATGCCGAAGAAGGCTGCGTCGAACTGCTCGATGTCGTCGATCACGCCGCGTGCGCGCACGTAGGAGGGGTCGGCCCGCAAGGCGGCGCTGACGCCGGCGTCCAGCGTCGCGTCGTCGAAGAAGGTGATCGATTCGCGACCCGCCATGAGGTTGTCCCAGAACTGCTCGACGTCCGCGGCGCCCGGGAAGCGGCCTGCCATGGCGATGAGTGCCACCGGCTCCATGCCCTGCGTCACTTGCGGCGCGGGCCTGCCGGCCTCGCGTTGCGGCGTGGCGGGCGCGCTGTCCTGCATGCCGATGGCCAGGGCCGCGGGCGTGGGCTGGCGGAAGAACAGGTTGGTCGACAGGCGACGATCGCTGCCGCGCTGCAGATCCTTCAGCACTTTCAGCACCAGCAGCGAATCGCCACCGAGATCGAAGAAGTTGTCGTTGCGACCCACCTGGTCGATGCCGAGGGCGCGTGCGAACGCTGCGCATACCTTGCGCTCGACATCGTCACGGGGCTCTTCGAAGGTTTGCGCGAGGTCGGGTCGTTGCCTCGGCGGCTCAGGAAGCGCGCGGCGATCGAGCTTGCCGTTGGTCGTGACCGGCAGTTGTTCGAGCCAGACCTGCGCCGCGGGCAGCATCGCTTCGGGCAGGCGCTCGGCGAGGTGTTGGCGCAGGGTCGTCCACGGCACCTCGGCACCACGGGCTACCAGGTAGGCTACCAAGCGAAGCCGGCCGGCCGCATCTGCGCGCGCGATGACTGCGCAGGACTTGACGCCCGGGTGCGTGAGCAGCGCCACCTCGATTTCGCCAGTCTCGATCCGATGGCCCCGGATCTTGACCTGCCCGTCGATGCGGCCGATGTACTCGATGGTGCCGTCGGGCAGCCAGCGTGCCTGGTCCCCGGTGCGATAGAGCCGGTCGTCAGCCCCGCCGAACGGGTCGGGGACGAAGCGCTCTGCCGTCAGGTCGGGGCGCCGCAGGTAGCCGCGCGCCAGGCCGCGTCCGCCGATGCAGAGCTCGCCGACGAGGCCGGCGGGCAGCATCGCCATCGTCGGGCCCAGGACGCGGAGGGTCGTGTCGTTGATGGGCCGTCCGATCGGCACCGAGCGCGCGTCGGCCGGCAGGTCGCGCGGAATGTGGTGCGTGGCCGCGAAGGTCGTGCATTCAGTCGGACCGTAGCCGTTGATCAGCATGAGGCCGGGCAGGGCGGCCATTGCGCGCCGCACATGCGAAACCGACAGAGCCTCGCCGCCGGTGAGCAGTTGACGCAGGCCGGCCAGCTGTGCGGGATCGTCGTCGACCACCGCATTGAAGAGCGCAGCCGTGAGCCAGGCGGTCCTGACCGAATGCCGTGCGATGGTGCGCGCCAGTCCGGCGCCGGTCGGCACCTGTTCGTCGTGGACTACGCAGATGCCGCCGTTCAGTAGCGGGCCCCAGATCTCGAGCGTGGATGCATCGAAACCAAGCGGCGCCGCGTGCAGCATGGCTTCGCCGGGCGGGAGTTCGACATAGCGGGCACCGACCACGAGACGAAGAATCGATCGGTGGCAGATCTCGATGCCCTTGGGCGTGCCGGTCGAGCCCGATGTGTACATCACATAAGCCACCGATTCGCCGCTTGCCGGCGCGGGCGCGAGCGGCGGCAGCGAGGCGTCGTCGGCAGGCTCATCGATCGACAGTAGCGCCCGGCCAGTGGGGACGAGTTGACGGTGCGCGGACTGGGTCACAACCAACCCGACATCGGAATGCGACAGCATGAAGGCGATGCGTTCGGCCGGAAAGTCCGGCTGCACGGGAACATAGCCCGCGCCGGCCTTCAGG
Organism: Variovorax sp. 01N429; assembly: GCF_056399425.1. NCBI lineage: Bacteria > Pseudomonadati > Pseudomonadota > Betaproteobacteria > Burkholderiales > Comamonadaceae > Variovorax > Variovorax sp. 01N429. The sequence continues at coordinate 84,283 of NZ_JBFTRG010000012.1, read as the reverse complement.
ATGCCGAGCAGAACGACCACCGCTGCGCTCGAACGGTCGAGCATCACGCCCACGGTATCTCCGGCGCGAACGCCGCGCGCCTGCAGCCTGCGCGCCATGCGTCCAGCCCGATCGGACAGCGCGCGATAGGTCACGGGCCCGTCCTCGCCAACCAAGGCGATGGCGTCGCCTTGCGCCGCGACCTGGCGTTCGAACGCGGCGTGGACGGTGAGCGCCGGGTCGTAGTCGGAAGCCGGGGTGTTCCACACTTCCAATTGCCGCTGCCGGTCGGATGCCGGCAGCGTGCGGATTTCGCGCAGGGTGGCCGTCGGCCGCTCCAGCAGATCCCATGCAGTGTCCGTGAGCGCGGCCAGCAGGCTTTCGGCGACTGCGCTCTCGAGGACCGCGGCAGCGATCGTCATATGGAGCATGGCTCTTTGCCCAGGCGGGAAAGCCGTCCCCAGTTGAAGCATCGGACCGTCACTGCCGACATCGGGCGCTCCGTCGCGAAGCCACAGGGCAAAGGGCGGCGCGTCGGTCGCCGGAACCGTGGCCGCGCTGCGACGAGCCTGATCGGCATCCGAAAGCCATTGGCCCACGGTCGCATCGCCGTCGCAATGGATCACGGCAGCGACGACGCGGGCAGGCGACGATGCGTCGACCACGGCTTCGCGAAGCTCCACTGCCGGGTTTCCCAGCCAGCGTGACTGCAGGAGGCACCAGGCTGCCGCAAAAAGCGTGTCCGGGAGAAATCGGGATGCCTGGAGCCGCTCGGCCAGTTGCGCGGTGAGGATCGCAGGCAGCGCGGAGTTGCTGCTTTGACGAGTCTGGGGCGCGTTGCCGGATGGGCGGACGAACAGGTCGATCAGCGAGAGCGACACCGCCTCGGGCGATGTGGGGGAAAGAGGCTGTTGTTCCATGGACTGCGACTCCGCGTATGAAATGTCCGTTGCCCTTCGGGGTCTTGCTTGTTTCAACCGTTACGTCTTTTCGGCGGAAGATGTATCAAAGCCAAAGGTAATCACAAAGCGCTAATTTTCAGCCGGGACTCCATATTGCCCTCTGCAACGCGCCTGCGCCACCGTACGAAAGGCCGTATGGCTCAGCCTATGTCGTTTGGATGCTCTGCAACGTTCGAAGCACTTGGTTGCGTTTTGCTGCCGGAGGAATGCTTCAACGCAGATACGATTTTGCACTCATTTATACAAAATGAATACAAATAGCTGACATTAATCGTCAGTTTACGTCGCAAAAAGACGCGCTCAGACGGTCGCTTCGTCCAGCGTCCCGTCGCCAAGAAGATGGGCGGCATCGGCCCAACCCACGAGCGTGAAGCCCTGCGGCGTCCAGAGGAGGCGGTTGATCGCGGCATTGCCCAGCTCCCAGGTGCGCGGTGCCTGCAGGTCCTGCCGGGTCGCGTCACGATAGAGGACGTCCATGACGCCCCCATGGGCCACGATGGCTATCAGTTGGCCCGGGTGTCTTGCAGCGATGCGCGATGCCGTGGTGGTGACCCGTTCGCGAAAAGTGAGCAGTGACTCTCCGCCTTCGGGTGAGAATTCGGGGTCACGCGTACGCCACAGCCTAGCCTGAAGGGGCAGCTTCGCGTCGATGTCCGCATAGGTTTGTCCTTCAAAAAGGCCGAAAGCCCTTTCCCGCAGCCCGCGGTCAGGTGTGACCTCGACGCCGTGCGCCAGCGCGATTTCCTCTGCCGTTTGCCACGCGCGTGCCAGATCGCTGGCATATATCGCGGCAATGGGCTCGTCCTCGAGCGCCATCGCCACACGCCGCGCCTGCCAAAGACCGGTGTCGTTCAGCGGGATATCGAGCTGTCCCTGGATGCGGCAGTCGACGTTCCAGGCGGTTTCGCCGTGGCGAACGGCGATGACTCTGGTGGGCTCCATATCCGCGAAGATTTTAGGGCGGCCCCTGAACCCGGGGGGTCGGCGGGGCTTGGTTCCTGGCCGTCGGAATCTCCAGGTTCACCCGCCGCTCACCCGGCGGTGGATGCGGAAATCCCTGCAGCGCCGCCTGGAACATCACGGGCAGTACATCGGCGCTGATGTTGTAGGGGCCGTCGTTTCGGGCGTGTGTTTCATAGACGACCCGGTTCGATGGGAGTTCGCGGAGCACGATGCTGACCTCGCGCGTGTACCAGGGGTTCGAAGCGGCCGGGAACATCGGCCCATACCACCCACCGCCATACCCGTAGCCCCAGCCGCCGTAGCGAGGGCCCGGACCCCACCATGGCCCCGGTCCCCAGCCCGGCCCGCCAAACCAGGGATCGACCCAGGGGGACAGCTCGGACGTGACGCGAGCGCCGATCTCTGCGGTGTAGCGGGGCGCCGAATCGTCGCGGCGCAAGCCCACGCTTTCCAGCGCGGGTGTCGCCATCGCCTCCAGTTGCAACTGCGCGCGCAAGTCGTATTGCTGTGACGGGAGCCGCTCGAATCTGTAGGTCGCATCGGCGGGCACGGAGCCGATCTCCGAAAAGCTGCGGACGTCGCTGTCGACCACCCAGTGGGTGGCGCAGCCCGAAAGACTTGCGATGAGCACGAGAGTGGCCGGTAGGAATCTCATGCACGCCTCCGGCCTTCAGATTTGGACGATGCGCAGCGGCGACTCGACTGGAAATTCGGGAGCATCGAAGGCCTTGTCTCCGTCGGCGTCGGGCACGCCTGTCGCCTTCAGACCTTTGAAGTCGAACGACGTTCCATCGAGCAGATGCGAGGGCACGACGTTCTGGAGAGCGCTGAACATGTTCTCGACGCGCCCCGGAAACTTGCGCTCCCATTCGCGCAGCATTTCGCCGACCTGCTTGCGCTGCAGGTTCTCCTGGCTGCCGCACAGCGTGCACGGAATGATCGGGAACGCGCGGTGCTGCGCCCAGCGAACCAGATCCTTTTCGGCCACGTAGGCCAGGGGCCGGATCACGATGTGCTTGCCGTCGTCGCTCACCAGCTTGGGGGGCATCGACTTGAGCTTTGCCGCAAAGAACATGTTGAGAAAGAAGGTCTGCAGCATGTCGTCACGGTGATGGCCCAGAGCCACCTTGGTGGCGCCAAGCTCGTCGGCCACGCGGTAGAGAATGCCGCGCCGCAGCCTGCTGCAAAGTCCGCAGGTCGTCTTGCCTTCAGGAATCACGCGCTTGACGATCGAATAGGTGTCCTGCTCTTCGATGTGAAAAGGAACCCCCAGCGCAGTCAGATAGCCGGGCAGCACATCCTCGGGAAATCCGGGCTGTTTCTGGTCGAGATTGACCGCGACGATGTCGAAGTGAATTGGCGCCCGTGCCTTCAGCTTGAGAAGAATGTCGAGCAGCCCATAGCTGTCCTTGCCGCCCGACACGCACACCATGACCTTGTCGCCCTCTTCGATCATGTTGTAGTCGACGATGGCGCGCCCCACTTCGCGGCAAAGGCGCTTTTCGAGCTTGTGCGTCTCGCGCTCGATCTTCAGGGTATTGGTGGACGAAGGGGTTTCGTCGATCCACACGGCACTCATCTACTTGCTCCTGAAAACTTCTACTCCGACTGCATCGCAATCGGGGTACACATCGGGTTTTGCCGTCGATACGCGCGCCGCATGCACTTTTGGATGCAGCAGCACTTGCGTCAGGATGTCGTCGCACAGCGTTTCCTGCAAGTGGATATGCCCCTTGCTCAGGCGCGTGGCGACGGTACGGCGGATGAAGTCGTAGTCGACGACTTCATCGAGTTCATCCTCTTTGGGCGTCGAGACATCGAGCGGCACGTACAGGTCGACATTGATGATCACGCGCTGCTCGGCGCGTTTCTCGAATTCGTGCACGCCGATGTTGATCCACACCTCGTAGTTGCGCAGGAAGACGCGTCTGCAGGTGAGCAACAGGGGATCGATGGCGACGTGAGTCATGGAGCAGGTGCTTTCAGAAGATCGTCGACGACAAACATGATGTCGCGCGGGAGCGGCACCAGGTGCTGGCCGTTGTCGACGCAAAGTGTGGTGCCGGTCACGCTGGGGGTGCCGGCAAGGAAGACGCAGGTTCGCGCGACGTCGGCAGGGTCGATGGGCCGGCGCATCAGATTGGCGCGCGAAGCCTTCTCGAAGTTGTCCCCCGTCTGCGCCCCGCTCATGAAGAGAATGCCCGGCGCGACGCCGCAGATACGCACCGTTGGCGCCAGCGACTGGGCCTGCAGCGCCACGGCGCGTTCAAGCGCTAGCTTCGACACTGTGTAAGAAAAGTAATCGGGATTCAGGTTGTAGACCTTCTGGTCCAGCACGTGAATGGTCGAACGGTCGATGCCGTCACCCGGCGTCGCGTTCTGCGCGAGAAGACGCGCAAACGAAAGCGGCGCGATCAGGTTCACGCCGATCTGGCGCATCGCGGCATCGGCATCGAAGTCGAGCCCGGTGTCGGGTTCGAAGGCCGACGCGTTGTTGACGATGCAAGCCAGCGGCACATCGGCCGAGACCTGGCCGATCAGCCCGCGGCGGCTTTCCTCGTTGCCGATGTCGGCTTCGATGGCTGTCGCGTCGTGGCCTTCGGCGCGCAGCCTCGCGCACAATGCCAGTGCCTCTTCGCGTGAAGCTCGGTATTGGCACCACACGCGCCAGCCCGCGCGCGCGAAAGCTTCGCAGACCGCAGCACCCAGCCGCTGGCCGCCGCCGGTCACGAGCACGCCCTGGCGTGGGGACGATTGAGCCATCCTGATAAATTTCCCGTATGAACCTGGAGCAGGGCGCCGGTCGCGCCACCCCTTTGACCCGGATTATCGATGCCGCGCTGCAGCGCGACGGCGGCTGGATGCCATTCGACCGCTTCATGGCACTGGCTTTGTATGCGCCCGGATGGGGCTACTACGCCAACGCGAGCCGCAAGTTCGGGCAGATGCCGACTTCAGGCAGCGACTTCGTGACAGCGCCCGAACTCACGCCACTCTTCGGCCGCACGGTGGCCGTGCAAGTGGCCGAAGCGCTCACCCGGACCGCCACCGATGAAGTGTGGGAATTCGGCGCCGGCTCGGGCGCCTTGGCGCTCCAGTTGCTCGGCGCGCTGGGCGATCGCGTGGCGCGCTATCGCATCGTCGACCTTTCGGGCACGCTGCGCGAGCGCCAGCAGGAGACCCTGGCCGCATATGGCGACAAGGTCGAATGGCTTTCCGAACTGCCCGAGACCATGCGCGGCGTAGTGGTGGGCAACGAAGTGCTCGACGCGATGCCGGTGCAATTGCTGGTGCGAATCGGCGGCGATTGGTTCGAGCGTGGCGTGGTGCGCGAAGGCGAAGGCTTCGCCTGGCAAGATCGCCCGACCGACCTGCGGCCACCCGTGGAGATCGAAGGCGATCACGACTATCTCACCGAGATCCATCCGCAAGCCGAAGCCTTCATCGCCACGCTCGCGGATCGCCTGAAGCAGGGTGCAGCCTTCTTCTTCGACTACGGCTTTCCGGAGCCGGAGTACTACCACCCGCAACGGCACATGGGCACAGTGATGTGCCATCTCGGTCATCAGGCCGATGGCAATCCGCTGGTCGACGTCGGCGCCAAGGACATCACCGCGCACGTCAACTTCACTTCTGTCGCGCTTGCGGGGCAGGAGGCGGGCTTCGAGGTGCTGGGTTATTGCAGCCAGGCGAGGTTCCTGTTGAACGCCGGCATCCTTCCCATGATGGAGCAGGCCACGCTGGCCGAGCGCAGCATGGCGGCGCGACTGATCCATGAGCACGAGATGGGCGAATTGTTCAAGGTGATCGGCTTCACGGCCGGGCCGCACTGGGATGCGCTGGGCTTTGCCGAAGGGGATCGCACGCACACCCTGTAACCCACCCTGTAGTCCATAAGCTAGAAACCAACTGTTGGTTGGAAATCCGCCGCGGGCGGCCTACATTGTCTGGATGCCACGATTGGATCTGTCTGAATGACTGCAGTTGCCTCCCCTGAAGCCGACGCCAGAAATGCGCCGCCACAGCCCTTCGAAGTGCGGCGTTTCGATGCGCCCGTGGGCGCCGAAATCGTCGGCCTCGATATTTCCAAGCCGATCAACGATGAGGACTTCGCGCGCATTCACCGCGCGCACCTCGATCACCACGTCCTCGTCTTCCGCGATCAGCCGATCACGCCTGCGGAGCACGTGGCTTTCAGCCGTCGCTTCGGGCCGCTGGAAATCCATGTGCTGCACCAGTTCCATCTGCAAGGGCATCCCGAAATCCTGATCGTCTCGAACATCAAGGAAAACGGCGAGCCCATCGGACTGGGCGACGCAGGGGCCTATTGGCATTCCGACATCTCCTACAAACCGCGCCCGAGCCTCGGGTCGCTGCTGCACGCGCAGGAATTGCCGAGCGAGGGTGGCGACACTCTCTTCGCCGATCAGCACCTGGCGTGGGAAGCGCTCGACCCGGCGCTGCAGAAGCGGCTCCTGCCCTTGAAGGCGGAGCACAGCTACCTCGCCAAGTACGAAGAACTGCGCGCGAAAAATCCGTGGCGGCCAAAGCTGTCGCAGGCGCAGATCGATCAGGTCGCCCCTGCCGTGCAGCCCGTGGTTCGTACGCATCCGGAAACCGGCCGGAAGGCGCTCTTTGTCAGCGAGCACTTCACGACGCGCATCGTCGGCATTCCGCAAGCAGAGAGCGATGCGTTGCTGGCGGAGTTGTTCGCGCACAGCGTGAAGCCCGAATTCGTCTACCGCCATCAGTGGGCGCCGCACGATCTCGTGTTCTGGGACAACCGCTCGCTGATGCATCTGGCTGCCGGAACGCCCGACGCGTTGCGGCGCAAGCTCTACCGGACGACGATCGAGGGTGATCAGCCTTTCTGACGCTGTCTTAGGTTCTGGCTCGGTTCAGGTGCGGGATCGGCTCGGTTCTAATCGGCCCTCATGAGCTCCAATTTTTCTACGGCGGACGATTTGCGCGTCGCCCATGCGCTGGCGGACGCCGCGGCGGCGCATTCGCTGCGCCTTTTTCGCACACCGCTCGACATCATCGCGAAAGCCGATGAAAGCCCGGTCACACAGGCCGACCGCGCGGCCGAGACGGCGATGCGCGACATCCTCGGCGCCGAACGGCCGGCCGATGGCATCCTCGGCGAAGAGCACGGCCGCGAGCGGCTGGAAGCGGATCGCGTCTGGGTGCTGGACCCGATCGACGGCACACGCAGCTTCATTACCGGGTCGCCGCTCTGGGGCACGTTGATCGCGCTGGTGCGCGGCGGGCAGGTCGAGCTGGGAATGGTCGACATGCCGGTGCTTGGCGAGCGCTGGGTGGGCCAGGCAGGCGTTGGTGCCAACCGCAATGGACGGGCGGTGCGCGCGCGGGATTGCAAGTCCGTAGCGGAGGCTCGCATCGTCACCACGTCGCCCGACATCTTCAATGCAGCGGACTGGCAAGCCTTCGACAAGCTGAGCCGCCAGTGCGCGATGCGGCGCTTCGGCGGCGACTGCTATGGCTACGCGCAGCTCGCGGGCGGCACGGTCGACCTGGTGGTCGAAACCGGCCTGCAGCCCTATGACTATCTGGGCCCAACCGGACTCATCCAGGCGGCCGGCGGCACGGTGACTGACTGGGAAGGGCGGCCGCTCGGCCTGCAATCCGACGGGCGCGTGATCGCCGCAGCAACCCCGGAACTTCACCGACAGGCATTGGCCCTGCTTGCGGCCTAAACTCAGCCGATGATTCGCTGGCTGATCGTCGTCGTTCTCGCGCTCGTTCTGATGAGCGGGCTGACTGAATGGCTGCGCCGCTTCGGCTTCGGACGGCTGCCCGGCGATTTCGAGTTCCGTGCCTTTGGACGCGAATGGCAGTTGCCAATCGCCAGCACGGTCGTTCTCAGCATGATTGCGGCGTTGATCGCACGATGGATTTGAATCGATGAAAGCCTGCGTCGATATCGGCGGAACCAAGATGGCGGTGAGCCTTTCGGCGACGGGCGCCCCGCCGCTAATCGGCCGCCGCAGCGAGCCCACTGCCAAGACTGGCAACAACGATGCCGTCGCCCTGCAGATCATCCGGCTGATCGAAGAAGCATGCGCCGAGCAAGGGATCGATCCCGCTTCCATCGAGCGTGTCGGCGTTTCGTCGGCAGGCCCCTTCGAGCTGAAAGACGGCCTGGTCGAGTTGGCGTCGCCCAATATCTGCGGCGGCATCGCCGGCCCTGCGCGCGGACTGCCGAACGACTGGATGACCGCGCTGCTGGAGGCTCCGCTGCGCCGGCGCTTTGCACGCGTCCGTGTCGAGAACGACGCTGTCGCGGCGCTCGAAGCCGAGCGACGCTGGGGCGCGCTGCAGGGGTTCGATCATTGCGCCTACGTCACGTGGAGCACCGGCATCGGCGTTGGGCTTTGCGTCGACGGAACCGTGCTGCGCGGCAAGAACGGCAATGCGGGGCATGCGGGCCACAGCTTTGTCGTCAGCGACGACACCAATGCACTGTGCGGCTGCGGCAATGTCGGCGACGTGGAGGGATTGAGCGCTGGCAACGCGATCGCACGGCGTTTCGGCCGGTCCGCGCCCGAGCTGTTCGCGGCCGCCATGAGCGGCGACGCACAGGCGATTGCCACGGCGGACGGCTTGTGTCGCGTCATGGGGCGCATGCTCTACAACCTGATCGCCACCTTGGATCTCGAACGCATCAGCCTGGGCGGCGGTGTGTTCTGGAGCAACCGGGATTTCCTGTTGCCGCGATTGCAGGCGGAGATCGACGGCAAGCTCGTCGCCTTGACGCGAGGCGCGGTGCTGATGCCGGCGGGGCTGGGCGAAATCGTGGGCGACTACGGCGCGCTGGCGCTGGTTGCTTGAGGCATTCAGCGCGGCACAGGGACTCGACGGCCAAGTCACGCCGCCATCCGCGGCTTTGCGCTCTGCTCGACACACTCGCCAGCGATCTCGCCCAGCCGGCGCAGTCCTGCAGCGATGGTCTCATCGAAGGGCCATCCGCAGTTGATGCGCAGGTAGTGATCGAAGCGGGACGAGTTCGAGAACAGCGTCCCGGGCGCCACCAGGATGCGTTCGCGCAATGCGGCATCGAACACCTCCATGGACGAAAGGCGGCCGGGCAGTTCCACCCAGAGCTGAAGACCGCCGGGCGGGTAGTTGAGCCGGGTACCGGACGGGAAATGCGCGGCGATTGCATCCGCTGCCTGCTCGCGCTGTACCTTGAGCCTGTCGCGCAGCCGCCGCAGGTGCCGGTCGTAGGCGCCAGTGCCCATGTACTCGCCCGCCGCCCATTGCGACAGTTCCTCGTTGCTGCGCGTCTGCGTGTACTTGAGCATCTCCACACGGCCGTGCCAGCGGCCCGCCGAGATCCAGCCCAGCCGCATGCCCGGTGCCAGGATCTTGTGCAGCGATGCGCAATGGATAACGTTGCCGCTGTGGTCCCATGACTTGATCGCGCGCGGCGGAACGTCCGCGTCGAGCAGTTCGCTGTAGGAGTCGTCCTCGATGAGCGCGACTGCACGTTGTTCGCAAAGCGCGACCAGGCGTTGCTTGTGCAGGTCGGGCATCACACTGCCCAACGGGTTCTGCAGATGGGGCACGACCACCACCGCCTTGATGTTGCCGTAGGTGTCGAGCGCCATTTCCAGGGCTTCGATGGAGATGCCGGTCTGCGGACTCGTTGGAATCTCGACCGCGCGCATGCCGAGGCTTTCGAGCACTTGCAGCAAGCCATAGAAGGTCGGCGACTCGACCGCGATGGTGTCGCCGGGCTGGGCCACCGCGCGCAGCGCGAGATTCAACGCTTCGATGCAGCCGTTGGTGACCATCACGTCGTCGGGCGCCAAGGTCATGCCAACGCGCAATCCGCGCCGGGCTGCCACCTCGCGCAACGGTGTGCGGCTGCGTGAAGGTGCGGCGGTGGTGAGCAGGGCCGGACGCTGGCGAAGCAGCCGCATCATCGTCGTGCGAAGCGCTTGCGCGGGATAGAGCTCGGGCGCACCGCGTGCCGTCGAAAAGTCGATCCGCACTTCGCCCTGTCGCCTGCGGGTGACGAAGTCGGAGACCTTCGCATGGATACCGACGTACTGCGCCGGGTTGGGCGGGTCGTTCGCGGCCGGCTCCTCCATCGCAGCGATGGCGAGCCGGCGCGGACGCCGGACGAAGTAGCCGGAGCGATCGCGCGCCTCGACCCAGCCTTCGCTTTCCATGGCCCGGCAGAGCTGGAGTGCCGTGGAAAGACTGATGTCGTGAAGCCGCATCAGGCTGCGCAGCGACGGCAGCTTGTCGCCCGGCTCCAGAGAGCCTGCGCGAATGGCTTCCACGTAGTGGGAGGCGAGCTTGCGGTAGAGCGGTGGCGATTCCATGGCTTCGATCCTCGCGTGGGCCGGGACCGGAAAACAGATGCAGATTCCGGGGAAATCGACCATAACAGATGGGTCGCCGGCCCCTCTGTTCCGCCTCGGAAGTCACGGTGCTGTGCCTGTTTTGTTGAGAGGCGGCTGCCTACGATGAAGGCACCAGATCGGTTCTCCAGCATTCTCCAGAAAGGTATCCGATGTCCGTCCTGTCCACCACGTCCAGCGAGCTTTCCGAGGTCAGCAGTCTTCAAGCGGGCCAGAGTCTGCGTGTGGCCGTTGACGCTGGCTTTACGTTGTTTGTCGCGCAAGGTTCCGTGCGCGTGACGTCTCCGCCCGCGTGGTTCGGCGAAGCGGTGTTCAGCACGAAGACGATGCTGGAAGAGGGGGAGGCCCACGTGGTCGAACGCGGCGGCTGGATCGAAGTTTCCGCAATGTCCGCGGCGCAAGTGCGTGGCTTGCCACGCGCGGCGCGCGATCCTCAAGCGACGGCCTCGCGTGTCGCTCGGCTGGTGCAATTCCTCACAGGCGATGTGGCCTGGCGCAGCTAGGCCGCCGAGGCGTACTCCTCGCGCAGCACCTTGGCGGCCGACACCATCGCGCGAAGCTTGGCCTTGGCCACCTCGCGCGGCAGGTATTTCATGCCGCAGTCGGGTGCCAGGATGACGTTCTCCGGCTTGATGTAAGGCAGCGCGCGCCGAATGCGCCCGGCAATCGTCTCCACGGATTCGACGTTCGGGTCGGACAGATCAATGCACCCGACCATCACGCGTTTTCCATCCAGTTGCTGCAGCACCGAACAGTCCAGGTTCGACTGCGCGGTCTCGATCGAGACCTGCCGGCAACTGCACTGGGCCAGTTCGGGCAGAAACGAATACCCGCTCGGACGCTCGTGAATGATTGCCGCGTAGCCGAAGCAGATATGCACTGCGGTCGTTCCGGTGATTCCCTCCAGCGCGCGGTTCAGCGCCCTCAGCCCATACTGCCGCGCCTTCTCGGGGCGGGCCTGCATGTACGGTTCGTCAATCTGGACGACGTCGGCGCCCGCGGCGAACAGATCGCGGATCTCGGCGTTGACCGCGGCGGCGTAGTCCATGGCCGCTTCTTCTTCGCTCGCATAGTGATCGTTCTGCGCTTGCTGCAACATGGTGAACGGGCCGGGGACGGTGATCTTCACCTGGCGGTTGGTGTGAGCTCGCAAGAACTTCAAATCGTCTACTTCGACGGCATGTCGGCGCACGATCTTGCCGACGATGCGCGGCACCGGGTTCGGATGGCCTGATCGGTCCAGCGCGGAACCCGGGTTGTCGAGGTCCACACCGTCGAGCGCCGTGGCGAAGCGGTTGGAATAACTTTCGCGCCGGATCTCGCCGTCGCTGACGATGTCCAGTCCGGCTTCTTCCTGCGCGCGGATCGCGATCAGCGTCGCGTCGTTCTGTGCTTCCTCGAGGTACTGCGGCGGAATTCGCCAGAGTTCACGCGCTCTCACACGCGGCGGAAAGCGGCCGGCCAGCTTCGCGCGGTCGATCAGCCAGTCGGGCTGCGGAAAACTGCCGACGATGGTGGTGGGGAACAGCATGGTTTCGCTCCAGGGTGGAAATTGAAGTTCGAACGATCCGGCGGCTCAGACCCCCAGGTAGGCACGCCTGATCTCAGGCCGGGCCAGCAGTTCCTGCGGCTCGCCCTCGGCCACGACGCGGCCTTCTTCGAGCACGTAAGCACGGTGCGACACCTCCAGCGCCATCGTGACGTTCTGCTCGACGAGCAGTACCGCCATGCCGCCCGCATTGATTCGCCGGATGGCGGCGAACATGTCGTGCACGATGCGCGGTGACAGGCCCAGCGAGGGCTCGTCGAGCAGCAGCAGGCGTGGGCGCGCCATCAACGCCCGGGCGATCGCGACCATCTGCTGCTGTCCGCCGGACAATTCGCCAGCCGGGGTTGCCAGCTTCTCGCGGATCACGGGGAACAGCGCCATCACCTGCTCCAGCGTGTCGCGCCGCTGCGCCTTGGCGTGGTGCAGGTAGCTGCCGAGCTCGAGGTTCTCCAGCACGCTCATGCCGGCAAAGAGCCGCCGCCCCTCGGGCACCAGCGCGATGCCGGCTTCGCAGAAGCGATGCGGCGGCAGTCGCGTGATGTCGCGCCCGTCGAGGCCGATGCTGCCGCCGCTTGCGCGCAGCATTCCCGCGATGGTGTTGATCAGCGTCGTCTTGCCGGCGCCGTTGGGGCCAACCACGCACAGCAGTTCGCCGGGCCGCACGTCGATCGAGACACCCCACAGCGCAGGCGCTGCGCCATAGGCCACCTGGAGATCGCGGACTTCAAGCATGGGCTGTCCCCAGATAGGCGGTCATCACCTCGGTGCGCTGCATCACGTCGGTTGCCGCGCCTTCAGCGAGCAGTTCACCGTGATTGAACACCACGATGCGGTCGGCCAGCGCCATCACCGCGCGCATCACGTGCTCGACAAAGACGATGCTCGATCCCTGGTCGCGGATGCGCCGGATCAGCATCACCGCGTCGTCAATCTCGCTCGGCGTAAGCCCGCACAGCACTTCATCGAGCAGCACCAGCCGCGGGCGCGAGGCCAGCGCGCGTGCGAGTTCGAGGAACTTGCGCTGATGCAGATTGAGGTCGTCCGGCAGCGCGGCGGCCCGGTCCTGCAGACCGGTGAATTCGAGCCAGGTCATTGCCTGCTTGCGCGCGCCGTCCGGATCGCGGACCGCCCCGCCGAACATCGTGGCGATCGCCACGTTCTGCAGCACGCTGAGGTGCGCGAACGGCCGGGGGATCTGGTAAGTGCGCGCAATGCCGCTGGCGGCTATGCGGTGCGCAGGCAGGCCGTTCAGGCGGTGGCCTTCGAAGAAGATCTCGCCGCCGCTGGGCGTGTAGTGGCCGCTGACGACGTTGATGAAGGTCGACTTGCCGGAGCCGTTCGGACCAAGCAGTCCGAGGATTTCGCCGCGCCGCACGTCGACGTTGACACCGGTGAGCGCACGCACACCCTTGAACGATTTGCTCAGGCCCCGCACGCGCAGCAGCAGATCGCCTTGTCCTGCGATCACCGCGGCGGGTCGAACAGGCGTCTCCACCGATGCGGGCGCCGTGTGGGTCGCGGGCGGCGTGACGGGCTGCGCCGGCCGCCACAAGCGGCGCACGCGCTCCAGAATGCCTTCCGGCATGAACAGGATGGCAGCGATCAGGATGATCCCGATCAGCGCCTTGCCCGCCACCGCATGATCGGCCGCCGTGAAGCTGTAGAGCAGAGCGGTGATGACCACCGCTCCGATCGCAGGACCGGCCCAGTGGCGCGTGCCGCCGAGTACGCTCATCAGCACCACTGTCAGCGGCACCGCGATGGTGAAGACCTCGCCGGCCGTCACGTAGGAGAGGAACAGCGCGTGAATGCCGCCGGCCACGCCGGCCAGCGCGCAGGAGATGGCCAGCGCGAGCAATTTGTAGCGGTAGGTCGGCACGCCCATCACTTCGGCGGCATCTTCATCGTCGTGGATCGCGAACAGGCCCGCGCCGAACTTCGACACCTGGATGCCCCAGGCGATCAGCAGCGTGCCCACGGCGGCTGCCAGCGCGAGCAGGTAGAAAGTCGAGGATTGGGTCGGACCGATCTCCGGTACAGGCACCGCACTGAGCGGCACGCCCGAGCCGCCGTCCAGCGGCGTGTTGATGACGATGGTGCCGATGACGAAGGTGATCGCCAGCGTGAGCAGTGCGAAGAGTTCGCCGCGCACGCCCCGGACGCGGAACACGACCGCGCCGAGCGCCACGCCGAGCAGGGCCGCGACCAGCGCCGCCGCCGGCAGCGTCCACAGGAAGGGCCAGTCGTAGCGTGCCATCAGCGTGGCGCTCGTATAGATGCCGGCACCGAAGAACGCGCCATGCCCGAACGAGAAGTAGCCTGAATAGCCCGACAGAATGTTCCACGAGGTCGCCAGCACGATCCAGTGCAGCATCAGGTAGAGCAGCGAGTCGTAGAACGCAGGCAGGCCCAGTTGCGGCACGAAGGCCAGCGCAGCGCCGGCCAGCAGGATGAGCACGGGGGTGCGTCTCATCGTCAGGTGGTCTTTCCGGGGCGGAAGACGAGGATCACGATCAGCAGCGTGAAGGACACAATCGGCGCCCATGAAGGCGCGGTGATCGCCATCGTGATGGCTTCGCTGACACCGATCAGCGTGCCGGCGATCAGCGGCCCCAGGGCGCTCCCCAGCCCGCCCAGCATCACGGCCGCGAACACCACCCCGACCCAGGCGTACATCTGGGACGGCGCGAGCGTGAAGCTCAGCGCCAGGCACACGCCAGCCACGCTGGCGAGCGCGGCGCATGTTCCGGCCAGCAAGAGACCGAGCGCCTTTTCGTTAATGCCGAAGGCCGCCGCCACGGGCGCGTCTTGCGCGGCGGCGCGCATGGCCTTGCCCAGATCGGTGAAACGCAGCACGGCCCACACCGCGAACGCGAGCCCGACCGCCAGCAGAAGCGTGATGAACTCCGGCACCGGCACGAACAGCTCGCCGACCTTGAACTTCTGTTGCGCGTAGCTCGATTCGAGCTTGCGGAAATCGGCAGTCCAGATGGCCTGGATCAAACTCTCGACGATGCCCATCAACCCGAAGGTGAGCAGCAGCGAGTTGAAGGGCGTGACAGCGAAGCGGGCCATCACCCAATGCAATCCCGCGCCCAGCCCGAAGAAGGCCGGCACGATGACCACGAGCGTCAGCAAGGGGTCCATGCCCATCGTCGCCAGCTGATAGCAGAGGTACGCGGCCATGAACGCGAACGCGAAGTGCGCGAGATTGATCAGCCGCAGCAATCCCCAGCTCAAGCTCAGTCCCAGGCCCATCAACCCGTACAGCGCCCCGACGAAGACCCCGGAGAGAATCGACTGGGACAGCAATGACAAGCTAGGCATCAGCTGCTCCACCGCATTTCGCGCGACCCGCAAGAMGTGAACCCGGCGCAGCCCCATGTCGAAAACACCGCGGAACCGGCTTTGCCGGGCCGCTGGTGTTGCCCCCGGCAGGGGGTGGAGAGCGACACGAAGTGCGCGAGCCTGGGGGTGAGCAACAGGAACACCGCGGAACCGGCTTTGCCGGGCCGCTGGTGTTGCCCCCGGCAGGGGGTGGAGAGCGACACGAAGTGCGCGAGCCTGGGGGCGAGCTTCATCTACGGCGCTAGCAGCTTCGCGCTGCCTGCAGTGACCTCTTTCGGCCAGACCACCACCCACTTCCCATCCTGGATCTGCTTGATGCGCATCAGGTCGTCGCCGAAGTTGCCGACGCCGTCGAAGCGCAGCTTGCCTTGCAGCGTATCGACCTTGTGCGTCTTCAGGTAGTTGGCGATGGCCTTGTCGTCCAGGCTCTTGGTGTTGACGACGCCGGCCTCCAGAATCTGCCATGCCGTGTATGAAGCGGCTGCCTGCGTTTCGACCGAGGTGTCGGTGAAGCCGGCCTTGGCGGCGCGCTCGTGATAGAGCTTGATGAACTCGGCAGCACCGAGGTTGCTCGTGAAGGGCGGCTGCTCCTCGAAGATCGTGGCCGACAGCGCGTTCTTCGCGTCCGGCGATGCGAGCAATGGACCGGGCGCGGGGTAGAGATAGAAGTGCTGCGGCGGCACATAGTCGATCTTCTTCATCGCATCCAGCAGCAGATTGCCTTCCAGGCCGATGGCGCCGACCCAGACGAAGTCGGGCTTGGCATCCTTCACCCGGTTGGCGATGGGGCCGAAGTCGCGGTTGCCGAAGTCCCATTCGAGGAACAGCACTTCAGTGAGACCGCGCTTCTTGAGCACTTCCCGCGCGCCCGCGCTCATGAACTGAATCGACGGGAACTTGCTGGTCACTACCGCCACCGTCTTCGGCGGCTTGGATGATGCGGCGAGGGCATCGAAGAGCGTATTGGGCACCGTGTTCGCTGGGTCCGAGCCGATCGACCAGGCTGGGAACTGCATGTCGTACTTGGCCAGTGACGGAATTCCCAGCGTGTGATGCACCAGCACCTTGTTGTAGCGCTGGGCCACGCCCATCGCCGAGAGGATTGCGCCCGTGGCGTAAGGACCCATGAGAAGGTCGACCTTGTCGGCCGTGACGAGTTGCTCGTACAGCGTGCGCGCGAGGTCGGGCTTGGACTGGTCGTCCTTCACCACCCATTCGACCGGCCGGCCGAGCAGGCCGCCGCGCTTGTTCAGCTGCTCGACATAGATCTCGCCCACGACCTTGTGGATCTGCGCCGTGGCCGAAAGCGGTCCGGTGAGCGCCAGCGTGCTGCCGATGCGGATCGGCGGGCCGGACGGCGTCTGCGCCAATGCGATGCCTGCCGCGGCGAGCGCGATGGCCGCCACCGCGCTGCGCCGTCCGATGCCTTCGAAAGTCTGCGTCTTCATGGTTCTTGTCTCCTGATGGTTCGCCCCAGGGCGGCGCGAATCTCTTCGTTGTGTTCGCCAAGCGTCGGTGGCGGGCGCACTTCGAGCGCGCGCTCACCATCGAAGCTGACCGGCGATCGCACCGTGCGAAACAGGCCCATCACGGGGTGTTCGGCAGAGGTCATCAGTTGGAGGTGCTTCGCTTGCGGGTCTTCGAGCGCCTCGCTGGTGTCGTACATCGGCGCATGGGGCACGTCCTCATGCGCCAATCGGCGGCACCACTCGTCGCGCGGCCGTGCGCGAAAACGTTCGCCCAGCAACTGGATCAGCTGCTCCTGGTTCTCGATGCGCGCCTCGCGAGTCGCGAAGCGCTCGTCCTCGAAAAGGCGGGGATGCTCGATCGCGACCGCGAGCCCGCGCCAGAACTTCTCCGGCGAGGACATGTGCAGCGCGATCCACTTGTCGTCGGCGCAGCGCAGCACGTACGACTGCGAAACGCGGGGTCGGCTGTAGGGCCCCATCACTTCGTCCACCTGGAAGAAATGCGTGAAGGCGTCGAGGTTGAAATGCGCCATCGCCTCCAGCATCGAGACCTCGACCTTGCGGCCGAGCCCCGTCCTGCTTCGTTCGAAGAGAGCGCCCAGCACGCCGTAGGCCGCATAGAAGCCGGTCAACGAATCCGCAATGGCCGGACCCACGACGCGCGGGTTCTCGGGGTTGATCAGCAGATTGAGGAAGCCGCTCGCGGCCTGCGCCACGGTGTCGTAAGCGGGCCGGTCGGCCGCGGGTCCGGTGGCGCCGAAGCCGCTGATCGAGCAGTAGATGAGTCTCGGATTGAGCGCGCGCAAGCGCTCGGCGCCCACGCCGAGCTTCTCTGCCACACCGGGCCGGAAGTTCTGGATATAGACATCTGCCTGGGCGATCAGCGCGTCCAACACTTCGAGGTCCGCGGCGTCCTTGGGGTCCAGCGTGATGCTGCGCTTGTTGCGGTTGTAGGTCTGGTAGTGCGGACTGTAGAGCCCATCCTTGAAGGCGCGGAACGGGTCCCCCGTCTTGGGCTGCTCCACCTTGATGACGTCGGCACCGAGGTCGCCGAGCAGCATGCCCGCTGCCGGCCCCGTGATGAAGGTGCCTTGCTCGATGACCTTGAGGCCTTTCAGGACAGGGATCATTCGTGGGGTCCGAAGTGGGCGGGCAGCGCGCCTTCGTAGACCGCTTCGCGCGACGCTTGGTATGAGAGCGCGAAGCCGATGGGCTGCCGCATCTCCTCGAACATGTGCGCGATCAACCCGGCCGTGCGCGCGAGGATCGGCACGCCCTTGAGTGCCTCCACCGGAAAACCCGCGCCAAGAAGCACGGCCGGAATCGCGCCCGACACGTTGAGCTTGAGCGGCCGGTCCAGCACCTCGGGCATCAGTGCCTCGACGGCGGTCGCGATCTCGGCGAAGCGCAGGTCGGTGCCCGCCGCCCTGGCCGCGGCGAACAGGGCATCGACGCGCGCGTCGCGTTTCTTGTGCAGCGGATGACCGTAACCGGGGATGGGTCTGCCGGCTTCGCGCCAGGCCTGCGCCACCGTCAGCGCCGCCGCCCGCAACGGCTGCCCCGCGCTCACCAGGGCATCGATTTCGCTATACAGGCGACCGGCCGTCTCGGAGGAACCCAGCACGACCGACCCGCAGCCCAGGATGCCCGCCGCCACAGCGCCCTGCATCGCGTCGGGCGCGGCAGCGAAAGTCATGCGCGCGGCCTGCACGCTGGGCACCAGGCCGTGCTCGGTGATCGCGACCAGTGCGGCATTCAGCACCGCGGCTTCTCCGGCCGAAGCGCGCCTGCCGGTCAGCAGCAGAAAGAAATGATCGACGAAGGAAATCTTGCCGATCAGTTCGCGGGACAGATCCATCCCGCGGACGACGATGGTGTGGGCGTCGGACGTGGAGATGGAAGTGCGTGGCACGGTGGCCTTGCCGATCTTCATGCGATTCCTTGCAGAGTCCGGATGGAGGTCACGCGGCAGCGGGCGCGAGACGCACGTCGAAGCTCGCCGAGTGGTAGGGCACGTGCATTTCGCGGCCATCAACAGCCTTGCCGGGCGCATGCGTCTCGAAGTCCACGACGAGGCTGTCACGCTTGCCGAAGACTGCATCCGCGTCGATGTACGGGCTGCCGCCGACGAACAACTGCGTCGTCACCGTCACATAGCCCGGCGCCGAAACCTGCAGGTGGAGATGGCCTGGCCGGTAGATGCTGCGCTCGGTCGCCCGCATCATGTCGCCCACCGGCCCGTCGTCCGGTATCGGATAGAACGAAGGCCGGATCGACCAGAACCAGTAGCGCCCTTGTTCGTCCGTGCGGAAGCGGCCTCGCGCTTTCATCGAGGGTTCGCTGCTCAGTTGCACGTCGTACTTGCCATGTCCGTCGCCCGACCAGACGTCAAGCAGCGCACCGGCCAGCGGCTTTCCGTCCACGTCGGTGACCCGGCCCATGTAGAAGGTGGGCTCGCCGCGAACGCCCTCGGCGATGTCGCTGCCCAGTGGCAGGTCGGGCGCGCCCGGCCAGTAGAAGGGGCCTTCGACCGTGCCTTCGGTTGGTTCGGCCGGGCCCTTGGCGCCTCCGCTTGCGCGCGACTGTGCCAGCGCGACCACCATCATCGACAGGCCCAGCGTGTCCGAGAGCAGGATGAATTCCGGCCGCTTCTCGGTCGAGATCTGCCCCGTCGCGTTCAGGAAATTCAGACCCGCGAGCCATTCCTCCGGCTGCAGGTCGACCTCCCGCGCAAAGGCATGGACATGCTTGACCAGCGCCGTCATGAGCTGGCGCAGGCGCGGATCCGGCGTCTTGGCGAAAGCCTCGACGACGTCGCGCGTGATCGCGTCCTGGTTGTATTCCGACATGGCTTGTCTCCGGGTTGCGCGCCGTGGTCCGGCGTCGATTCGGATCGGACGATAGGGCTCGGACACGAACCCCGCAAATGGTGAATTTGCATCGATATCATCGATGCCATCGATCATTCGTGGGGGTTTCCATGGAGATGAGGCATCTGCGGTACTTCGTCGCGCTGAGCGATTGCCTGAGCTTCACGCGGGCGGCCGAGCGGGTACACGTCACCCAGTCGACCTTGTCGCACCAGATTCGGCAGCTCGAAGAAGAGCTCGGGCAGCCTCTGTTCGAGCGCATCGGCAAGAAGGTGGTGACCACCGAAGCCGGGGAATTGCTGCGCGGCTTCGCTGCGCGTGCGCTGCGGGAGGTCGACCAGGGCGTGGCGCTACTCAAGCCCGGCGCTGGCAACCTGACTGGCAGGGTTCGCATCGGCGCGACGCACACCTTCAACATCGGCCTGATTCCCGAGTGCGTGTCACTGTTCCTGGCGCGTCATCCCACGGTGCGCATCAGCGTCGAAGAGTTGTCGGCCGAGGTGATCTGCGGTCGGCTTCAGGCGGGCGAACTCGATCTCGGCATCGCCTACCGGCCCGAAGACCCGAGCGACCTGTGGTTCGAACCGCTCTACAACGAGGAGATGGTGTTCGTCGTGTCGAACAATCATCCGCTAGCCGGCCGCAAGCGCATTCGCATGGTGGAACTGCACCGGCAGGACCTGGTGCTCATCTCCACGTCTTTTTCCACCCGGACCATGCTGGACGAATGCTTCATGGCCTGCGGCGCGGAGCCCACGGTCGTCGCGGAGATGTCGACCGTCGCGCCGATGCTCGCGCTCGTGGCGCGCACGCAAATCGGATCGATCGTCGCCATCAATGCCGTGCCCGAAGGCATGCCGGGGTTGACCGTGATCCCGCTGGAAAGCCCCACGCCGACGCGAACGCCCGGCATTCTTTGGCGGCTGGGTGAGAACAAGCCCGTGTTCGTCCAGTCCTTTGCGGTGATCTTGCGAAAGACCGCGCTAGGGAACAGCTTGCGGCGTGACGTGCCGGCGCCGCGGCATCGGGAGAAGCGGGTTGGGGGACCGCAGAAATAGTCGCGAGATCTGGCGGACCTGGCGGTGCCTGCCTACCGAACACTCTCCGCCGCACGCAGCGCATTCATGAACCCTTCCCGCCACCAATGCACATCCTGCTCTCGCACACGCGCCAGCAGCTTCTGGTGCCGCTCGCGGCGCTCTTCCAGCGGCATTTGAAGCGCCTGCTGCACGGTCTCGGCCGTGCCGTGGGTGTCATAGGGATTGACGAGCAGCGCTTCCTTGAGTTGTTCGGCCGCGCCCGCAAAGCGCGACAGGACAAGCACGCCCGGGTCGGCCGGGTCCTGCGCTGCGATGTATTCCTTCGCGACGAGGTTCATGCCGTCGCGAAGCGGCGTGACGAGGCCGACAGCCGCAGCGCGGCACAAGCCTGGGACGCGTTTGCGCGCAACCATGCGATGGATGTATCGCACGGGCATCCAGTCCAGTTCGCCGAAGTCGCCGTTGATGGCGCCGCACAAGGTTTCGAGTTCGCGCCGGATGTCGGCATAGGCATCGACCGTCTCTCGCGTCGGTGACGCGATCTGGATCAGCGTCGCGCTTCGGCGGTTCTCGGGGTAGTTGGACAGCAGCTCGCGAAACGAGCGCACGCGCTGCGGAATGCCTTTGGAGTAGTCGAGCCGGTCGATGCCCAGCAGCAGCCGGCGGGTCGAATACTCGCGCTTCATGGTCTCGTACATGTCGCGCGATTCCTTGGCGTGCGTGAGCGCGGCGAACTCGTTGACGTCGATGCCGATCGGGAACGCGTCGCAGCGCACGGTCTGGCCGTAGGCGCGATAGAGGTGATTGCCCAGGAGCTCGCCATGCGCCTCGTTTTGCACGTAATGCTCGAAGTGCTGGACGTCCTGCTGGGCCTGGAAGCCGATGAGGTCGTAGGCAAAGAGCGAGCGCATCAGCCACTCGTGCTGCGGGATGGCCGCGATGATGATCTGCGGCGGCAGGGGGATGTGCAGGAAGAATCCGATGCGCTGCCTGCAACCCATTGCGCGAAGCTCGGCTGCAAGGGGGATCAGGTGGTAGTCATGCACCCAGATGATGTCGTCGCTTCGCAGCAGCGGCATCAGCTTGCGTGCGAAGAGCTGGTTGACGCGCCGGTAGCCGCCGATGAAGCCGGCTTCGAAGTGCGCGAGGTCGAGGCGATCGTGGAACACGGGCCACAGCACGTCGTTGCTGTAGCCGAGGTAGTAGCTGTCGTGGTCGTCGCGACTCAGGTCGATGGTGGCCAAGGTGACCTTGCCCGCCTGCTGCCGATGGAGTTCGCCCTCGCCGGTCGGGCCGTCCTCGATGACCGAGCCGCTCCAGCCGAACCACAGGCCGCCGCTTTGCTGAAGGCTCTCCCCGAGCGCCACTGCCAGGCCGCCAGCGGCGGGTTTGCGCGGGTCCGCTACGCGATTGGAGACCACGACCAGCCGGCTCACGAGTTGGCCCCTGCGTTCGACACTGTCGTGTCCTTGCTCATATGCATGTGTCCCAAGGCGCGGACAGTCTCACCGCGGCGTTGATGATCCCGACCATCGAATAGGTCTGCGGAAAGTTGCCCCACATCTCGCCCGTCACCGGGTGCGTGTCTTCGGAGAGCAGCCCGAGCGGGTTGCGTGCGGCCAGCATGGTCTCGAAGATCTGCCGCGCCTCGGCCTTGCGGCCGATCTTGGCGAGCGCATCGATGCGCCAGAAGGTGCAGATGTTGAAGGCGGTCTCGGGCTTGCCGAAGTCGTCCGCCGCTTCATACCGGCGCATGTAGGGGCCGTCGCAAAGTGACTTCTCCATGGCTTCGACGGTGGAGATGAAGCGCGGGTCTCGAGCGTCGATGAGGCCGACTTCGACCATCAGCAGGATGCTCGCATCGAGCTCATGGCCGCCGAAGCTCTCGGCGAAGGCCTTGCGCTCTTCGCACCACGACTTGGCGAGGATTTCTTCCCGCATGCGCGACGAATGGCCGTGCCAGTACGCCGCACGTTCCGGAAGACCGAGCGCGCGGGCGATCTTGGCGAGCCGGTCGCATGCCGCCCAACTCATCAGCGCCGAACTGGTGTGCACGCGAGCGCGCGTTCGCAATTCCCACATGCCGGCATCCGGCGTGCCATAGACGCGGACCGCCTGCTCGCCGATCGCCTCGAGGTACGGAAACTCGGCCACGCCGCCGCGGCTCAAGAGGCGGTGGTCATGAAAGGCCTGCGCTGCGCCGAGCACGATGTTGCCGTACACATCGTGCTGAAAGTGCTCCTGCGCCTGGTTGCCGACGCGGACCGGCCCCATACCTCGATAGCCGCTCAGGCCGTTGACGAATGATTCGGGAAGCTCACGCTCGAGCCCGATGCCGTAGAGCGGCTGGATGTGCTCGCCGCGCGAGCCGATCACGACGTTCGAGAGCCAGCGCAGGTAGTCTTCCATCGTGCCGACTTCAGAGAGGCTGTTGAGCGCGCGCACGACGAAGAAGGCGTCGCGCAGCCAGCAGTAGCGATAGTCCCAGTTGCGCTCGCTGCCGGGCGCTTCGGGGATGCTGGTGGTCATCGCGGCAACGATGGCGCCCGTGTCTTCATAGAGCGACAGCTTCAGCGTGATGGCGGCGCGGATCACCGCATCCTGGTATTCGAACGGAATCGCGAGCCGTTTGCTCCAGGTGCGCCAGTAGGCGATGGTTTCCTGCTCGAAGTGCCGTGCCGTGTCGGCAATGCCGTCGGTCAGCGTTTCGTCGGCGCCCAGCACGAAGTTGTGCTCGCGTGACAGCACGAAGGGCTGCCCCGCAAGAATGTGCGAGACGGATGCGTCGGTGTTCAGCCGCAGCGTGAAATCAGGTCCGACATAGCGGATGTGGTTGCTGCCTCGCGTGATGGTCGGCGCCATCGTGCCCCACTGAAAACGCGGCGCCAGCGTGACGCGGATGCGCGGCGTGCCGATGATGGGCCTGACTCTGCGCACCATCGTGAGCGGCCTGAAGTAGCGCGAGCGGCTGTGAAAGCGCGGCGCCAGGTCCGTGATCTCGATGCCCTGGCCTGCGGAATCGAACAGCTGGGTGCGCAGCACCGCCGTGTTCGGCTCGTACCACTGCTTGGACGACGCAAAGTCCTCGAGCTCGATGGCCCAGGCGCCGGCGTTATCGCCCAGGTCCAGCAGCGCGTTGAAGACCGGGTCGCCATCGAAGCGGGGGAGGCAGCACCACACCACGCGCCCGCGTTCGTCGATCAACGCGCTGTATGCGCAATTGCCGATCACGCCGACGTTGAGCGAAGGTTCGGCCGGCGGCCCGAAGCCCGTGCGCGCGGACAGCCCGGCCAGCGCTTCCGGATGCTCCGGCATCTTGTTGCTCGCGCCGGCCGCGCCGGCAAGCGCCTGGCCGGCCCTGTCGGGCGCTTCGATTTCTGTTTTGTTTTCTTTTTGGAGAGTCGTCATTCCGGATTCCTGCGGGTTGCGGATGGCGACGCCGCAAGCAAGTCCCGCGCTGCCACGAGCCATTCGAAGACCTCTCGTGGCGATTCGAGCCGATGCAGCGCCTGGCTTGGGCCGGCGCCGACCTTGATCGCGAGGCCGCCCCGTGGCTGCACGATGCTGAAGCCGCTTTCGTCCGTGGTGTCGTCGCCTGCGAACACCGGCACGCGGCCGACGAAGGGTGCCTCGTGCATGAAAGCATCGATCGCGATGCCCTTGTTGATACCCGCCAGCTTGACCTCGAACACGAACTTGCCATGCATGAGTTCCAGCTGCGGCTGGCCATCGATGGTGCGCTCCATGGCGTCGCGGCAAACCGCCTCGAGCTGCGGCGCGAGCCGGTAGTGCAGGGCGATGGCAGCGTGCTTGCGTTCGACCAGCAAGCCCTCGTGCGCCCCTGCAAGCTCGTTGGCGGCGTCGAGCACCAGTTTGAGGTCGGGGGCGCGGTGTTCCTGCATCTGGCCGTCCGCGTCGCGTCGCTGCACGCCGTGCTCGCCGGCGGCCGGGAGTCGCAACGGCGCAAGAAAGCGGTCGATGACGTCGATCTGGCGTCCCGAAACCACCGCGAGTGCGCCGCCGAGCAGGCCGTGGAGATCGCTGAGCAGCGGGACGAGGGCCGGAGGCACGTGCACGGCTTCCGGGGTCTCCGCGAGCTCCACCAGGGTGCCGTCGAAATCGAGGAAGAGCGCAGCGTCAGGGGGGATACGGGGTGGCGTCTGCATGGAGGGAAAACCATAGCAGACTCCCGCCCGATGGAGCGTCGGCCAAAACCGCCAATCCTGACTCAGGAGTAGGGGAGGAGCCCTTGCGCCACGGCGGCAATCCGGGAGCGGGTGATCGCCTCGCCGATCTTCGGTCCTGTCGCGCCCGCCGCCAGCGCCTCGCGCGCGATGGGTTCCGTCGCCACCGACTGCGCCGCGGCAAGCGCCGCTGCAAGGCGATCGCGCTGGGGATAGGGCCGCTCTTCGAGTCCCAGCCTTCCGCGTGCATCGCACTCGCAGGCCTGGAGCACCTCGTCGAAACGCTGTGGCTTGCGAAACGCATCGCAGCGCTCGAGCAGCCGGACGACCGCCGCTGCGTTGAGTTCGCCGCTGCGGTGGATGTTGCCGTGCTCGCGCGCCACCACGTCCGCGAGTTCGCGGATGTCGACGGGCACGCGCCACCGGTCGCACACGGCGCGCAAAAGCCTGGCACTGCGCTGCTCATGGCCGATGTGCTGGGGAAGGACGTCCGCGGGCGTCGTGCCTTTGCCAAGATCGTGGACCAGGCAGGCAAAGCGCACCGACAGCGGCGCATTCAGATGCGCCGCCATATCGAGCACCATCATGAGGTGCACGCCGGTATCGACCTCGGGGTGGTGCGCCTCTGGTTGCGGGACGCCCCACAGCCGGTCGACTTCGGGCAGCAGCACTGCAAGCGCGCCGCATTCCCGCAGCAGCTCGAACATGCGCGAAGGCTTCGTTTCCATGAGGCCGCGCGAAAGCTCCTGCCAGACGCGCTCAGGCACCAGCGCATTGACCTCCCCGGCTTCAACCATGTCGCGCATGAGCGCCATGGTCTCAGGCGCTACCGCGAAGTCGTCGAACCTCGCCGCGAAACGCGCGACACGCAGGATGCGCACAGGGTCTTCGCGGAAGGCGTCGGTCACGTGGCGCAGGCGCTTGTCGTGCAGGTCGCGCTGGCCTTCGAAGGGGTCGACGAGGTCCAGCGGATCGACGTCCAGCCTGTCGTAGGCGCCGATCTTGTCCGCTGGCAGTGCGATCGCGTTGATCGTCAGGTCGCGCCGCGCGAGGTCTTGTTCGAGCGTGACGTCCGGCGCCGCATGCACCACGAAGCCGCGATAGCCCGGCGCGCTCTTGCGCTCGGTGCGCGCCAGCGCGTATTCCTCGCGTGTTTCCGGATGCAGGAAAACCGGAAAGTCTCGACCGACCGGCAAGTAGCCTTGCGCAACCATCTGTTCCGGCGTGGCGCCGACCACCACCCAGTCGTGATCGCTGCCAGGCCGACCCAGCAGCGCATCGCGAATCGCGCCGCCGACAAGATAGATTTGCATCCGTGCAGTGTAGGCCGCGCACCAGGCCGTTGCGCCAGGACGGCGCGAGTTCCTCAGCGCGACAGGCGGTAGGGTTCGTCCATGACGACGAAGTCCTTTTCTTGCAGCGCGTCATCGATCCATGCCTTTACCGACGGCAGCGCGCGAACGCGTTCGACATAGGCCGAGATCGCCGGCGGCACGGGCAACCCGAAAGTGACGATGCGCGTGCACACGGGCGCGAAGTAGGCGTCTGCAATGCTGAATTCGCCGAAGAGCATTGGGCCGCCGCTCGCTCGAAGCAGTCCGCTCCAGAGCTGAACGATGCGGTCGATGTCCGCCCGCACGCCGGGCTGGTCGCGCAGGATGATCTGGCCCTGCTGGCGGAGGTCGGCCTCGATGTTCATCGTGCAGTGGGTGCGCAGCATCTGAAAGCCCGCGTGCATCTCGGCGCAGGCGCTGCGGGCTTGCGCTCGCTGGGCGCGATCCACCGGCCAGAGCTTCTTCTCAGGGTAGGTCTCGGCAAGGTATTCGCAGATCGCGAGCGTGTCGTAGACGACGATGTCCCCGTCCTTGAGCACTGGCACCGTGCCGATGGGGTTGAGCGGCAGGATGGTGCGCTTGAACTTCGAATCGGTGTCGAAGGAGTCGAAACGCACCATGACTTCGTCGAATGCGATGCCGGCCTGCTTCATGAGCACCCAGGGGCGCATGGACCAGGAGGAGTAGTTCTTGTTGCCGATGTAGAGCTGTGTCATGACCGTCTCCGGTATCAGGGTTGATGCAACTATGCAAAGCCTCGAATGCTAGCGGCGCTCTCGCTGATGATTGATGCAATCACAGGCCCGGATTGATGCTTATCGATTCGGAGTTTCGGGCAGCGCTGGTGAGGTGCCGTGCCAGCGGCGCACGGCACGCTGGAAGAACATGCTGTTCGGGATCTTGAGGGTCGTGCCCTCATGGGCGCTGCCGCTCTCCTCCAGCGTGGTGAAGACGAGGTTGATGTCCAGCACGCGGCCTTTCAGGCCGGGTTTCTCTCCGTTTTCCAGCACTTCGATGGTGTCGCCCGGCCAGAACATGCGCGTCGTGAAGATCAAGAGCGCGCAGAACATGTTCGACAACACGCTCCATGCCGCGAAGAAAGCCACGGCACCGACGGCTGCAAAACTCGTGAACGCGGTCCACAGGACGGTGCCCGACACGCCCAGCCGCTCGAGGCCCCAAAGCAGCGCGCCGCCATAGATCAGGAAGGCCGCGCTGCGGCGGGTGACAAGAGCCACATTGGACGGCAGCCCATAGCCGGTGCCCATGCGCAGGATCAGCCGGCGCACGAACCGATAGATCAGCCACGCGGCCAGCAGGATCAAGGCGACCTGGGCGATGGGAATGATGATGCCCAGCCACTCGGTGGCCCAGGCGGGCAAGTTCTCGCGCAAGGCAATCACCGAAGTCAAGGCAGGTCTTTGGTCGCCTCGGGTTCGGGGGTGTCGCGAGGTCCGACGCGGCCGAGCTTTTCCTTGAGCGACTGGGGCTTGCCGGTGATGAGTGCTGCGTAGTTGGTGGTGTTTGCCAGCACCTTCTTGACGTAGTCGCGTGTTTCGCTGAACGGCACGTTTTCAGCCCAGATGGCTGCTTCCATGGGCGGCCCGTTGCGCCAGTTGCGCGGCCGGCCCGGGCCGGCGTTGTAGGCGGCCGCAGCCAGTGCCATCGAGCCGTCGAAGTCGTCGAGCGCGAGTTTCAGGTAGTTGGTGCCGATGGTGATGTTGGTGTCGTGATCGTTGATCTGGCCCTGCGTGAAATCGCTCATGCCAATCTTCCTGGCCGTCCAGCGCGCGGTGGCAGGCATCACCTGCATCAACCCCGAGGCGCCGACGCCCGAACGGGCGTCCATGATGAAGCGGCTTTCCTGGCGAATGAGGCCATAGACGTAGGCCGGATCAAGCCCGATTTCGCGGCTCTTGCGCACCACCATGTCCTTGAACGGCATGGGGAAGCGCTGATCCACGTCGATCACGCCTTTGGTGCGTTCGCTGGTGTTGATGCAACGGTCCCATATCTCGCGCTGGCAGGCCAGATCGGCCGCCGCCAGCAGGTCGCGGTCGCTCATGCCGCCGGTGGCGTGCAGGTTGGTCGCGTAGTTCCACTCCCGCGTGCCTTCGGGGCGCATGCCGATCGAGATGGCATAGATCGCCCGATTCAATGCCGGGTTGTTGCGAGCGGCATTCTTTTCTTCTGCAGTGAGCGGCGCTGGTCGGCTCGGCACCGTCGCGCGCTGGCCCAGTTCTTCGAGCGCCAGCAGCTCGTAGAAGCCACGCGTGCCGGAAATGCTCTCGTAGAGCACGCGGGCCTGCGCACGGCGTTCGTCGCCGCCGTATGAAGCGAGCGAGCGAGCTTTCCAGTAGACCCAGGTGGGGTCGCGCTGCTGCGTTTCGCTCATGGCATCGATGGCGGTTTGCACGATCTTCCAGTCGCCGGTGCGCAGGGCGGCGCGCGCCTTCCACGCGAGCATTTCGTCGCTGAGGTCGCTGTTCTTGGTGACGTTGGCGAAATAGTTGTTGGCGAGCGGCGAAAGCTTGATCGCGGCTTGGCGCCCCATGGTGCCCCAGAGCCAGTTGCGCTCTTCGGCCGAGAGCATGGGGCTCCACTTCACGTCGAACTGCGAGGCGGCCGTTTCCGGATCGCTGTTGGCCATCTTGATGAGCGCCAGCACCACGAGTTCGCGCCGCGACTTGGCCGCGACGACGGCTCGGCTCGCCAGGAACTTGCCGACGTTGGCGTTCATTTCGTCGAAGAGCGGGATGGCGTCCGGCGCGACCAGCATGATCGCCGCGCGGGCAGCCTGAGGACGGTTCGCCTCGATGGCGAGGCGCGCCTTCTTCCAGGCATCGTTGGGTGACATCATGCGCGCGCTGATCATGCGGTCGGCCGCGGTGAGACAGCCGTCATCCAGGTCGCGCTGGCCGAACCAGTTGCGGCGCACTTCCTCCGCCTGGCCCTGCGTGGCGGTGCCGGACTGCAAGGTCTCGATCAAGACGGCATAGCAGCGCACCTGGGCATCGTCGTTCATGCGGAACGCCGGGTGCAAGGACGTGAAGCCATTCCAGTCGCGTCGCTGGCCTGCGAGCAGCAGCCAGTCGTTGCGAAGGCGATCCTCTTGGTAGGTGCCGGCATACCGTGCGAGAAATTCCTGAAGTTCAGGCAGGCTGACGTCCTGCAGGCGAGCCTTCATTTCCCAGTAGGCCGCCCATGGCTCCAGCACATGGCCGCGCGCCTGCGGCAACAGCGCAGTGAGACGCGCCTTGTCGCCGCGCTGGGCGGCCTGTTTCATCTGGAGGAGGACATCGTCGTTGCTGTTTTGCGCAGCGGCCGGTTGGCTCACGGTTGCAAATGCAGCAAACGAAAAAAGAAGGGAGGAGAGGGCACCGCTCCGGAGTCGGCGGACGGATGCCAAAATGCTTGCGAATTGCATCGGGGGATTATGGACAAGTCAAAGGGTGCCGACACCTCGGCCACTGCCACATTTCTCAAAACTCAGGTTCGCGCGGCGCTGATCGAACAGCGTCTTGCGATGCCTGATCGGCTCGCGCGCGCCGATCTTCTGCAGCGCGTGATGCGGATCTGGCTGGTCGGACGGCCGGACACCGTCATCGGTGCCTATTGGCCGATCAAGGGCGAGTTCGATCCACTGCCAGCCCTGCATCGCTGGAAAGAAGACGGCGAACTGCTCGACCAACCGCAACGCAGGCGCATCGGCCTTCCGGTCGTCGACCGCGTGCACAAGACGCTGACCTTTCACGCGTGGTATCCCGGCTGCCCGATGGAAAACGACGCCTTCGACATCCCCAAGCCCAAGGACACCGAGCTGATCGTGCCCACGCTGCTGTTTGTCCCTTGTCTGGGCTACAGCGCCGGCGGCTATCGCCTGGGCTATGGGGGCGGCTTTTACGACCGCACGCTTGCCGCGTTGGAACCGCGGCCCTTCACCGTCGGACTGGGCTTCACCAACGGTTTTCTCGGCGAGTTCGAGCCGGAGGCCCACGACGTGCCGCTGGACGCCATCCTCAATGACAACGGCGTCGTCTGGCCGATCTCGTGACTCGCCCCCAGGCTTCGCGCACTTCGTGTCGCTTCGCCTTCCCCCTGCCGGGGGCAACACCAGCGGCCCGGCAAAGCCGGTTCCGCGGTGTCACTGGCTCACCCCCAGGCTTGCTCACTTCGTGTAGCCGCCCACCCCCTGCCGGGGGCAACACCAGCGGCCCGGCAAAGCCGGTTCCGCGGTGTCACTGGCTCACCCCAGGCTTGCTCACTTCGTGTAGCCGCCCACCCCCTGCCGGGGGCAACACCAGCGGCCCGGCAGAGCCGGTTCCGCGGTGTCACTGGCTCACCCCCAGGCTTGCTCACTTCGTGTGGCCGCCCACCCCCTGCCGGGGGCAACACCAGCGGCCCGGCARAGCCGGTTCCGCGGTGTCACTGGCTCACCCCCAGGCTTGCTCACTTCGTGTGGCCGCCCACCCCCTGCCGGGGGCAACACCAGCGGCCCGGCAAAGCCGGTTCCGCGGTGTTTCTGGCGTCGAAGCCTCAATCTAGTTGGTCGACGGTGTCGGGGTCTGGCACTTCGCCGATTGTTTCCCGGGTGATCGCGGCCTGGCCTTGCAGCCATTCGTTGAACGCCTGGATTTCAGGCCTTGGCGCGCCGCGCGGGCCAGTGATCAGCCAATAGGCCATCGGTGAATCCATGCGGTGGTGCGGGAGCACCTCGACGAGGTCACCGTTGGCCAGGCTTTCCGCGATGAGCGAACTGCGCGCCAGGACCACGCCTTGGCCGGTCAAGGCGGCCTGAACCATCTGATAGGCGTAGTTGAAGTAGAGCCAGCGCCGTGGCTGCGCGCGTCCCATGCTGTTGACCTCGAACCAGCGGCGCCAGGTCAGCCATTCCAGGTGCGTGCGATGGGCGTCGCCGGCTTCGATCAGCGTGAAGCGTGCGATATCCGCCGGAGACTTGATCGGCGGATTGGTCTTGATGAGCCAAGGGCTTGCCACCGGCGTGATGGTCTCGCCGAAGAGACGCAGCGCGCCGGGGGGCATGTGCTCGCGCGGGCCGTAGCGCAGGGCGATGTCCACGTCGGCCACGTCGAGGTCGAGCGCCGCATCGCTTGCGTCGATGCGAATGTCGATTTCGGGGTTGTCGCGCTGGAATGCCTCCAGGCGTGGGATCAGCCACATCGAAGCGAAGGACGCAAAGGTGGTGAGCGACACACTCTTTCGTCCGGCGTTCTGTCGGATCTGGCGAACGGCGCCGTCGATGCGCGGCAAGGACTGCTGGACCGCCAGCAGCAACTGCGAGCCTGCGCTCGTCAATTCGACCGCTCGGGTGTGTCGCAGGAAGAGGCCCACGCCGACTTCCTCCTCGAGCGACTGGATCTGGCGGCTGACGGCCGATTGGGTCAGCGCCATTTCGTCGGCTGCGGCGCGAAAGTTGAGGTGGCGAGCGACGGCTTCGAAGGCGCGGAGATGGCCCGCCGATATGGGCCTGGAACGCAGGTGTGTTTGCGAATGAAGCATGTGGGACGAGCTTCTGCGGGTGGGTTGATTGATGCGAAACCGGAATCAGTAGGCTACCGCGTTTTCATTGGACCGCCAACGAAGGTGGGCAGATCATTCATTCCCGAAGCGCGCAATAGCGTGCTCAACATCCAGGAGCCGAACATGTCTGCCGTCTACACCTCCACTTCGCCGTCTTCCATTGCGCTGGGACGCCAGGCCACTGTGCCCTCGGCCGTGCGCCGCGGCGCATGGCAACTCGATGCCGGGCACGCGATGAGCCTCAAGGCATCGAGCGCCAGCGTGCTGCGGGTTCGCCAGGGGCGGATTTGGGTGACGCGCGACGCCACAGCCCATTGGGGCAGCGAAGACCTTGTGCTGGCGCCGGGCGAATCGCTGAACGTCCCCGCGGGCCAGCGCATCGTCATGGAGCCTTGGGATAGCAACGGCGCAACCTATAGCTGGGACGCCGTTGCCCAATCCGCCACTGTCTCCAATAGCTGAGCCCTTCAGCCTGCAATGTCGAAGCGGGAACGCAGGGCGATGAAATGATCGAGAGCCGCCTTGCCGTGCAGGTCGTGAAGGTCCGCGAGGTCTTCGTGCTCTTCGACCTCCGCGAGACCCATCTCGAAGCGTTGGTAGCGGCGTTGCGCCAGTGAACCCTCGTACAGGACACGGATGTCCGAATGCCGGCGGTCCGCCGCCAACCGGCGCATCAGCGACATCACCGATCCGGGCGGCCCCTCCAGATGCTGGCAGAAGCGCAGGCCGTCAAAGACGAGCAGTCCCGTAATCCCTTCATGAACGTTTCTCGCCCGGGCCTGGGACACGATATGCCCCACCACCGTGGTTGACTGATCGGATGCGAGTTTGCTGCAGTAGAGGATTTCCTGGAATTCCATCGGTGTCGGAAAAGAATCGGGGAGTGAAGGCGACCGCAGTTTAGGAGCCGCGGCCGATCCGTGAAATGTCAAAAGACACTCATGAAGCGCCGCTCCCTCGCGACCCGGCATATATAGTGCCAGCGTGAAACTCGAGGACTATCCGCCTCCCGCCATTCCCCCAAGCGGCAACGACCCCTGCGACCGATGCGGGCTTCGTGCCAATGCCGCGTTCCTTAAGGTCGCCGGCGACGAATTGCGCGTCATCGAGAAATTCCGGCATGGTTCGCGCGTCGTCCAGGCGGGCAAGCCCATCGTCGACGAATACCGCCCCGGCGCCTCTCTCTTCACGCTCTACGCCGGCTGGGCTTTTCGCTTCAAGACGCTGAGCGACGGCCGTCGGCAGATACTGAGCTTCCTGCTGCCCGGCGATTTCATCGGCCTGCAGGACGAATTCGCCGATGGCTTCACACATGGGGTCGAGGCAGTGACCGACGTCACGCTCTGCGTCTTCAAGCGAGACGAACTCTGGGACTTGTTCCACGCGCATCCGAAGCTCGGCTATGAGATCACGTGGCTGGCCGCGCGCGAGGAAAAGATGGTGGACGACAACCTCGTGACGGCGGGCAGGCGCAATGCGAGCGAAAGAGTCGCGATGCTGCTGATGCACCTCTATCGCCGTGCCGAACGGGTCGGCATGGTGCGCGACGGTTGGGTCGAGTTTCCCTTCAACCAGCAGCACATCGCCGACGCGCTCGGGCTTTCGCTGGTGCACACGAACAAGACCCTGCGCCGGCTGCGGCACCTGAACCTTCATCGCCTGGAAGACGGCTGGCTGCGAATCCTGGAACCCCGGGCCCTTGAATCGCTGGGTGACTACTTCGAACGGCCGCTGCGTCCGGTTCCGCTGATCTGAGTGTCGGCGCATTGCCATCGTTGCCGTATCGCTGTCGGATCGTTGTTTTTATCGCGTATCGTCAGGTTCCCATCCAGAACCCTCTCCACCGCACGCACCAATGAACCTGCTCTCCCGGCTGCGCCAGATCGTCATGGTGAGCGGCGTCGAGTCTTTCAGCGTTGGGGTCGCCGGCATCACCGGGCTCTTGATCGTCAACGTGATGCCCAAGGACCAGTACGCGGTGTACACCTTCCTCATCACCTGCCTGCAGTTGATCATGGGCATCACCGATCTCGGGTTGTCCAAATGCCCGCTGCCGATCGTCGGCCAGCGAAGCTCCGAAGTGCACTGGGTGATGGGTGTGTGCGGACAGGTCTTTCGTCGCCGAACGCTGATGCTCATCGTGAGCTTCGCGGTCGTCATTCCATATGGCATCTACACCTTCATTCAGCACCAGTGGCTGCTGTGGGCCTATGCCTGGGCGGCGCTGATGGTGGTCGCGTCGGTGCTGGCGTCGCTGCGTGGCAGCTTTGCGGGGACCGTGCTCGTGATCCTTGGGCAGGTGTCGGCGATCAGCCGCATCACCTTCTTCGTGACCGCATCGCGGTTCCTCATGGTCGGCGCCGTTCTGCTGCTGCCGCTGACGCCTTATTCGATTGCATTTCTCTTGTGCGCCACGGTGGTTTCGGAGTTGTTTGCCATCGTTCTTTATCGACGGGAGTTCAAGGCGAGGAAGATCGAGGAAACGCGGCTGAGCGCGACGGAAGAAAAGCAGATCGACGGCCAGATCCTCAAGATCGTCGTTCCACTGATTCCGTCGGCCATCTTCTTCCAGGTGCAGGGCGCGATCACGATCTTCCTGGCTTCGCTTTTCGGCACCGCGACCACAGTGGCCGAGATCGGCGCCTTCGGAAGGTTGGCGCTTGCACTGGCAATCGTCGACAGGGTCGGGGCTATTCTTCTCTTCCCGGTCATTGCGCGGGCGCCTGCCGGGAAGCGGCTCGTTTCGTTGATTGCAAAGGTGCACCTCGCTTATCTGGGTGCCTTGTTCCTTTTGCTGGTGACGGCGGTC
Source organism: Variovorax sp. 01N429 (assembly GCF_056399425.1). Lineage (NCBI taxonomy): Bacteria > Pseudomonadati > Pseudomonadota > Betaproteobacteria > Burkholderiales > Comamonadaceae > Variovorax > Variovorax sp. 01N429. The sequence continues at coordinate 49,842 of NZ_JBFTRG010000012.1, read as the reverse complement.
TTTTTGCCGCAATATTGGATTATTTTACTCGGGGCAAAATATCAGAACATGGTACCCTATGTCTGGATGCTTTTTCTTTCGACCATTCTCATGAATGGCGCCGGCTTTGCCTTCATGACGCTGGCGGTGCGCGGATTTACCGAAAAGCAGGCATACGCCGTCATATTCGTGATCTTGTTGCAATGCGCATTTTTATGGAGATTCGGGGCAGGCACGCTTCCTATGATTCTCTGGTTCAACATCGTGACGTGCGCCGCCCATTTCGTGTATCAATATGTCCTGCTGTTCCTCAAATGGCCCGATTTGAAGAAAGAGCCGGAGCCGGAACCTGAATTGGAATGTTCAACGCCATGAATAAGCCGAGAATAAGCATCGTCGTCCCTTCGTACAACCAAGGGAAATACATCGAGGAAACGCTGCTTTCAATCTTCAACCAGGACATTGACGGGCTGCAGCTCATCGTGATGGACGGCGGCAGCACCGACGAGACGGTCGATGTGCTCAAGAAGTATTCCAGCCGCATCGATTTCTGGGTCTCGGAGCGAGATGGCGGACAGACGGACGCCATCAACAAGGGCTTGAAGCATGCAAAGGCGGACATCGTCGGCTGGCTGAACAGCGACGACGTGTATCTGCGGGGCGCCTTGAAGAAGGTGCTGCGCGTTTTCGACGAGAACCCGGAAGTCGGCGTGGTGCATGGCGACCGTTTGATGCTGAATGCCGAATCGCACGTGATCGGCTGGGTGTGCGGGCGAGTCTTCAATCCTGCCGAACATGGCTACAACGTTGCGAGCGAAACCGCCTTTTGGCGCGCCAATGCGATGTCCGAAGAGCTCAATGCGTCCTTGCGCTTTGCGATGGACCTCGACTGGTTCAGCCGGCTTTATCTTGCAGGCGCCAAATTTCACATGATCCCGGATTTCATCGGCGGCTTTCGCTGCCATGCCGAGGCCAAATCTGCGACGCTGCAACACGTCGCTCACGAGGAATCCGAGCGGCTATGGACTGCCTACTTTTCAAACGACAACTGGAAAATGGGCGGGCTCAGTGACCAGCGCCGGTTTTATAGCCGATTGCTGACGCGGCCTTTCATGCTCACCATTCCATTTTTTTACCAGCGATTCATTCTTCGCCCATTTGCGAATCGTCGAAAAACGGCTGCATCCTGACCGGCATGTATTTGAAAAAAAAGACCGTGAATATCGGGGCATGATGATCGCAGGAAAAATAAGAGCTGTCGGCATGGAGTTTTTGATCTATTTGACCAATCACTGGATCAATAGAATCCCCTCGCACTTCTTGCGGCATGCCTGGTACGCGCGCGTCATGGCTTTTGAAATCCAGCCCGGAACAAGCCTCCTCATGGGGACGACTTTCGACACGCGCGGCCAACTGTGGATCGGGCCGAATTCGGTCGTCAATGAAAAGTGCCGGCTGGACAACCGCGCCGGCCTGACCATTGGGAGCAATGTCTCCATCAGCTCCGAGGTCATGATCCTCACGGCCACGCACGATGTGCAGTCGCCCACTTTCGCAGGCATCGACCTGCCGGTAGTGATTGATGACTACGTGTGGATCGGCGCACGCGCAATCATCTTGCCGGGCGTGCATCTCGGGCGTGGGTCGGTGGTCGCAGCAGGTTCGGTCGTGACCGCCGACGTGCCTGAAAATGCGGTCGTGGGCGGCATTCCCGCCCGCCCGATCGGCAGTCGCGAGGTCGAGTTGACCTATCAGCTCGACTATCGACGGCTTTTCCACTGAACAGCTTCCTGAGCGATCCGAATCGCTCCCATCGCATGTCCGAATCGCAATCCTCTTTGCAGGCCTCTTTGCAGACCTCGTTGCAAACTTCCTCGGAAACCTCCTCGCAATACGCCGCATCGGCGCTCGACATCGTCATCATGGCCGCCGGCAAAGGCACGCGCATGAAGAGCAGCCTGCCCAAGGTCTTGCACAAGCTGGGCGGCCGGTCGCTCGTCGCGCACGTGATCGACACGGCGGCGCGCGTCGGCGCACGCAACATCGTCGTGGTCACCGGACATGGTGCGGCCGACGTCGAGTCGGCGATGGACGGCGCAGTGCCGGGCGTGGCGCCGCTTTTCGCGCGGCAGGTTCCGCAACTTGGCACCGGCCACGCGATGCAGCAGGCGATGCCGCTTCTGCCGGACGATGGCACCGTGGTCGTGCTTTCCGGCGACGTGCCGCTCATCGGCGAATCGACCTTGCGAGCGCTGGTCGCCGAAAGCGCCGGGAGGCGGCTCGCGCTGCTCACCATCCAGGTGGACAAGCCGACCGGCTATGGCCGCATCGTGCGCGCGCCGGCTCAAGAGGAGGGCGAGGGTGAAGTGCTCGCCATCGTCGAGGAGAAAGACGCCAGCGAAGCCCAGCGTGCCATCACGGAGGTCTACACCGGCGTCATGGCTGTGCCGGCCCGGCTCCTCCGAAGCTGGCTCACGCGGCTCGACAACAAGAACGCGCAAGGCGAGTACTACCTGACGGACGTCGTCGGCTTTGCCACTGTGGACGGTGTTCCGGTGGTTGCACACCGCACCGACGATGCCTTGCAAGTGGCCGGCGTGAACAGCCCGGCGCAGCTGGCGTCGCTGGAGCGCGCCTATCAATTGCGCCAGGCCGATGCACTGATGGCGCAGGGGGTTCGCCTGGCCGATCCGGCGCGATTTGATCTGCGCGGCACGCTCGCGTGCGAAGCGGATGTCGAAATCGACGTCAACTGCGTGTTCGAAGGGGCCGTGTCGCTCGGAGCCGGCGTGCGCATCGGCGCCAACTGCGTCATCGCCAATGCGCGCATCGAGACGGGCTCGGTGATCCATCCCTTTACGCACATCGACGGCGACAAGGCTGGCGTGACGGTGGGCGCGGGCTCGCTGGTGGGACCATTCGCGCGTTTGCGCCCGGGAACGCGCCTGGGTGCCGAGGTGCACATCGGCAACTTCGTCGAAGTCAAGAATTCGACGCTCGCCGCCGGAGCGAAGGCCAATCACCTCGCCTATCTGGGGGATGCCACCGTGGGCCAACGCGTCAACTACGGCGCCGGGAGCATCACCGCCAACTACGACGGCGCCAACAAGCACCGCACACTGATCGGTGACGACGTGCACGTCGGCAGCAACTGCGTGCTGGTCGCGCCCGTCACCATCGGCGCGGGCGGCACGATCGGCGGCGGTTCGACCATCACCAAGAGCACGGATCCCGGTGCGTTGTCGATCTCGCGTGCGCGGCAGGTGAGCTTCGCGAACTGGGCGCGTCCGCAGAAGGCGCCCAAGAACTGAAGCCGGCAGAACGGCGTGACGGCCTATGTGAGGCCGGGCAGAGGCAACCGCGGCGCGAACTTGGCGCGCTTGACGCTGAAAAACGCCTTCACGTTGCGCACGTTGGCGTCGCTCGTGAAGAGCCTCTGCGCCAGTGCCTGATAGCCCGGCATGTCGCGCACAGTGACGACCAATACAAAGTCCGGTCCCGGCGAAACGCGGTAGCACTGTTGGACGGTTTCGTCGGCTACAACCCGCTGCTCGAAAGCATCGAGCGCCGACGCATCCTGCCGATCCAGCGAGATCTCCACCACCGCGGTGAGGAGCGGCCCGACCTGCTCGGCATTGAGGATCGCGACCTGACTTTCGATCCAACCCGCCTCGCGCAGGCGCCGCACGCGACGCAGGCACGTCGGCGGAGAGATGCTGAAGCGCTCGGCCAGCGACTGATTGCTCTGGGAAGCGTCTCGTTGGAGCGCATCCAGAAGGCGCAGATCGATGCTGTCGAGGTCTGAAAATTTCATTATTCAGCCGTTTCTGAAATATTAGATCGAATATTTGAGCAAGTGAAATCGCTTGTCAATTTTCGCCTAAAAGAAGATCACAAATTTCATGCCGTGAAACATAGGATCGCTCCGTACCAATCTATTCAGGAGCAACCCATGTGTGGCATCGTCGGCGCTGTTTCCGGTCGCGACATCGTTCCCGTCCTCGTGCAAGGCCTGCAGCGTCTCGAATACCGCGGCTATGACTCCTGCGGTGTGGCCGTGTATGCCGGCGGACTGCAGCGCGCTCGCACGACCTCGCGCGTGGCCGACCTGTTGACCCAGGTGAAGACCGATCGCATCGAAGGCACCACCGGCATCGCCCACACGCGCTGGGCGACCCACGGTGCGCCGGCGGTCCACAACGCGCACCCTCATTTCAGCCATGGCCCCGGCGCGGACGCCGAGGCAGCGCGGCCGGGTCGCATCGCGATCGTGCACAACGGCATCATCGAGAACCACGAAACGCTGCGCGCGGCGTTGCAAGCCAAAGGCTATGCATTCGCGAGCCAGACGGACACCGAAGTCATTGCGCATCTCGTGGACAGCCACTACGACGGCGATCTCTTCGAAGCTGTGAAGGCCAGCGTCAAGGAACTGCACGGCGCTTATGCGATTGCCGTGATCTCCCGCGATGAACCGCACCGTGTCGTCGGCGCGCGTGCCGGGTCGCCGCTGATCCTCGGAGTGGGCGCAGAGGAGGGCGAAAACTTTCTCGCGAGCGATGCGATGGCACTCGCCGGAGTGACGGACCAGATCGTGTACCTCGAAGAGGGCGACGTGGTCGACATCCAGCCCGGCAAGTACTGGATCGTCGACCGCACGCACAAGCCGGTGAATCGCCTTGTGCGCACAGTTCAGGCGCACAGCGGCGCGGCCGAACTCGGGCCCTATCGCCATTACATGCAAAAGGAAATCTTCGAGCAGCCGCGCGCCATTGCCGACACGCTCGAGGGTGTGGAAGGCGTCGTGCCCGAACTCTTTGACGGCGCGGCCGTCGATGGCGAGCCCGGCGCCGCTGCATGGCGAGTCTTCAAGGACATCGACAAGGTCCTCATCCTGGCCTGCGGCACCAGCTACTACAGCGGCTGCACGGCAAAGTACTGGCTCGAAGGCATTGCCAAGATCCCGACCCAGGTCGAAATCGCGAGCGAATACCGCTACCGCGACTCCGTGCCCGATCCGAAGACGCTGGTCGTCACCATCAGCCAGTCCGGCGAGACGGCCGACACGCTGGCCGCGTTGAAGCACGCGCGTTCATTGGGCATGACGCAGACGCTCACCGTCTGCAATGTCGCGACCAGCGCGATGGTGCGCGAATGCAAGCTGGCCTACATCACGCGCGCCGGGGTGGAGATCGGCGTGGCTTCGACCAAGGCCTTCACGACGCAGTTGGCGGGGCTCTTTCTGCTCACGCTGGCGCTCGCGCAAGCCAAGGGCCGATTGTCCGAAGCCGATGAAGCGCGCTACTTGAAGGAAATGCGGCATCTGCCCGTTGCACTGCAGTCGGTGCTCGCGCTGGAGCCCCAGATCATCAGCTGGGCCGAGGACTTCGCCCGAAAGGAAAACGCGCTGTTCCTCGGGCGCGGTCTGCACTACCCGATTGCGCTCGAAGGCGCGCTCAAGCTCAAGGAAGTGACCTACATCCATGCGGAGGCGTATGCGGCCGGCGAGCTCAAGCATGGCCCCCTCGCGCTGGTCACCAGCGAGATGCCCGTCGTCACCGTCGCACCCAACGACGCACTGCTGGAGAAGCTCAAGAGCAATTTGCAGGAAGTGCGCGCGCGCGGCGGCGTGCTCTATGTGCTGGCCGACGGCGACACGCGCATTGAAAGCGGCGAAGGACTCCACGTGATCCGCATGCCCGAGCACTACGGCGCGTTGTCGCCGCTGCTGCACGTGGTGCCGCTGCAGTTGCTCGCGTATCACACGGCTTGCGCCCGGGGGACGGATGTGGACAAGCCGAGGAATCTGGCGAAGAGCGTGACTGTGGAGTGATGGGGCTCGGGGGGGGGGGGCAATCACACGGCTCGTCCCCGCGCCCGATGTGGCACTCTCAGCCTGACGAAAGCCGCACGTCGCACCGACACATCAAGGAGACACCGCAATGGGCCCATTGGCAGGCATCAAGATCATTGAACTGGCCGGCATCGGCCCCGGGCCCATGGCGGCCATGCAGTTGGCCGACATGGGCGCGACCGTGCTGCGCATCGAGCGCCGCGAAGCGGCCGATCTCGGTGTGAAGCGGCCATTGAAATTCAACCTGTTGTTGCGCAATCGACCTTCGATCGCGCTCGACCTGAAGGACCCCGATGCGATTCGCCTGGTGCTCGACCTCGTCTGCGAGGCCGATGCGCTGATCGAGGGGTTTCGGCCCGGTGTTACCGAGCGCTTGGGATTGGGGCCGGACATCTGTCTCGCGCGCAACCCGAGGCTCGTGTATGGCCGCATGACGGGATGGGGCCAGAGCGGCCCGCTTGCGCAGGCAGCAGGCCATGACATCAACTACATCTCTCTGACCGGCGCTCTGCGCGCGATTGGCCGCAAGGATCAACCACCTACCGTTCCGCTGGCGCTGGTAGGCGACTTCGGAGGCGGCGCGATGTTCCTGGTCATGGGCGTGCTCGCGGCCCTGCTCAATGCGCGAGCCACGGGACAGGGTCAGGTCGTGGACGCGGCCATCGTCGACGGCGCGGCCTCGCTGGCCACGGCCTTCTACGGGCTCTCGGCGGCAGGCCAATGGAACGATCAGCGCGGCAGCAACATCCTCGACTCGGGCGCGCCTTTCTACGACGTGTACGAATGCAGCGACGGGCAATGGATTTCGATCGGTCCGATCGAGGGGCGTTTTCATGCCGACTTGCTTCGACGGCTCGACATCGATCCGAGCACGATCGGCGGCCAGTTCGACGAGGCGGCATGGCCCCAGGCGAAGGCAGCCTACGAGCGGGTCTTCAAGACGCGCACGCGCAGCGAGTGGTGCGAGCTTCTCGAAGGCACGGATGTCTGCTTTGCACCGGTGCTGTCGTTCGAAGAGGCGGCCGATCATCCACACCTGAAGGCGCGCGGGACCCTGATCGAAATCGATGGCGTCGTGCAGCCGGCACCTGCACCGCGCTTCGAGCGCACATCAGCGCAAACGCCGAAGCCGCCGCAAGCGCCGTTGCACGGTGCGGCTGCGCAGCAACTACTGGCGCAATGGCTTCCGCCGGATCGATCCGAAACATGGCGCAACTCGGCGCTGCTGGATCTGGGGCAAGGCTGAGGGCACGCCGCGAAAGAAAGAGCAGGTGCGTGCTCGCGGATGGAGTACTGCGGGTCTTCGGGCTCCTCCTCGGCGTTGAGGTGATAAAGGTTGCCGAAGAACTCGTCGAAGCCGTGCACGGTGGGCGGGAACAAGGCCTTGTTGCGTGGTGCCGCACAAGGCTGATGACAAGCGAGGCGCCAGAGCACTATTCACTACTGATAGTGGCGCACCAGCGCCTCGATCAGCTCCTGCGCGTAGGTTGGAAGCCGTGCGCGTTCGCGCGCCAGCACGTAGCGCTCGCGAATGCTCCAGGCGTCGTTCAAGGCCACCAGGGACAGCTGTCCGGCCTCGGCATTGCGCCGCGCCGCGCTCTCGGGAACGATGCCGACTCCCACGCCGGCGCCGATCATTCGGCACATGGCGTCGAAGCTCGACAGCTGGATGCGCAGCTTCAGCGGCTTGCCCAGGCGCTCGGTCACATCGGCCAGGAAAGTCTGCAAGGTGCTGCCCTGGTGCATGCCCACGTGGTCTTCGCCCAGTGTTTGCGCGAAGTCGATGCTCTTGCGCCTGCCCAGCGGGTGCCCACGGCGCGTGACCAGCACCAACCTGTCGGTGCTGAAATGCAGTTTCTCCAGCCCCAGCGTGTCCGTCTCGCCCGCCACGATGCCGAGGTCGGCGCCACCATCCAGCACACCTCGGGCGATTTCAGCGTTCGGTTTTTCCTGAAGGTCGACGTTGATTCGAGGATGCGACGCCAAGTAGGCCGGCAAGATTTCCGGCAGGAAGTCCGATACCGCCGTGGTATTGGCAAACACCCGCAGATGACCGCGAAGGCCACCGCCGTAGTCCTGCAGATCGGAGCGCAATTGGTGCGTTTGGCGCAGGATTGCGCGCGTGTGATGCAGGAAGGCTTCGCCAGGGGCTGTAAGGCTCACACCGCGCGCCTCGCGCACCAGCAATGGCAGCCCCGCCTGCTCTTCCAGCGACTTGATTCGAGCGCTTGCCGCAGCCAGCGAGAGCTGCTGGCGGGCGGCGGCGCGGGTGAGGTTGAGCTCCTCGGCCACCAGGACAAAAAGGCGCAGATCGGTCAGGTCGAATTGCATGGAGGTTTTGCGCAGCCTTCGGGAATGACGAAGGCAGTATCTCAAAAAGATCGATTGTTCTTCCGCCCTCGTCGCATCAACATTGAGGCATGCGAGACATTCCCACTTCTGAAGTCGATCTTTCCGGCTGGGTCGGCCGCAGCGAAACACTGCACGATCAGATCGATGCCGCGCCTCTTCGGGGCTTGTCGGCCACATTGGACCGTGACGATCCGGAACCAAGCATCGGCAGTGCGGTGCCGCCGCTGTGGCACTGGCTCTACTTCCTGCCGCAGCACCTGCAACGCGAGATTGGCGCCGACGGCCACGCCAAGCGCGGCGGGTTCCTGCCGCCGGTGCCGTTGCCACGTCGCATGTGGGCCGGCGGGCGGCTGCGCTGGTCTTCCACCAACGCCCTTGTCGTCGGCGATACGGTGCAGCGCGACTCGCGCATCGTTTCCATCGAACCCAAGTCAGGGCGCTCCGGCGAACTGGTGTTCGTGCTGGTGTCGCACCGCTATGCCAATGCCGCTGGCCTCGCCCTGGAAGAAGAGCACGACATCGTCTATCGAGATGCTCCGGTGCCCGGCGAACCCTCACCGCCGCCCGTGCTGGCCGAAGCCGATGCACCTTGGCAGCGCGAGGTGCATCCAGACGAGGTGCTGTTGTTTCGCTATTCCGCGCTCACCTTCAACGGCCACCGCATCCACTACGACCGCCCTTACGTGACGCAGGAGGAAGGCTATCCGGGCCTCATCGTGCACGGCCCGCTCATAGCCACGCTGCTGGTCGACCTGGTGCGTCGGCAGCAACCGGACGCACAGCTACTTGTCTTCGACTTCAAGGCGCAACGACCCATGTTCGACGGCCGACCCTTCACGCTCAACGGCGCACCGTCGGAAGACGGCAAGACCGTCCGCTTGTGGGCCAGCGACCACGAGGGCTTCCTGGCCATGCGCGCGAGCGCCACCCTGGCCTGAATCGATCTGAAGAATTTCCGAGACCCAACCACATGACTGCCAGTTCCAACAACAACTACCAAGACATCCGCGACGCGGTGCGTGCCCTGTGCGCCGAGTTTCCCGACGAGTACCACCGCAAGATCGACGAGCAGCGCACCTACCCCGAGGCTTTTGTCGACGCCCTGACGCGAGCTGGCTGGCTGGCCGCGCTGATCCCGCAGGAATACGGCGGCTCCGGGCTGGGCCTGGCCGAGGCGTCCGTCATCATGGAAGAGATCAACCGCTCGGGCGGCAACTCCGGCGCCTGCCACGGCCAGATGTACAACATGGGCACGCTGTTGCGCCACGGTTCGCAGGAGCAGAAGGACTTCTACCTGCCACGCATCGCGTCGGGCGAATGGCGCCTCCAGTCCATGGGAGTGACCGAGCCGACCACGGGCACGGACACGACCAAGATCAAGACCACTGCCGTGAAGAAGGGCGACCGCTACGTGGTGAACGGCCAGAAAGTCTGGATCTCCCGCGTGCAGCATTCGGACTGGATGATCCTGCTGGCGCGCACCACGCCGCTCGCCGACGTGAAGAAGAAGTCCGAAGGCATGTCGATCTTCATGGTCGACTTGAAGGATGCGGTAAAGAGCGGCATGACGATCCGGCCGATTCCCAACATGGTGAACCACGAGACCAACGAACTGTTCTTCGAGAACCTGGAAATCCCGGCCGAGAACCTGATCGGCGAGGAAGGACAGGGCTTCAAGTACATCCTAGACGGTCTCAATGCCGAGAGGACACTGATCGCCGCCGAGTGCATCGGCGACGGCTATTGGTTCATCGACCGCGTCTCGCGCTACGTGAAGGATCGCGTGGTCTTTGGCCGACTCATCGGACAGAACCAGGGCGTGCAGTTTCCCATTGCCGAGGCGCACATCGAGTTGGAGGCGGCCAACCTGATGCGCTTCAAGGCCTGTGAGCTGTTCGATCGCCGCGAGGCGTGCGGCGCCGAGGCCAACATGGCGAAGTACCTGGCAGCCAAGGCGAGCTGGGAGGCGGCCAACGCCTGCCTGCAGTTCCACGGCGGCTTCGGTTTTGCCTGCGAATACGACGTCGAGCGCAAGTTCCGCGAGACACGCCTGTACCAAGTGGCGCCGATCTCGACCAACCTGATCCTGTCGTACGTGGCGGAGCATGTGCTCGGACTGCCGCGCTCGTTCTGAACGGAGCAATGCCAATGACACGACCGCTTGAGGGAATCACCGTTGTCTCGCTGGAGCACGCCATTGCAGCGCCTTTCTGCACGCGGCAGTTGGCGGACCAGGGCGCGCGCGTCATCAAGGTGGAACGCCCGGATGTGGGCGACTTTGCGCGCAGCTATGACAAGCGCGTGCACGGACTGTCGTCCCACTTTGTGTGGACCAACCGTTCCAAGGAGAGCATTGCGCTGGACCTGAAGGAGGCGGATGCGCTGGACGCCTTGCGCGCGCTGATATCGCGGGCCGACGTGCTCGTGCAGAACCTGGCGCCCGGCGCCGCCGCTCGCATGGGGCTGGACTACGCCTCGCTGCATCAGGCGCACCCGCGCCTGATCGTCTGCGACATTTCGGGCTACGGCGAAAACGGCCCGATGCGCGAGAAGAAGGCGTACGACCTGCTGATCCAGAGCGAGGCGGGCCTCGTGTCGATCTCAGGCACGCCCGACGAACCTTCGAAGGCCGGCAACTCGATCGCCGACATCGCTGCAGGCATGTACGCCTACAGCGCGATCCTGAATGCGCTGATCTTGCGCGGACGCACAGGCGAGGGAAGCCATCTCGACGTGTCGATGCTCGAATCGCTCACGGAATGGATGGGCTACCCCCTCTACTACGCCTACGAAGGCGCAACGCCGCCGCCGCGCGCAGGGGCGGCGCACGCGAGCATTTATCCCTACGGCCCGTTTGCGGCTGGCGACGGCGGCACGGTGATGCTCGGCCTGCAGAACGAGCGCGAATGGAAGCAGTTCTGCGAGAAGGTCATGTGCCGGGGCGCGCTCGCTACCGATCCGCGCTTCGCCTCCAATGCACTGCGCAATGAGAACCGGGCCGCCTTGCGGACCTTGATCCTCCAGACCTTCTCGTCCTTGTCGACCCAGCAGGTCATCGAGCGGCTCGAGGACGCCGGCATTGCCAACGCCCGCATGCGCGACATGGCGCAGCTTTGGGCGCATCCGCAGCTGGCCGCGCGAAAGGTCTGGTGCGACATCGGCACGCCCGCCGGCAATGTCACGGCCATGCTGCCGCCCGCGCGCAGCAACCGGTACGTGCCGCGCATGGACGCAGTGCCGGCGTTGGGCGAGCACACCGAAGCCATCCTGCGCGAGATCGGCTATTTGCCGGTGCGTGCGGACTGAAAACTGCAGGGAACAATTCATGACAGTCAATGAACAACCCGGCGCAAGGCTCGCAGCTGGGTTGAGCGCGATGACGGAAACGTTCGAGAGGCAGGCTGCGCTTGCACGAGCGCGCACCTTTCTTTTTGTGCCGGCAGACCGTCCGGAGCGCCTGGCGAAGGCGCTGGCATCCGGCGCCGACGCGGTGATCGTCGATCTGGAGGACGCGGTCGCGCCTGCGGCCAAGGCTGTGGCACGCGAAGCCTTTCGCCTGGCCTTTGCGGTGCTGGATGCAGCGTCGCGTGCACGGGTGGTCTTGCGTGTGAACTCGGCGACCAGCGAATGGCATAGGGAAGACCTCGAACTAGCCGCCGATCTTGCGCTTCAGGGGCTCGGCGGCCTGATGCTGCCCAAGGCGGAGGGCGCAGAGGCGCTGCACGCCGTGGCAAGCGCATGCCCCGGACTGCCGCTGTTTCCGCTCGTCGAAACCGGCGAGGGCTTCTTCGGGCTGGACGCCATTGCTCGGGCGCCACGGGTACTGCGACTGAGCCTTGGCCACCTCGATCTGATGGCGGACTTGTCGATGGAACCGAGCGAGGCGCAGGAGGCTCTGGCGCCGGCCCGTTGGGCGCTCGTGCTCGCGTCGCGCCGCGCCGGGCTTGCCCCGCCGATCGATGGCGTCACCCCTGCGATCGACGATGTCGAGCAACTTCGCCGCGAGACGCACCGGGCATTGCACTTCGGCTTTGGGGCCAGGCTGTGCATCCATCCCGCCCAGGTGGCCGCGGTGCATCTCGCGATGGAGCCTTCGGCGGCGCAGGTGGAATGGTCGGCTCGCGTGCTTGCCGCGGCCGCGCAGTCAGTGCAGGGCGCCGTGATGGTCGACGGCAAGATGGTCGATGCGCCGGTGCTGCGGCTGGCGCGGCAATTGCGGGCGCGCAGCAGCGTTCTGAATCGGCTCTAAAGAGGCGCCACAGCGTCCAGAGGTCGCAAGCCTTTGTGGTGCTCGACTTCTTCATCGCGTTGGTGTTGATGGCCTTCGTGATTCCACTGCTCGTCGGGCGAGACGCGGCCTGCCCGCCTGCGTTCGCCGCGCGTACCGCCTGACGGCGCAGCGTCCGACGCCAGAGGCGAGCAGCGCTGCCTAGCGTTGCACGCATGCTGGCTCCTTTTCGCACGCCCTCCTCGGCGCCGTCCTCGTCCCTCGGTGTGCTCACGTTCCACCGTTGCATCAACTACGGCTCCTATTGGCAGACGCGTTGCCTGGTCGAAGGGCTGCAGGCGCGAGGTCACCACGTCCAGGTGCTCGATCACCGTTCGCGGCGCGTGGACTGGGCCGAGTGGCGCTGCGCCTTGAATCCCGTGCTGCCGCTGCCGACCAGCGCAGCTGAACGTTCGGCGTATGCACGGAAGACGCGGGCGCTGCTGCAGGCCGTTGCCGCGCTGCCGCTGTCGCGGCCGTTCTCGCTGGAAGACCCCGTGCAGATGGCGCCGGTCGACACGGTGGTCGTCGGCAGCGACGAAGTCTGGAACCTCGCGCACCCGTGGTACGGCCGGTGCAGTTTGTTCTATGGCGAAGGCTTGCGGGCGCGGCGGCGCATTGCCTATGCGGCGAGTTTCGGCAACTACAGCGCCGAGCGCGGCCTTCCCGCGCCGTGGCGTGGATGGCTCGGGAACTTCGACGCCATTGCCGTTCGCGATGCCAACGCCCAGGCGCTCGTGGCTGGCGCACTGGGCACGGCGCCGCCCGTCGTGCTCGACCCTTGCCTTCAATTTCCGCACGTGGGCGCGAGCGCATTCACCGGCGGCGGCGCGGCCAAGCCCCATGTGGCGGTCTACGGCCACAACTTCAGCCCGGGTTTTGCTGCGCTGCTGCGCGCATGGGCCGACCGTCGCGGCCTGGTCCTGGCCAGCATCGGCTACCGCAACGACTGGTGCGACACGCAATGGCTTACCGCCGGGCCTGAAGATTTCGCCCGCTTCATGGCACGTGCCGACGCGGTCGCAACGAACTTCTTCCACGGCTGCGTTTTCGCGTTGCGCCACCACAGGCCCTTCGTGTGTGAGGAGTCGTCATACCGCGCGGTGAAGATCCGCAACCTGCTCGCCCTGATGGAAGCGGACGACCATCTCGCCGGGCCAGGAGCAAGCTCCGCGGATATCGATGCGCGCCTGTCGCAGGCGCCGTCGCTCGCCGTCGAGGCGCGCCTGCAGGTGCTGCGCGCTGCGTCGCACGCCTGGCTGGACGAAGCGCTGGACGTCGCACCCGAGCAGGTCGAAGGTCCCCGCCATGCCGTCGCATGATGGCGCCCCCGCGGTCAGCCCTGCCGACATCGTTCGCGCCGGCATGTGCATCGGCTGCGGGAGCTGCGCGGCGCGTTCAGCGCAGGCCGGCACTGCCGGCGCAATCCGGATGAGACTGGACCGTGACGGCGAGTTCAAGCCCACCGGCGCTGCCCGTCGCCTGCGGCGCGGCGCGTCCGACTTTGCGCGCACCTGTCCCTTCTCGCCCGCCGCCAACGACGAGACGACGCTGGCCGCCGCTCTCTTTCCGTGTGCCGCCCACGCCGATGGTCGCGTGGGCAGATTCGAGTCCGCCTACGTCGGGCACGCGGCAGAGTGCGGGCATCGCGAGAGGGGCAGTTCAGGCGGCATGGTCAGCTGGACCGCCGCCGAACTGCTGCGCACCGGGCAAGTGGATGCCGTGGCGCACGTTGGCCCCGGCAAGGCAAGCGACGGCGAACGTCTCTTCGCCTACAGGCTGTCGCGCACGGTGGACGAGGTGTGTGCCGGCGCCAAGTCGCGGTACTACCCGGTGGAGCTGTCGGGCGTGCTCGAGGCGATTCGCGCCACGCCAGGCCGCTACGCCGTGGTCGGCGTGCCGTGCTTCATCAAGGCCATCCAGCTGCTGCGCCAGGAAGACCCGGTGCTCAAGGCGCGCGTGTCCTTCACGCTGGGCCTGTTCTGCGGGCACATGAAGAGCACGCGCCTGGCCGAGAGCTTTGCGTGGCAAATGGACGTCCCGCTGGACGAGGTGCGCGGCATGGACTATCGGCTGAAGGACGCGCGGCGGCCGGCCAACTGGTACACCGCGCGTTTCGAGCTTCGCGACGGGCGCACGGCGCAGCGCGACTGGTTCCACCTGGCCGAAGGCGACTGGGGCGCGGGCTTCTTCCAGAACGCTGCGTGCAACGTCTGCGACGACGTCGTCGCAGAGACCGCGGACATCTCGTTCGGCGACGCGTGGGTGGAGCCCTATGCGTCCGATGGCCGCGGGAACAACGTGGTGATCATCCGCTCGGCGCACCTGCACGCCATGGTGCATGACGCCATCGCGCAAGGCCGGCTGGCGCTTGAGGCGGTCGATGCGGATTTCGTGGCGCGCACGCAGGCCGCCGGGCTGCGCCAGCGCCGCGAAGGGCTCGCCTACCGCCTGACATGGCGGCGCCGCGGCCTGCGCCCGCGCAAGCGCGTCATGCCCGACGCCGGCCTGCCGTGGCGGCGCAAGTTGATCTATCGCGCGCGTGCATCCATCACCTTCTGGAGCCGGCACCTCTTCCGCCTGGCGCGGCTAACCGGTGCGACGCGCCTGTACGTGGGTTGGGCACTGGGCGTGCGGGCGATCTACCAGGGCCTGGCGCACTCCACCGGACGCCTGGGTGCGTTGGTGGCGCGGTTCGCGCCCGATGATTGAGGCGCCGGGATAAGCCATTGGTGATATGGAGGGCGGCCTTGACGCGGAGTAAAACGTTTGCCGCCCATTGGCCCTTGCGCCTGTTTGTTCAACCTCCTGAGTGGAGGGCTTTGGCCCTGGAATCACCGCCCGTGGCGGGGCAGAGGAAGAGATCATGAACAAACTGCTAGGAAAGGCTGTGCTTTGCTCCGCCGCCATAGCTGCGGCGACGACGATGGGTCCCACGTGGGCTCATCAACTCGGTCGGATGACCGGGGGCGGAAGCTTTGTGTGCAGTGACCAGAGCCAACAAAAAGTGACGCACGGCTTTGAGCTGCATTGCAAGGGCGATCCACCGGCCACTTTGGCCGAGCCCAACAATCTCGAGATCAATTTGTCGGGCGGCGACAACTTCCATCTGACCACGCTGACAGAAGGCAGTCTGTAGTGACACTGGACGCTATCCAGCAGCCGCCGAATGCAGGCTTTGATACCTTCGACGGAGCGGGAACCGGTACTTTCAATGGACTGCCGGCAGAAATTGCATTTACCTTCACCGACGGCGGAGAGCCGGGTACCAAAGACACGGCGCTGGTTCTGATCAAACTGACCGGCACGGGGCAAACAGTGCTCGCTTGCAACACGGCGCCACTGACTTTCGGCAACCAGCAGGCGCACGATGCCACTGGCGGCAAGCAGTAGCGACATGGGCTGCGCGCTCCTGAAGCTCACCATCGTAGAAAAGAGCCGAGCATGCCCAGCGCGCAGCCGGCGCATGGAATAGGCGTCGGTTGTTTGAACACGGCGCTTAGTTCAGGTCCTTGTCCTTCCAGACCTTCGAGCCTCCGAGGGACACCCCCGCCTGCAAGCCGGCCTTGGTCAGCACGTAAGCGGTGCCGCCCGAGAACGCGACAGCACCCACCCCAACATTGGCCTCGTCCCTGCCGGTGCCCGCGCCCGCGGCAGCGCCGGCCGAGGCATCCCAGCCGTTGTCGATGAAGTCGGCCAGCGACTTGGCGTCCTTGAACACGAAGAGATAGCGCGTATCGGAGGCCCCGATCTGCAGGCCTGCGCTCGCCTGAGCGATGTTCATGTATGTGTCCTTTTTGGACTTGCTGTCGTGGGCTATGCCTTTCCCGCCCGCTCCGCCAAGCCCGAAGCTCAAACCGTAGGTCGTGAACACGGCGTAGCCGGGGGCCTTGCCTACGGCGGTCTTGATCTTGGGATCGGCCTTGTAGAAGTCCTCGAGCGCCTGCATGGCCTTTGCCCTGATCTCGGCCTGCTTGGCGGGCTTGTCCTGTGCGTAGGCACCGCCGGCCAGCAACGATGCCAGCGATGCACCAATGACGAGTAGCTTGCGACGTTTCACTGCGTTCTCCTTTCACGAGTCGTGCGGATCCGCCTGAAAGTCTTCCATACGCCGGACGTGAGGACGTCGGACATTCCCTGATTTGCCGATAGGCGCATACGCATGAATTTTGAGAATAGGAGCCAGGGGCGCGTAGGACAAGGGATGCATCCGAGGCGCTCGGACATGCTTCAGCCATGGCCTTTCAGATAGCCAGTCACAAGCCGCGCGCCCTCGTCGATGAGCGCTTCCATTTGATGTTCCGTCAGCGCCTTTGAATAGTGCAGCACCGCGTTATGCGTCAACGCCTCGATGGTCGTGACACATACGAAGGATGCGAGCTCGAGGTCATCGACTCCAAGCTCGTCCCGGGCGCCTTCGAGATAGTCCCTGAACAGACCGAAGTTTTCGCGGCTGAAGGTTTCTACCTTCTCGAGCTTTCCAATGCGCGGAATCTGCTCCGCGAGCACTCGATGCAGCTCGGGATCGACACGGTGGGCCTTCACCGCAATCCTGACGAATTGGCGCATGGCCTCCTGCAGCGGCTCCGACGAGACTCGTGCCAGGCCACTGCGTACTGTTCGCATGATCTGGTGTTGGTGGCGCTCGATCACTGCGACCACGAGAGCCTCCTTGCTCGGGAAATACTGATAGAGCGAACCGACGCTTATCCCCGACACCTCCGCGATGCGATTGGTGCTGGCCTTGTCGAAGCCCTCCTTGACCAGAATGCGAGCAGTTGCCTCGACGAGGCTGTCCACAGTGGCGCGCGATCGTGCCTGGGTGGCGATTTTCCTGGGGCCAATGACCGGCTTTCGTGCCATTTTTGACTGCCGCCAATGCGAGTAGAAAAAGCAAATGTTCGCTCGTATTCTAAGTACACGCGCACGGAATGCACTCAGGAGCCCCTTCTTCTTGCACCCACGGTCCGGTCGCGCGCACACCTTCAGGAGACCCATGAAATGGACGACACACTGCACCGCCTCTTCAGATACAAGGCCTGGGCGAACGACCAGCTCTTGACGGCGCTGGCCCGGCTGGACGACAAGTCCGCGATCACTCCATTGGCAGTCAGGGCGTTGAGCCACACCTATGTGGTCGATCGCATATTCGCCGCACACATGAAGCGAGAAGCCCACGCTTACACGTCGGCCAACTTGACGGACATGCCGACCCTGCGCGATCTATCCGCTGATCTCAGAAAGAGCGACCAGGCGTACATCGACTATGTGTCGACGCTCGATGCGGACCAGCTGGCCGAACCCATCGATTTCGTCTTCACTGACGGTGCGCCAGGCTGCATGTCGCGGGAGGAGATGCTCATGCACGTCATCACGCACGGAACAGGTCACCGCGGACAAGTGAGCGCAGTGATGCTGCTCAATTCCGCTGCGCCGGCCAAGGATGGATTGACCACCTATCTGCACGAGGCCGAACCGTCGACGAGAAGGCGGGCCGTCGCTTGAACTGCGCCGACTGCGGCTCGGCCGTCAGTCGAGGCGCGGGCGGACATAGCGCTGCACGCGCTCCTGCTGGGCGCGACTGACCAGCGGGCCCATTTCTGTCTGTGGATCCTCGGGCTACAGTGGCGTAGAAAGACCTTGCCTGCAATCGTTTTTCAGCCCGCTTGCCCGCCCCCCAGCCTGAGGAGCCAAAGTGTTTTCCCACATCTTCATCAGCGTCACCGAATTCGAACGCGCGCTGAACTTCTACAGCGCCGTGATGGACAGCTTGGGCGTCGAACTGCGCTTCTGTGAGCGAGAGAGGCCATGGGCCGGCTGGAACAGTCAAGGGGGCGCACGCCCGTTGTTCGTCATCTGCAAGCCATTCAACGGGCAGCCGCACAACCCCGGCAATGGGCAGATGACCGCCTTTGCCGCGACGTCTCGCGCAGTCGTGCGTGCCGCGTACGAAACCGCGTTGCAGAACGGTGGCATCTGCGAGGGACCACCCGGCCTACGCCCTCAGTACCACGACAACTACTACGGCGCGTACTTTCGAGATCCTGACGGGAACAAGCTGTGCGCGGCCTGTCATGCGCCGGCCGTCGATGGCGCATGAATCTGGCAGGCGTCGTGAGGGCATCGGCCTGAAATGATGCGGAATGCATGCCGACTGCTTATGATTGCGTCCATGACCACCCCCTTGATTTGCTCCCTCGTTGCCCCGGGCACGCTGCTTCGCGCAGCGACCCGCGCACGTGCGGCCGCAAAGAAGGCACGTCGTCAGCTGACGCCAGCACACTCCTAAGCCCGGCGGTCCGCTCTCTCCTCTTCAGCGCAACCATCCACCGCCGGGCACCTCCCCCGCGCGTCCGCGGGTGCCATTCACAGACGGCACTCGCATTCGATGGAGTGCAACCATGCATGCAGTTGTTCACGGTGAGCGCACGCTCACCGAACTTGATTTCGCCCGCCTCACGAAGCTCCTGGGCCAGCAGCTTCCACCCCCGCTTGCGGACCTGCTCGCCAGCGCGGAGGTCACGAACTCGCGCGCCGTCGCAGCTGACGTCGTCACGATGTATTCGCGCGTCGAAGTCGTCGACGTGCATACGCGCAGGCGCCAGGTGCTCACGATTTGCTACCCGGGCGATGCCCAGCCCGCGGCCGGCTACATCTCGGTGCTCTCGCCGGTGGGGATCAATCTCCTGGGCCTGAGGACCGGCGACGTCGCCAAGTGGCTCACGCCCACAGGCGAAGCGTGCGAAGCCGAAATCGCCGCCATCCAGTACCAGCCCGAGGCTGCCGGGGACTACTCCCGGTAGTCGCTGACCTTCACCCCGCTTTCCCTTCATCGCGACTTGCGCGTTGGAAGGCTGGCGCTAGCCTTTTCGAAAGTATCGAAAGGATCGAAAGGAATTGCCATGACTCCTCACTCCATTCTTGCCGTGACTGATTTCTCCCCGCAGGGAGACAACGCGCTCGCGCGAGCAGCACTCCTGTGCGCGGAGCACGGCGCGACGCTCAAGCTCGTCTACCTTGCATATCCCGGAGAGGCTCCCCCTGGCGATGCTGCCTGCAGGCTGACGCACCACGCCCTGCAGCTCAGGCAGCGCCATGGCATTCGTGTGCGTGCGGCAGGCAGGCTCGCGTTCACGTTCGAGGATGTCCTCCCCGAAGCGAGATGCGCCGACCTCGTCGTCTGGGGCACGGCCACCGTCCGAAGCTTGAGGACATTCTTCCTGGGGCAGCCGGTTGAAGAGCTGCTGCGAACCGTCCGAAGGCCCGTTCTCGTCGTGCGACGCGAAGCCGAACATGACTACCGCCGCCTGATCGTTGCCGTGGATTTCTCCGAGGCGTCACGCGGGCTCGTTGATCTTGGCTTTGCGCTCAATCCATCGGCGCGTGTCGAGCTCTTCCATGCGGTGAGCACGGCCAATGAGATGAAGCTCCGCTACGCCGAGGTCTCGGATCGGGCCATCAGGTCTTACCGCAGCGAATGCCGGCGCTACGCACAGGACCGGATGTTCTGGCTGACCGATTCGTACGATTCGAGGCGCAACCGGGTGCTGTCGGCCGTCGGCCACGGCGACGCCGCGCGGCAGACGATCGTGCAACAGCAGAACAGCGGTGCCGAGCTCATCGTCGTTGGCAGGCGACCCTCGTCGCGACTGAGGGATCTCTTTCTGGAGAGCACCGCCAATCGCATCATCGGCCGCTCGGACACGGACGTGCTCGTGGTACCGAACGACTGCGAACGCGCATCCAGCGCGTCCGCTTCGAAGAGGCTTTCAAGTGAAGAGCCGGAGGTACGCCGGGTCAGGGCCGGTGCGCCGAATCCACCGCGCCTTCCCAATCCTGCCGCGATGCTGGGTGGCGCGTGAGAATCAATGAACCTTGATCACTGGCGAACGTCGAGGGCCTGAACCTCGATCTCGACCTTCGCGCCCTTGTAGAGCACGGCCTGCACGCAAGAGCGCGAAGGCAGGCCGTCCGGGAAGTGCTTTGCGTACTCCTGGTTGAAAGCGGCGAAGTCGTCGAGGTCCGACAGCCAGATGGTCGCGCGAATCACGCTGGCCATGCTGGTGCCACATTCCCCGAGTGTCTGCGCGATGCGTTCCAGGACGGCGCGGGTCTGCACCTGCACGTCGCCGTCGATCACGCCGCCCTTCGCGTCCATCGCGAGCACGCCCGAGAGGAACAGAAAACCACCGGCTCGCACTGCCTTGGAGAACGGGACCGGCAAAGGGGAGGGGATGCGTTCGATGTTCATGGCTGTGCACCTTGCTGTTGTTGTGGGTTCGAGGATTGCCGGGTAATGACCTGCCCATTGCGCGCTCCCGTGTGCGCGCCGTGCTTCCAGGTGACGAGGCCGTTCACGATGACGGCCTCGATGCCCTCGGCCGGGGTCTTCGGGGCTTCGTAGCTCGCTGAGTCGCGGATCGTGCCGGCGTCGAAAACGACGATGTCGGCGCAATGCCCGACCTTGAGCGCGCCGCGCTCGTGCAGCCCGAAGTTGCGTGCGGTGAGACCGGTCATCTTCCAGACCGCCGTCTCCAGTGGGAACAGCCCCACGTCGCGGCTGTAGTGACCCAGTACGCGCGGGAAGGTACCCCACAGGCGCGGATGCGGCTTCTCGCCGAGCGGAATGCCGTCGGAGCCGATCATGGTTTCATCGAAGGCGAGGATGCGCTGCACGTCGTTCTCGTCCATGAGGAAGTAGATAGCGCTTCCGGGCTGGAGACGGCGCGATGCCTCGACCTTGTCGACGCCCCATTCGCGCGCGATGTCGTCCAGGTCGCGGCCTGCGCATTCAGGGTGCGGCTGGCTGTCCGCGATGAGCACGCGGCAGTCGAGCATCCCGCGGTCCGCGCGGATCATGGTGGAGCCGGCGGTGTAGGGATAGCAGTCCAGGCAGATGCGCTGGCTCTTCATGGCCTCTCGAATGTGCGGCAGCGTGGTCTGCGACTTGCCGAAGTTCTGCGTGTTCTGCACCTTGTGATGCGAGACGACGACCGCCACGCCCAGTTCGCGGCCGATGCGGAAGGTCTCGTCGAGCGACTCCATCACCTGATCGCCTTCGTCGCGCATGTGCGTGACATAGAGCGCGTTGCGCGCGCTGAGCGGGCGGCAGACCTCGATGATCTCCTCGGTGGTGGCCTTGGCCGCCGGTGGATAGAACGTGCCTGTCGAAAGGCCGATGGCGCCCGCTTCCATCGCCTCTTCGACGAGCGTCTGCATCTGCGCGATCTCTTCGGGCGTGGCTTCGCGGTCGGTGGAGTCCATGGTGACTGCACGCAGCGTGGAATGCCCCACCATTGCCGCCACGTTGACCGACGAAGGTTGCGCGCGCAACGCATCGAGGTAGTCGCGGAAGGTCGTGAAGCGATCTTTGGCGGGCATGTCCAGCAGGCTCAGCGGCATGGGCAATTCCATCTCGGCACGCAGCGGCGCGGCGCTGATGCCGCAGTTGCCGGCGATGACGGTCGTCACGCCCTGCGAGACCTTGAAGGGCATGGTCGCCTGCGACAGCACGGCCTGGTCGTCGTGCGTGTGCGAGTCGATGAAGCCCGGCGCGACGATGCGGCCGGCGGCTTCGATCACGCTGTCTGCGCTGTGATCGCGAAGATCGCCGATCGCGCTGATGCGGCCATTGCGCACCGCCACGTCGGCATCGAAGCGGGGTGCGCGCGTTCCGTCGATCACGGTGCCGCCGCGGATCAGCAGGTCATGGTGCTTGGTTGTCATGGTCGACTCCTGAAAGACTCCTGAACGAAAGGGCGGCGGTGCCGCTCAACGGAAGTGGCAAGCCACCCAGTGCTCCTGCGTGCCGTCCGATCCGGCAGGGACCGGGCGCGCCGACAGCGGCGGCGCCTGTTCCTTGCAGACCGGTTGGGCAAGCGGGCAGCGCGTGTGAAAGCGGCAGCCCGAAGGCGGATTGGCGGGGCTTGGCGGATCGCCCTGCAGCAGCATCCGCTGTGCCGGCAAGCGCGGGTTCGGCACGGGCACCGCCGACAACAGAATCTGCGTGTAAGGATGGCTCGGCGCGTTGAACAAGGTGTCGCGGTCGGCCAATTCGACGATGCGGCCGAGATACATCACAGCCACACGGTGGCTGATGTGGCGGACCACCGAGAGATCGTGCGCGACGAAGAGATAGGCGATCCCGAACTCGGCCTGCAAGTCCATCAAGAGATTGACGACCTGGGCCTGCACCGACACATCGAGGGCCGACACCGGTTCGTCGCAGACGATGAGCTTGGGCTGCATCGCCAGCGCGCGCGCGATGCCCAGGCGCTGTCGCTGCCCACCCGAGAACTCGTGCGGGTACTTGTCGATCGCCTCGGGCCGCAGGCCCACCTTGCTGAACAACCACTGCACGCGCTCGCGACGCTCGGCGGCGGATTGATCACCGAAGTTCTTCAGTGGCTCGGCCACGATCTCGCCAGCCTTCAGGCGCGGGCTCAGCGACGCATAGGGGTCCTGGAAGATGATCTGCACGTCGCGCCGGCGCTGGCGCATCTGCGTGGGACTGAGCTTGAGAAGGTCCTCGCCATCGAGCAGCACCGAACCGGACGTGGGTTCGATCAGCCGCATCACGGACTTGGCTGTCGTGGTCTTGCCGCAGCCCGATTCGCCGACAAGTGACAGTGTCTCGCCGCGCGCCACCGTGAAAGAGACATCGTCCACCGCCTGGACCGGCGGTTGCGGGCGCGAGAGCCAGCGCTCAGGCCTGCTGTAGTGCTTGCGCAGGCCTTCGACCCGCAGCAGGGTGTTGTTCGCGGTCATGCGCTCGCTGCCTCCGGCGTGGATGGGGTATAGCGGCCTTCCTCGACCGCGAAGCAGGCCACGCGGTGGCCGTTCCCTTGCTCTGTCAGGCCCGGAATCTCCGCACTGCAGCGCGCGTTGGCGAGGCTGCAGCGGGCCGCGAAGGCGCAGCCTCGGCGCGGCGCCAGCGGCGAAGGCACGAGCCCGGGGATCTCGGTCAGTCGCGGGCTGCGGGTGTTCATCGATGGCATCGACGCCATCAGCGCGCGGGTGTAGGGGTGCAGTGGCCGGTCGAACAGGTCCTGCACATCAGCCTCTTCGACCTTGCGCCCGGCATACATCACGGCGACTTCGTCGCAGCTCTCCGCCACCACGCCGAGATCGTGCGTGATCATCACCACGCCCATGCCCAACTCCTTCTGCAGGCGCTTGATCAGATCGATGATCTGGGCCTGGATAGTGACGTCGAGCGCCGTCGTGGGCTCGTCGGCGATCAGCACTTCCGGGTTGCACGCCAGTGCGAGCGCGATCATCACGCGCTGGCGCATGCCGCCCGAGAGCTGGTGCGGATACTCCTTCGCGCGGCGCTCCGGCTCCGGGATCTGCACCAGGCGCAGCATCTCCACCGCGCGTGCCATCGCCTCGGCGCGGCTCCCCTTCTGATGCAGGCGAACCGTCTCCGCGATCTGCCGGCCCACCGTCAGCACCGGATTGAGCGAGGTCATCGGCTCCTGGAAGATCATCGAGATGCGGTTGCCGCGAATGGCGCGCATCTCCGCTTCGCTGAGCGAAAGCAGATCGGTGCCCCGCAGCCGAACCGCGCCATACAGGCGTGCCGGTGGCGTGGGCAGAAGCCGCATGATCGACATGGCCGTGACGCTCTTGCCGCAGCCCGATTCGCCGACCACGCCCAGCGTCTGTCCGGCGCGCACGGTGTAGGAGACACCATCCACTGCACGCGCCGGGCCGTCGAGCGTGTCGAAGCGGGTGTAGAGGTTGTCCACCTCGAGCAGGACCTCGCCATGTCCTTTGCTTGCTGGTGGCGCGGTGCGTGCGGGAATGTCCATGCGGTTCATCCGAAGAGCCTCGCTTCAGAGTTGACGTGCCAGGCGCGGGTCCAGCGCATCGCGCAGGCCGTCGCCTAACAGGTTGATGGCGAGCACCGTGGCAGCCAGCAGCATCCCTGGATAAAGAATGATGTGGAAAGCCACGGCCACGAAGTTGCGCCCTTCAGCCATCATGTTTCCCCAGCTGGGCGTGGTGGGCGGCACGCCGACACCGAGAAACGAAAGCGCCGCTTCGATCAGCACCGCGGACGAAGCGATGAACGTGGCCTGCACCACCAGCGGCGCGACCATGTTCGGCAGCACATGGCGCAGCAGAATGACCGGCAGCCGCGTGCCCACGGCGTGTGCGGCTTCGACAAAGAGCTGTTCGCGCAACGTGAGCGCCAGCGACCGCACGAGCCGCACCACGCGAGGCACCTCGGGCACGATGATCGCGACGATCACGGTAGCGAGACTTGCGCGCGTCACCGCCATCAGCGCAATCGCCAGCAGGATGCCGGGGATGGCCATCAGCCCATCCATGATGCGCATGACAAAGCCATCGATGCGCCGCACAAACCCCGCCGCCAGCCCGAGCATCACGCCAAGCAGTGTCGAAACCACGGCCACGCTGATGCCGACGATCAGCGAGACGCGTCCTCCCCAGACAGTGCGGCTGAACACATCGCGGCCGAGTGCATCCGTGCCGAACCAATGTTCCGACGAAGGCGGCTGCATGCGCGCGAGCGGGTCGATATCTTGGGGGTCGTGGGTGGCAATCCACGGGGCTGCCAAGGCAATCGCGGCCATGACCAACAGCAGCACGGCGCCGACGATGAGGGTCGGATGCTTGCGCACCCACCGCCAGCGCGGAGGAACGAACACCGATTCATCGCTCGGTGGTGCGGTCTTTGATAGGGGGACGGCGGACATCGGGTTGTTGTGCCTCGTGTCAGGAGCTATGGGATGCAGTGGAAGGCTGCATTGAAGCGGTGGGGGTGTGTGGCGAGGACGCCCGGTGGTCCCCTCCGCGAATGTCCCCCGGCTTCGCCTCCTCCTTTATTTCGCTGCGGGGACCACCGGGCATCCTCGCCACAGTGACGCTCGTGTTGTGCCGGCGGATCAACCACCGCTGCGCCCATGGATCGCGACGATGGTGTGCTCTGCGCAGCGAAATAAAGGAGGAGGCCAAAGGCCGGGGGACATTCGCGGAGCAGAGTACGCCGTCGGCGCGATCCCGCCCCAGCCCTCGCTTCAGCATTCCAAGCACGATGGGCTTCATCTCAATACCGGATCCGAGGATCGAAGAGCTGATAACTCAGATCGATCAGCAAATTGATCACCACATAGACCCCCGCAGAGAGCAACAGCACGCTCTGAATCACTGGATAGTCGTGTCGTTGAACCGAATCGACCACCAGCCGCCCCACGCCCGGAATGGCGAACACCGTCTCCGTCACGACCACGCCGCCGATGAGCAATGCGATGCCGACGCCCACCGTCGTTGCAATAGGCACTGCCGCATTGCGCAACGCGTGGCCCAGCACGGGCAGCACACCCAGGCCCTTGGCGCGCGCGGTGCGGATGTAATCTTCGTGCAGCACTTCCATCACCGTCGCGCGCGTCATTCGCGTGACCAAAGCGATGTAGACCAGTGCAAGATTCACGCAGGGCAGAACGATACTTCGCAGCCACGGGCCGAGGCCCTCGCTCATTGGCACATAGCCTTGCACCGGGAACCACGGCAGCCGGATGGCGAAGCCGTAGACCAGCAGGTAACCCACCAGAAACGAGGGCACCGAGAACGCAAGCACCGCGAACAGCATCACCAGCCGATCGACCCAACTGCCCGCGCGATGCGCGGCGAGCGTGCCGAGCGGAATGGCGATCAGGATCGTGAAGAGCATCGTGACCAAGGCAATCGTCAGCGTGGGCTCGATGCGCTGGCCGAGCAGGGTCGTCACCGGGACCTGCGTGAAGATCGACGTGCCCAAGTCACCCGTCGCCAGCTTGCCGATCCAGATCAGGAACTGCTGCCAGATCGGCAGGTTCAGTCCCAGAGCCTCGCGCAAGTGGCGGATGTCGTCCTCGGTGGCAAGGTCGCCCGCGATGAGCGCGGCCGGATCTCCCGGCGACAGATGGATCAGCAGGAAGACCACCACCGCCACCACCGCCATGACAGGCAGGGTGGCGACAAGGCGACGCAGGATGTAGCCCATGGTTGGCGCTTGCGTGCAGTCTTACTTGTCCAGTGCCCAGACCAGCGGCATGCCGCCCCAGAGCTTGTCGAGGCCCTTGAGATCGGCGCGCGCGGCATAGACGGCGGAATACTGGCCCGCGTTGATGTAGGGCACGGCTTCGAAGGCGCGGGCCTGGAATGCGTCGAGTCGCGGCTTGCGCTGGGAAGCATCGGTGGCCTGGAGCCAGGCGGCGCGCAAGGCGTCGAGTTCCTTGTCGCAAGGCCAGCCGGGCAAGGAATTGCCGCAGGCCGGGCTCAGGTAGGCATTGGTGATGGGCGAGTTGGCATCGAACTCGCCGGCAACGGTCACGTACACGTTCCAGCCGCCTGCCGATGGTGCGTCGCGCTTGGCGCGGCGGGCACCGATCGAGGCCCAGTCCATCGACTGCATGTCGACGTTCACGCCAATGCTGCGCAGGGTCTGCGCGGCCATGAGCGCGAGCGCATTGAGGTAGGTGACGTCTGTCGGCACCAGCAGCACAACCTTCTCGCCCTTGTAGCCGGACTCGGCCAGGAGCGCCTTGGCCTTCGCGAGGTCCGGCTTGGCGTGACCCTGCGAGCCGGCCGCCGTGTCGTTGGGGCTGCCGCAGATGAAGTAGGTGTGGCAGTAGGCCATGCGCATGTCCGCCGGGTAGCCCATTGCCGCGACGAACCGCTCCTGGTTCACGGCCATCTGGAAAGCCTGGCGGGCCTTGATGTTGTCGAAGGGCGGATGCAGCTGGTTGAGCACCAGGAAGGCCTGGTAGCTGCCGCCGGTCCCCACCTTGATCTTGCTGTCGGCGCGCAGCGGTGCGATGTAGTCCGGCGGGAGCTGTTCGATCAGGTCCACCTCGCCGCGCTGCAAGGCGGCCACGGCGCTGTTTGCGTCGGGCAGGTAGAGCCATTCCACGCGATCGAAGTTGCTCTTCTTGCCGCCGGAGAGGCCATTGACCGGCTCTGTGCGCGGCACGTATTGCGTGTTGCGCACGAAGACCGCCTTGTTGCCAGGCACCCATTCGTCGCGCTTGAAGACGAAGGGACCGGAACCCAGCACTTCGGTCATCGGAGAGGTGGCAGGCAGCTTGGCGAGCTTCTCAGGCAGGATGAACGCCGGGTAGCCCGAAGGCTTGGCGAGCGCGTCCAGCACCATGCCGAAGGGCTCCTTCAGCGCCAGGGTGAAGGTGCGGGCGTCGACCGCCTTCCATTCGGCGCCGTTTGCCGCCAGCGCGCGGCCGAGGCTGTCGCGGCTGGTCCAGCGTTGCAGCGAGGCGATGGCGTCCGCGGGCGTGACGGGCGAGCCGTCGGAGAACTTCAGTCCCGGGCGCAGCGTGAAGCTCCACTGCTTGCCGTCTGGCGACTGGGTGTACTTCTCCACCATCTGGGGCTGGGGCTTGCCGGTGGTGTCCTGCGCGAACAGGGTGTCATAGACCATGTAGCCGAAGTTGCGCGAGATGTAGGCCGTGGTGAAGGTCGGATCGAGGATCTTCAGGTCGGCATGCGCCACGATGCGAAGGGTCTTCGCTGGCGCCTGCGCCTGCGCCATCGCGGCCGGGCTGAGCATGCCCAGCGTGAGGGCGCCAAGGGCGGCCAGGGCAGCAAGGGTGCGTCGTTTCATCGTCGGAACTCCGGGAAGGGTCGTCACAAGGGAGGGGGAAGAGGTTCGCGTGTCAGGCAGCCAGTGCATCCATCGGCCACTTGGGGCGCTGGATCTTCTGATAGGGCAGGGTGTTGAGGTCGAGCGTCACCGAGCCCGGCGCGGCGACATAGATCACGTGCTTGCCCACCTTGGAGAAGGACGCATAGAAATGCTGCGAAGACTTCACCACGATGAGCCGCTTGGCCGTGAGGTCGCAGCCGAGCTGCGTGAAGAGGTCCGTGCCCATGGCTTGATTGCGCAGCGTGATCAGCACGATCTCGATGCCGGCGACTTCGACGAGCGCGCAATCGCCCATTGCCGTGGGCGTGCCCGCGAGACCCGTCATCACAAGTGCGGGCTTGAGCGCCTTGACGGTGCAGTCCAGGTCCAGCGGCTGACCTGAAAGCGGACTGATCTTGCCGCCGATGCGCATCGGAAGGCGCGCGCCTTCACCGGCATCGAAGGCGATGCGCACGGCGATCGGGTCCCACAGCGGGCCGAGCGCGGCATTCGTAATTCCCCGCTCGAGCATGCGCTGCAGCACGAAGGTCGAATCGCTCGCGGCGCCGCCACCTGCGTTGTCCGCGCCGTCCGCCATGACCACCGGGCCGCCCTTGAAGGCCACCGCCTCGTCCAGCGCGGCATCGATGGCGGGATAGTTCACGGTCAGCGCATCGCGCATGCCGATCACCTCGTCCGCGAGCTGGCGTGCCAGCGCTTGCGCCTTTGCGGCATCGCCGTCGGTGTAGACCAGCGTCTTGGTGCCCATGCCGGGCACGTCGCCCCAGCTGAAGCCGTGCGCCAGAGAGACGGAGAGCACGCCGTCCTTGCCCTCGAGCGATTGCATGCGCTGCACGAAGCCGCGCGCGGGTTCGCGGGACGTGTGGACCGTGAGGATCAAGCCGGTGTCCACCACGGCGGCGACCGGGCTGATCTTCTTCTGCGCAGCAGCCACGCACAGGTCCACCAGTTCCAGGCCGCGTTCGAGCACGTCGGTGTGCGGGTACTCCTTGAAGGCGATGAGCATGTTGGCGTGCTTCACCATCTCGGGTGTCAGATGGCAGTGCGGGTCGAGTTCGGCGCCGACGACCGTGTCCGGGCCGACCAGCGCGCGCACGCGCTGCAGAAGGTCGCCTTCGCAGTCGTCGTAGCCATCGGCCACCATCGCACCGTGCAGACCGAGCAGCACCACGTCCACCGGCAGGGCGGCCTTCAGGTCGCGCAGCAACTCGTCGCGCAGGGACTCGTAGGCATGGCGCGTCGTGGTGCCGCTGGGTTGGGCTGCGGCGACCATGCCTTCGATGAGCGTCCAGCCGGCTTCCTTGCCGCGCAGGCGCGCAGCCCACAGGGGCCCGGAGAACAGCATCATCGAATCGGGATGCTTGCCGGCCGGGAAGTAGCCGCGATCACGGAACGACGCCAGGCCGGTCGGCATGGGTCCGAAGGTGTTGGTTTCGGTGGCGAGGGAAGCGCTGAAGACACGCACGGCGGAGTACTCCTTTGTGAATGACGAATGGAATCAGACAGCGACGACGTCCTGCTTGCGCAGACGTCGCGGGCTCAGCATCTCTTCGGTGAGGCCGAAGGAAGAAGGGTGCGGGGGCACCGGCAGCCCGCGCGCGAGTGCGGCGCAGGTCTCGCCCATTGCGGCGGAAGTCTGGATGCCGTAGCCCCCTTGGGCGGCGATCCAGAAGAAGCCCTCGACCTGATCGTCGAAGCCGCCGACGAGGTTGCCGTCGCCCACGAAGGAACGCAGCCCCGCCCAGGTGCGCGTGGGCCGGCGGATCTGCAGCGTGGTCATTTCCTCGATGCGGTGGATGGCCATGGCGATGTCCAGCTCTTCGGGCTGGATGTCCTGCGGATCGACAGGGTCTGCGTTGGCGGGTGAGCCAAGCAACATGCCGGCATCCGGCTTGATGTACCAGTCTTCCGTCGCGCCGTGCACCATGGGCCAATGGCTGGGATCCTGATCGGGCGAGGCGGCAAAGATGAATGCCGACCGGCGGCACGGCTGAAGGCCCAGCGGCAGTGCGCCGGCGAGTTGCCCGATCACGTCACACCACGCACCGGCTGCATTGAGCACGACCGGGGCTTCGTACGTCGCCGCTCCTGCGGTCAATTGCCAGCGGCCGCCCACGCGCCGCATCTGCGACACATCGGCATCGCACACCAGCGTGCCACCGGCGCGCCGCATGCCGCGCAAATAGCCCTGATGGATTGCGTGCACGTCCATGTCGGCGGCATCCGGTTCGTAGACGGCGCCGTGCAGCAACTCGGCGCGCAGGGCCGGGACGAGCGCACACGCTTCGGCAGGCGTCAGGCGGCGAGCACGGGGCGACATCGCGCTGAGCACCTCCCAGTGCGCGTCGAGTTCGGCGTGCTGCTCGGGCGTCCCGACCATCATCGCGCCGCGAGGCGTCAGCAGCGGATGCTCGGTGAAGCCCGCTGGCGGCGACTCGAAGAATGCGCGGCTGGCCAGCGTGAGCGCGCGCACCTGCTCGGTGCCATAGCTTTCCATGAAGAGGGCCGCCGAACGCCCGGTCGAGTGATAGCCGGGCTGTGATTCGCGCTCGAGCACGATGGTGCGCCCATGCGGTGCAAGCCAGTGGGCGACGGATGCGCCTGCGATGCCCGCACCGATCACGAGGAAGTCGGCTTGAATGGCGGCGGTCTCGGAAGTCATGGTTTGGAAGAGCGGTGGTCGGGTGGCGCGATTCAGAAGACGCGGAGTGTAGGCACAAATTTGCGGATACGCAAAAACTGTCGGGGTATTTCAGGGAAAACACTCATCGCTCTACATTGGTAAATTTGCGGATTCGCAATTTGCATTGACGCAAAATCCAGGCCATGAAGCAGCCCTGTCCATAGCGCCGGCTGGCAGAATCCCTGCTGGGCAGGCCCGCCGAGACACACAGGAGATCGAGGATGAATCCATGAAGCCGCGCGAGAGCGAGGACGCGCAGCCCGAGGGCCAGTTGCTGGACCGCGAGACCTTCGGACGCCGTTTGCGAAGCGCCCGCAAGAGCCTCGGCTGGACGCTGCAGCAGTTGTCGGAACTCTCAGGCGTTTCGGTGCCGACCATCTCGCGTGCGGAACGCGGGCAACTGGCGCTGGGCTACGAGAACTTCGCAGCCCTGGGCCGCGCACTGAAGATGGACATGAACGCCATGTTCGCGGGCGAAGGGGTGAAGACGACGGCCCTGCAGGCGCCGGTCGTGACGCGATCCGGAAAGGGCGTGGTGTATCGCGGCCTTTCCTTTGCCTACGAATTCCTGGGCACGACCGCCACCGGAAAGCTCATGAGCCCGGTGATCGGCACCGTGCACGCGCGGCGCATTGAAGGACCCGAGGACTTCGCGCGCCATGACGGCGAGGAGTTTGCGTACGTCCTCTCGGGCACGATCGAAGTGCATTTCGAAGTCGGGGAGGTCGTGCGTCTGGAGCGCGGCGATTCGCTCTACTTCGACAGCCGCATCGGCCATGCCTACGTCAGCATCAGCCGGCAACTGGCGCGCATCGTCGGTGTGACTTCGACGGAAAGCCTCTTGATGCGCACGGCGCGAGCGGGGGAGCAGCGCGGGCCGGTCCGCGCCGTTGCGCGAAAGCCTGCGGTGCGTTCGCGGGCCAAGGCGGGCAAGAGCTGACGGCTATGACGAGAGCTGCTGCGGTGGCTGCAATTGCCGAAAGACATTCGCACCCAGGGCAGTGCCATGCACCGCCAGGTGTGATCCCAACTGGATGGCCTGCAGCAGTTCGGCCGGCGGTATGCCCTGCGAAAGCGCGACCGACAGCATCTGCCTCGTCGCTTCGGGATTGAAGGCAGTGAAGCACGCGTGCAATGCCACCTGCACCAGACTGCGCTCCGCCGCGCTGAGGCCGCCTCCAGGCCGGCCTTGTTCGATGAAGTCGAGCAGCACCTCGGCATAGCCGGGGTCCATCCTTGCAATAGCGGCAAGGGAAAGCCCATGTGCAGGACCGAGCGAATCGATCCGGCCCCGAAGCGCGTCGCCGATCGACCCGGCTGCATCCGTACCGGCGAGCTCCGCGAGGATGTCGGCGGCCTGCCCCACACTGGCGACCCCTTGCACGGCCAAGAGGTGCAGCACGTCGAAGATGTCGGCCTGCGTCGCGCCGACTTCGAGCGCGCGCTTCATGTGCATCTGCAGTCCTGATTCGAAGAGGTGAGACGAAGAGCTGTCGAGCGCTACATAGATGAGCTCGACCATGCGCGGCGAGAGCGGCCCGGTGCGTGCGGGATAGCCGGCATAGCGTGCGTATTGCGCGACGAAGCCGGGGCACGCCTGCAGCATCGTCTCGGTCCAGGGGCGCCAGTAGCCGCGCTCGGCGATGAAGTTGTCCTTGATCCGCGCGAGCCCGGCGTCGGTGATGCTTTCCGGCTGCGCGCTCATCGTGCCTCTCCTTGAGCGGCGCCGCCGCATACCAGCGTCTGCCCCGTGAGGTACTGCGCGGCTGGGCCGCAGACGAAACGCAGCAGCGGGTGGAGTGATTCCGGATCGAGGTCTTCCGGCACTTCCAGCGCATTGATGCGCATGGCGCGACCGCCCCATTCGCACGCGAGGGTCGACACCAGCATGCGTGCCGCCGCGGCATCGCCGGCGTCCTGCCAGCGGCCCTGGCGGGTGCGTGGCAGCAGCACCGTCAGGCTGGCCTGCTGCTTGTAGCGCGCATGGAATCGCGTGGCAGCGGCATGCACCGCCTGCAACAGGCCCGGTCCTTCGCAGGACAGCGGCGACAGGTCGAGACACGCGTCGTAGTGCTGCGCCGCGGTGGGCTCTGTCGTCGCGGCTTGCCACTTCGCAGCATCTCCGCCGTGGACTTCGAGGCGTAGCGGCAGGTCCAGGGGCAGCGGCTCCAGCGTGGCCGGCTCGAAGCGCTGGCTGCCGCCGAAGACGGAAGAGCCACCGTTGAACGCCAGCACCTGTCCGTGCAGAGGCGCCGCGCCGGGACTTGCCAGAAAGAAGAGCGCCTGCGCCATCTCGGCAGGGACGGCCATGCGGCCGAGCGGAATCTTCCCGACCGCGTTCTCAGGCTTGATCCGGCCGGCCTGGATCAGCCCGTCCACCAGCTCGGTTCGAACGAAGCCGGGCGCAAGCACGGTCACGCACCAGTCGGGCCGCGCTGCTGCGAGGGCTCGCGTCTGCGCGATGAGCCCCGCCTTGCTCGGGCTGTAGCCGCCGCGCCATGGAATCGCATGCAGCCCCGCGCCGGATGCGACATTCACGATCCGCGCGCCCGGCTTGATCAGATGCATGCACGCGTCGATCACGGCCGCCGGCGCAGCCAGGTTGAGCGCGAGCAGTCGCCCCATCTGTGCCGGGGATTGTTCGGCCAGCGGCGTGTTCGATGCATCGGACATGCCGGCATTGCTGAGGAGCGCGTCCAGCGCCGGCATGCTGTTGCGAAGCGATGCGATCTGCGCCGGATCGGTGAGGTCGATCGTGCGGAGCACATGCGCCGACGAAGCGGGTAGAGGCAATGTCCGCCCCAGCGCATGCAAGGCCTGTTCGTTGTGATCGACGAGCACGCATTGCCAGCCCGCGGCGGCGAAGCGTCGCGCGGCATCGCGGCCGATACCCGAAGCGGCACCGGTGATCAGGACCGTCTGCATCTGCGCGTGTCCTTCGAATGTCAGATGTTGGTCAGCGTGATACCGCCGTCCACCGTCAGGCCCTGCGCCGTGATGAATCCCGCCTCGTCGCTCGCCAGGAAACAGATGGCGCGCGCGATATCTTCGACCGTGCCGAGTCGGCCCAGCGGCGTGCGCGCGATGCGGTTGGCGTCGCGCGCGGCATCGCGGTTGCGCTGCGTGCCTTCCGTGGGAACGGCCGACGGGCACACCGCATTGACACGGATGTTGCGTGCGCCGAGTTCCGCTGCCGCCGCACGCGTGATCCCCATGATCCCGGCCTTGATGCCCGAATAGACCACCGAGTTGGCGGCCGAGCGCAGGGCCGCCACCGATGCCACATTGACGATCGAGCCGCCGCGCTGCGGGTCCATCACCGCGACGGCTTCCTGCAGGCTCCAGACGACCGATTTGAAGCCGACGTCCAGCATGCGGTCCATCGTCTCCGGCATGATTTCGGGGATGGCCTGGTAGCGCACCCAGGCCGCGTTGTTGACCAGGATGTCGAAGCGCCCGCCGTGCTCGAAAGAGCGTCGGACGGCCTCGCGGATGCCTTCGCGGGTGGCGATGTTCATCGGCACCGCGAATGCTTTTCCGCCACGGTCCTTGATGATGTCGACGACCGGGAACACCAGTTCTTCCTTGATGTCGTTGACGCAGACGATGGCGCCGCGAGCTGCCATCTGCAGTGCGGTCTCGCGGCCGATACCGGCGCCTGCGCCGGTGATGAGGGCCACGCGGCCGAGCAGATCCTGATTCATTCGAACTCCTTCATTCATGCGGCGGACTGGATGAAGTCCAGTCCGGCCTGGCGCGCCAGCGATCCCGATCCGAACGCCGCGTCGAACTTGCGCACTTCGCGCAGGGCGTAGTGCAGGGGCACTTCCCAGGTGAAGCCCATCCCGCCATGCAGGTGGATGGATTT
The DNA here is from genome assembly GCF_056399425.1 of Variovorax sp. 01N429. Lineage (NCBI taxonomy): Bacteria > Pseudomonadati > Pseudomonadota > Betaproteobacteria > Burkholderiales > Comamonadaceae > Variovorax > Variovorax sp. 01N429. The sequence continues at coordinate 15,172 of NZ_JBFTRG010000012.1, read as the reverse complement.
CTCCAGCACGAAGGCCGCATTCGCCAGCGCATTGGCAAGCACCGGTCCGGTCGCGCGCATATGGCCGTATTCGTCCTTGCGCAACAAGCGCTGGATGCCGGCGCTGGAGGCCTCCTGCACCAGCCGCATCCGCGCCAGCAGGTGGCGCACCGCCTGCTTGGCCGAGAGAGGGCGTCCGAACTGCACGCGGGTCGCCATGTAGGTGGCCGTGGTGGCGAGCGCACCTTCGGCCGCGCCGTTGACCCAACCGGCAATCAGGATCTCGCCGTCACGCCGCAGAGTGGCGAAGGTGGGGGCATCGATCTCGGCGAGCACCTTGGCGTTGTCCAGCGTGAGCCACGACTGGGGATAGTCGGGGTCCAGCGAGGCGTCGTCCTGGATTTCGATCGATTCGAGGTCCAGCAGCGCCCCGCCGCCCTGGCCGTTGGCCACCAGTACCCAGTCGCAATGGCGTGCATGGCGCGCGTGGCCTGCAAAGCCGTCCCGCAGGCTCCCTTGCAGTGCCCAGGTGGCGACACGCGTGCCGCCAGCCAACTCCGCCGCGAGCGGCGAATCGCCGAGCGCCTTTGCGATCAGCAGTGTTTCGAGCAGCGGCCACTGAAGGCGCAGCTTGCCCGCCTCGGCCACGATGGGAAGCGCGAACTCGGTGCCCAGCGCAAGTCCGCCGGCATCTTCGCTTGCGCATACGCCGCACAGCCCCGCATTGGCAAGCACTGCGGCGGCTTCGCGGAAGCCGCGGGCTTGTGCGGCTTGTGCGTCTGCGATCGCATCGGCAGCGGCCTGTGCGAACTCCTCCGGTTTGAGATCGTTGTCCGATGCGCTCATTTCAGCGACTCCTGGAGGTCCGTGGGCAAATCCATGATGCGTTGGGCAATGATGTCCAGCTGCACTTCGGTGGTGCCCGCATAGATAGTTTCGGCGCGGGCATAGAGATAGGCGCCGGTGAAGTGCTTGCGCGCGCGTTGCGCCAGCGGGCTCGACCGCGGATTGATTTGCGACACGACCGACAGCGCGAGGCCCATGAAGGCCTGGTGGCATTCGGACCAGTACAGCTTGGTCAGGGAGCCGCGTGCGCCGATCCTGTCGCCGGCCGCGAGCTGGTCCACCGCGCGTTCGACCAGTCCCTTGAGCGCCGCGATTTCGCCGACCACATCGCCGATGCGGCGCTGGTAATAGCCGTCATCGAGCAACTTCGACAACTGCGGATCGGACTTGCAGGCGTTGACGAGCTGGCGCAGTTCGCATTCGAAGCGCCACGCGCGGTACATGCGGTTGGTCGCGCGTTCGATCGACAGCACGCGGATCGCCGCGTTCCAGCCTTCGTCGGGCGCGCCGAGCCTTGCGCTGTCAGGCACCACCACGTTGTCGAAGAACACTTCGGCGAACGAGTCCTTGCCGTCGATCGACTTGATCGGCACCACGCGGATGCCGGGCGTGTCCATCGGCACTGCGAACATCAGCAGGCCGCGATGCTTGTCGGCGACGGTGCCGGTGCGCGTCAGCAGCAGGCAGTAGTGCGCCTTGGCCGCGCCGCTGGTCCAGATCTTCTGGCCGTTGATGCGCCAGGTGTCGCCTTCCTGCACCGCCTTGGTCCGCAAACGCGCGAGATCGGAGCCTGCGTCGGGCTCGGAGAAGCCCTGGCACCAGTAGTTGCGCATCGAGAGGATGCGCGGCAGGAAGAATTGCTTCTGCTCTTCCGTTCCCACGGTCTGGATGATGGGGCCGGCCAGTTCCTTTCCGATCGAGCTCACGCTCTCGGGCATGGCGAGCGCGCCCACTTCCTTGTTGACGGCGAGGTGTTCGCGCAGCGTGAGCCCGAGGCCGCCATAGGCCTTGGGCCATGTCATGCCGGCCAGGCCCGCGTCGTACATGGAGGCTTCCCAGTCGCGGCACTCGTCCAGCGTGGGTGTGCGGTAGTCGAGGCTATCGGCACGCATGTGCCCGGGCAGATGAGCGCGGAGCCACTCGCGCGCATATTGGCGGTAGACGGCCGGACCCGCCGAGGCGGCCGGGATGGCCGGGTTTTTTTCCGTGTGCATGAGAGCCTTCAAGAGGTGGGAACCATCAGCGCATCGAGCACGAGCACACCCTCGCCTTCGGGCCTGACCAGGATCGGGTTCATGTCGATCTCGGCCACGTCGCCCGCATGGCGGCATGCGAACTCGGACAGCCTTGCCACGGTGCGCGCGGCGGCGCCGACATCGGACTTGGCCTGGCCCCGGGCGCCGTCGAGCAGCGGATACATGCGAAGGCTGCGGATCATCCGCGCAGCCTCTTCTTCGGAAACAGGCGCGACCTGCACGGCGACGTCCTTCAGGATCTCCGCGTGGATGCCGCCCATCCCCACCATGACGACCGGACCGAATACGGGGTCGCGCGAAACGCCTGCGATCAGCTCCACGCCGCCCCGGACCATTGGTGCCACGAGCACGCCGTCGAGACGCGCTTCCGGCGCATGCTGGCGTGCGTTGGCAATCAGGCGGTCATAAGCCTGGCGCACCGCGTCGTCGTCCTTCAGGTTGAGCGCCACGCCGCCGATTTCGGTCTTGTGGGCGATGTCCTCCGATGCGATCTTGAGGACCACCGGATAGCCTGTCGCCCGTGCGCTGCGAACGGCCTCTTCAGCGGAAGAAACCACCTCTTCGCGCGGCACGCTGATGCCGGCGGCTGCCAGCGCCTTCTTGGCGTGGAACTCGTTGCGGAACACAGCCGGATCGACTTTGTCGACAGGGCCGCTGTACGCCGCTGCCGGAGAGAGACTGGCGAGTTGCCCGAGGCGAACCAGCCCGGCCATCCCGCTGGCCGCCGCAGGGATGCTCGGGAACACGGGGATGCCCAGCGCATTGATCTCGGCCACCGCATCGGCCGGGCCCTTGCTGATGAGGACCATCAGGCGATCGGGGTGGCTCTGGCGAATCTTCGACAGCGCTTCCATGTACACGCCGCGCAGCCGCGGGTTGTACAGCGAGAGGGCGAGCAGCAGCACCAGTGTGCTGCCGCCCGCATCGCCTTGCAGTGCGGTCAGCATCTTCAAGAGGATGTCCGGCCGGGCGGACATCTGTGCCGATGCGTCCACCGGGTTGTTCGTGCCGGCGGTCGGAACGGCTTCGCGGATCAGGGCCCGGGTCGTGTCCGCCAGTTGCGGAAGCGTCATGCCGGCTTCGACCATCGCGTCGGCCATCATGATGCCGAAGCCGCCGGATGCAGCCACCAGCGTCACTGCATCGGTGGTGGGCAGGCGGTCCGCACCCAGGAGGGCCGCTGCGTGGCCGACGTCGAGCAGTTCTTCGAACGAGCGCACGCGCAGCACGCCGTAGCGCCGGAAGACCGCATCGAACACCGCGTCCGAGCCCATCAGCGCGCCCGTGTGCGAGGCGGCCGCGGCCTGGCCTTGCGCGGTGGCGCCGATCTTGAGCGCGATCACCGGCTTGCGATGGCGACGTGCCATGTCGAGCGCTGCGATCAGCCTTCCTGCATCGCGGCAGGTCTCCATGCAACACAGAATGATGCGCGTGGCGGAATCGTTCGCCAGTGCGGCGATGCCATCGGCGACATCCACGTCGGCTTCGTTGCCGGTGGCGATGAAGCGGCTCACGCCGAGGCCGCGATCGGCCATGCAGCGCATCGTGAAGCTGCCGATGTTTCCCGACTGCGAGACGATCCCCACCTGCCCGGCAGGCGGCATGCTTTGTTCGAGCGCGATGGAGAACGAGGCCACGAGCCGGTCCACCACGTTCACCGCGCCGAGGCAGTTCGGCCCGAGCAGACGCATGCCGTGGTTGCGCGCCACGTGGACCAGTTCGGCCTGCAGCGCCGCGCCCTCGGCGCCCGCCTCCGCGAAGCCGGTGGAGAGAACCACCACGCCGCGCACACCGCGGTTGCCGCAGTCGCGTAGGGCCTGCAGAGTGGCGTTCGCGGGCACCGCCACGATGGCGAGTTCGGGCGCCGTGGGCGTGTCCAGCACCGAAGCGTAGGCCTGCAGACCCTGGATGGTTCCGCCCTTCGGGTTGATGGGATAGATCGCGCCCGCATACCCGTACTTGCGCAGCAACTGGACCGGGCGGCCCCCGATCTTGGTGACGTCGTCGGACGCGCCGATCACCGCAACGCTGCGTGCGCTGAAGAATGCGTCGAGCCCCGCGCCCGGCGTGGCCTGAACCTGGGTCAGCATCTTCACCGTCCCTTGAAGACCGGCGTGCGCTTCTCGAGGAAGGCCATGCGCGCTTCACGCGCGTCTTCGGTCTTTGACAGCGCAACGGTGAATTCCTGCTCGAAGCGGTAGGCATCGCGCTGGGGCATCAGGTCGACCATGTTGGCCGCGCGCTTGGCGTAGATGATGGCCAGCGGTGCCTTCGACGCGATCTCGCGTGCGAGCGCCATCGTCACCGGGAGCAGGTCTTTCTCGGAAACCACTTCCTCGATCACGTTGCGCCGGAAGAGCTCTTCCGCGGTCAGTCGCTGCCCCGTGAAGAACATGCGGCGCAAGGTCGAGCGGCCGAACAGCGTCTTGAGCATCGAGGCGCCGCCGGCCAGTCCGACATTGATCTCGGGCATGCCCACGGTGGTGTTCTCGGAGGCGTAGAGGATGTCGCAGGCGGCAGCGAGGCCGAGCCCCGCGCCCAGGGCGGTGCCGTTGATTGCGGCGATCACCGGCTTGGCGCATTCGCGAATCGCATTGCCGGTCTCGCGGGTGATGCGGTTGTGATCGAGGAAGTCGCCGGCGATCGTGTGATCGGGGCGGTCCTTCAGGTCGGCGCCCGCGCAGAAGACGCTGCCGGTGCCGGTCAGCACGGCGCAGCGGATGTCCTCACGCTCGGAGATGGCGTCGAACGTCGCCACCAGTTGGCGGCGCATTTCGCGGTTCAGGGCATTGACGGGCTTGCGGTCCATCGTGACCAGGCCGACGCCCTCGGAGACTTCCAAACGAACCCATTCATCACTCATACATCACCTCGGTAATCGGCACCGCGCGCTGCGGCATCCATCTGAATAAAGGACGATTCCGACAAACAGGCTTTTCGCTGCGGCAAATTCTTTTCCTGGCTTCGGCGACGGCATGAAACGCCCGTTCCGCCTGTTTGTCTCTTGCGGAAAATTATAGAAATGGCACTCCGAATCGTTCTCCATTCATTCTGAAGGAGTGTTCTGCAAAAAATGAAGGAGTCCGTTGGGGCATGGCTGCTAGGATGCGCCAGCGCGGATTCGTCAACCCGGGTCTATTTGAACAATTCAGTTTGAATTCGTCGCATTAATTAATGCAGTTAATTGGCTGATTAATTGGCGAGCTAATTAGCGAGTCAGAAAATCAATGAAAATTCAGCGCCTCGGCAACTTGAAACTGGCATTGGGCGAATGCCCGCTTTGGCATGGCGGCCGGCTGTGGCTGCTGGATTGCCGGCAGGGGCTGATCCTGACCATGGATCCGGACACCGGCGAAGTGACTGCGCGCCACGAAGCCCCCGCGCCCCTCGGTTCCTTCGCATTCAATGGCGATGGCAGCGACTGCATCGTCCTGTCGCTGAAGGAAGAAATCGCTGCGCTGGACCTGCGCACCGGCAAGCTGCGATCGCTGGCGCGTATTGATGCGAGCCATCCTGATCTGCGACTGAACGACGGCATTGCGCTTGCCGACGGCAGCTTCGTGACCGGCACGATGCATGTGTTTCGGGCAGCCGGCGAGCCGCCGCTTGGAGGGCTGTATCGCCTCGACACAGCCTTGCGCCTGCACAAGCTCGACGACGGAATCGGCATCGCGAACGGGCCGTGCGTGAATCCCGTCAACGGCCGCCTGCACGTCGCGGACAGCGCCGAGCGGGTGATCTATTCCTATGCGATCAAGCCCGACGGCACGCTGGCCGACAAGCAGGTCTTCGTGCGGACCGATGCCTGCGACTCCGGGCCTGACGGTTGCACCTTCGACAGCGAAGGCGGGCTCTGGACCGCACTGGTGCGCGCAGGCGCGCTGGGCCGCTTCGACATGCAGGGCCGGTTGACGCATCGCATCGATCTGCCGGTGGCGTACCCCAGCGCGCTGTGTTTCGGTGGCCCCGACATGGCGGACCTGTTCGTCACCAGCATCAGCGACAGTGGACGGCTCAGCGCATCCGGGCCCATGGACGGCGCCGTACTCAAGCTCACGGGCGTGGGCTTCCGGGGCCTGGCGCGGCCGGTGTGTCGCCTGCCGCTCTAGGGCGAGCCCGGCGACGGATCCAGTCCCGCGGCCTTGCCGTGCGCAAGGAATCGAAGCTCGGGTCCGGCCACGCGCTCGGCCACGAAGTCGAGGAAGAGACGGATCTTGGCCGGAATGATGGGCGTGTCGAGGATGGTCGCGTACATGCCCTCGTCGAAGCCTTTGTTGCTGATACGGTAGTTGCTCAGCAGTCGCACCAGGCGACCCTGGCGAATGTCGTTGTGCACCGTGTAGTCGTCCAGCAGCGCCATGCCTTCGCCGAGCCGCGCAAGCTCCAGCAGGGCAATGCCGCTGTTGGTGATGTGGCGGGGCTTGAACGCGATCTGGTCGAGTTGCCCCTCCTGCTTGAAGGTCCAGGTGTATTCATCGCCGGGCAGCTGATAGGCGAGGCACTCGTGGGCCAGGATGCTTGCGGGTTCCGTCAGTTCCGGCCTGCCGGCGAGGTAGGCGGGCGATGCGACAAGGTAGCGGTCGCTCTGGAACAGCATGCGGCGCTTGACGCCGGCCTCCACCGGCGGCGAGATGCGGAAGTCCACGTCGAACTGGTTGCGTCGCAGGTCCACCGCAGCCTCGCCCAAAGTGAGTTCGATGTGGATTTCTGGATAGAGCTTGCGAAAGCCGGCAATGAGGTTGGGCAGCACGCCCAGGCCGAACATCATTCGCGAATGCACGCGCAGCAAGCCTTGCGGCGCCGAGCTGATCGCCGTGATGTTGCCCTGCAGTTCGTTGATGCGCCAGAGGATGCTTTCGAGTTGGCGCGCATATTCCTGCCCGGATTCGGTCAGCGCGATCTGGCGCGTGGAGCGCAGCAGCAGCTTGACCTTCAGCTCTTCCTCGATGTCCGTGATCATCCGCGACACGCCTGTCGCCGAGATGCCGAAGCGACGTGCGGTCTCGGAAAAGTTCTTGGTCTGGGAAATCGACAGGAACAGTTCCATGGCGCGCAACCTGTCCATGAATCCTCCAGTTGGTGCAGTTCTGATCTGCAGTTTCAGCCATAGCCAATGCGGCTCGTCTCTCTAGAATTTATCGATCCTTTGCGGGCGGTATTTTCCCGGAGAAAAGAATGGAATTCGGCGTATTTATTCTCGCCCAGCAGCGCGGCTATCACCAGACTTCGCAGCAGGTCATCAATAACTCGATCCAGCAGACCGTCATTGCGGAACAGGCTGGATTTGATGCCGCCTGGTATGCGGAGCACCATTTCAACAACTATTCGCTTTCGCCGTCACCGCTGATGATGGTGGCCCACATGGCGGCAAAGACGCAGCGCATTCGCCTGGGCACCGCCGTATGCATCCTGCCACTCTATCAGCCGGCCCGCTTTCTGGCGGAGGTCGGTTTTGCCGACACGGTCTCCAATGGCCGGCTGGACCTGGGTGTGGGCTCGGGCTACCAGGAATTTGAATTCGAGCGCTTCGGCGTCGACATCGCCGATTCGGGCGCGATCTACAACGAATTCCTCGACATCCTCCCGAAGGGGCTGACGCAGAAGATCTTTTCGCATGACGGCCGCTTTCTGAAGATACCGCCGAGCTCGATCGCCGTGCGCTGCGTGCAAGAGCCGATGCCGCCGATCTGGATCACGTCGGGCAACCCGGTCACGCTGGGCCGCGGCGTTCGCGAGAACCACAACCTCTTCGTGACCGCGTTGCTCAATGGCACGGAGGGCATTCGCACGCTGCGCGCGAAGCTGGAGAACGTGGCCGGCGTCAACGGCAGGAATCTCGATGGCGATGTGAAGTTCGGCTTCCTGCGCTGCGCCTACGCGTCCGACAACAAGGCCGAGATCGACGCGTACCTGGAATGCGCGCTCTTCCAGCGCCGCATCTCCGAGAGCCTGAAGTACCGCCGCTCGCAGTCCGACGACGGCTACATGATCAAGGAAGTGCCGTACGAGACGGACCCCACCATCGAGCAGTTGCGCAGGAATCTGCCCGTGGGCTCGGTGAACCAGGTCATCGACCGGATGCTCGAAGAGATCAGCATCCTCAAGCCCAAGCACATCGCGATCCAGACGCAGTTGGGCGATTTCGACCAGAAGACGATGCTCAGGCAGATCGAGCTGTGGGGCGAAAAGATCATTCCCGCCATCCAGAAGGAACTGGGCACCCATCAAAACAGGAGACTTGCATGACCACCCCAACCCCGATCCCGACCTCAACCCAGATACCCATCAAACGTCGTACCGTCCTCCTCGGCAGCATGCTGCTGGGTGCCGGCTTCAGTGCCTTCGCGAACACGGGCAACTGGCCCAATCGACCGATCCGCATCGTGGTCGCCGGTTCGCCCGGTGCCGGCGGCGACATCTTTGCGCGCCTCATCGCAGCGCCCCTGGCCGAAGTGCTCAAGCAGCCGGTGGTGGTGGACTCCAAGCCGGGCGCCAACGGTTTGATCGCCTGCGACACGGTCGCCAAGTCTGCCGGCGACGGCTACACGCTGTTGTTCGCGCCGTCGTCCGCGATCCTCATCAACCCGGTCATCCATTCGAAGCTGCCCTATGACACGGAGAAGGACCTGCTGCCGATCGCACAGGTGGGCGCGGCCGGCATCCTGCTGGTGGCCAATCCCGGCACCGGCTTCAAGAACCTCGCGGACATGGTGGCCTATGCCAAGGCGCACCCGGGCAAGCTCGCCTACGGCTCGTGGGGCACCGGGTCGTCGGGCCATCTCGCGATGGAGGGCATCAAGGAGCGCTACGGCCTCGACATGCCGCATGTGCCCTACAAGAACTTGACTTCGGAAGTGACCGATCTCATCGGCAACAACATCAGCGTGGGCTTTACCGACATCGCGTCGCCCGTTCCGCACATCCGCGCAGGCCGGCTCGTCGGGCTGGGCCAGACCGGCTCGCAACGCTGGCCGGCGACCAAGGACCTGCCCACGCTCTCGGAGCAGGGATACAAGTTCGAGGCCGATGGCTGGTATGGCGTGTTCGCGCCGGCAGGAACGCCGCCGGAAATCATCGACAGGCTCAACACGGAAATCAACCGCCTGCAACAGACCCCTGCAGTGCGAGAGAAGATCGAAGTGCAGAACATGATCGTGCCCGCGAGCGCCACGGCGAAGCAGTTCAGCGCTTCCATCAAGCGCGATGCCGCCATCTGGCAGGGGCTCGCGCGAACCACCGATCTCAAGGAAAAGTAAGCACCACTGAGCATCCCGGGAACAGGACCGGAGCCACGCGCTCCGGTCCTTTTTTTTGCGCGTCCGCAACGCGCATCCCACCTTTTTTTGCAGGACTGAATCACGTTCCTTCGGTATTCACGAGCGCGGGATCGAACAAGAGAATTTCCGTCATTGCACATCACCCCTTCGGAAGGCGGAACACATGGAATTCGGCGTATTCATCCTGGCCCAGCAGCGCGGCTATCACCAGACTTCGCAGCAGGTCATCAACAACTCGATTGAGCAGACCGTGGTGGCCGAGCAGGCGCGCTTCAACACCGCCTGGTATGCGGAGCACCACTTCAACAACTATTCGCTCTCGCCGTCGCCGCTGATGATGATCGCGCACATGGCCGCCAAGACCCAGCGCATTCGCCTGGGCTCCGCGGTGTGCATCCTGCCGCTGTATCACCCCGCACGCTTCCTCGCCGAAGTGGGCTTTGCGGACACCGTGTCCAACGGGCGCCTGGAGCTTGGCATCGGCTCCGGCTACCAGGAGTTCGAGTTCGAGCGCTTCGGCGTGAAGATCGAGGATTCGGGCGCGATCTACAACGAGTTCCTCGACATCATCCCGAAGGGGCTCACGCAGAAGATCGTGTCGTACGACGGAAAATTCCTCAAGCTGCCGCCGAGTTCGATCGCGGTGCGTCCCGTGCAGTCGCCGATGCCGCCCCTGTGGATCACCTCGGGCAATCCGGTCACGCTCGGCCGCGGCGTGCGCGAGGGTCACAACCTCTTCGTCACCGCACTGCTCAATGGCACCGAAGCGATCGTCTCGCTGCGCGAGCGTCTCGACAAGGTCGCAGAGGACAACGGCGCGGATCTCGATGAGGACGTGAAGTTCGGCTTCCTGCGCTGCGCGTTCGCGTCGGACAACCAAGCCGAGATCGACAATTACCTCGACAACGCGCGCTTCCAGCGCCGAATCTCCGAAAGCCTCAAGTTCCGTCGTGCGCAGTCCGACGATGGCTACATGGTCAAGGAAGTGCCGTCGGCCACCGACCCGACTTTCGAGCAACTGCGCAAGAACCTGCCGGTGGGTTCGGTCAACCAGGTGATCGACAAGATGCTGGAAGAAATCAGCATCCTGCGGCCCAAGCACGTTGCGCTGCAGACGCAGTTGGGCGATTGCGACCAGAAGACGATGCTCCGCCAGATCGAAGTGTGGGGCGAGAAGATCATCCCGGCGATCCGCAAGGAAGTCGATTCGATGAATTCGGTCTCCGCCTGAAGCGCATATGTCCTCAAGCCCTTCTCCCACTGCTTTCGACAGCAAGGCCTTGCACGGCAGGGTGGCCGTGGTCACCGGCGCCTCCGGCGGCCTGGGCCTTGCGATCTGCGAACACCTGCGGCTGGCGGGCGCCTCCGTGGTGCAGGTCGACATCAGCTATCCGGCCGCGAACACTGAATCTGCCGGAATCACCGAAAGCGATGGCGCGCTGACCATGCACTGCGACATCGGCGAGCCCGCGTCCATCGCCGCGATGGCGCGGCAGGTGCAATCCCGCTTCGGCCGCTGCGATGTGCTGGTGAACAACGCCGGCATCACCGCATCGCCGGTGGCCTTGCACGATCTTCCTGTCGACGTGTGGGACCGCATCTTCCGCGTCAACCTGCGTGGCGCCTTGCTGTGCGCGCAGGCAATGGTGCCGATGATGTTCGACCAGCAGGCGGGCAGCATCGTCAACGTGGCTTCGATCGCCGCGCAGGTGCCCACGCGCGTCGGCGCCTATGGCCCCACCAAGGCTGCGCTCAGGGCGCTGACGCACCAGATGGCCGTTGAATGGGGCCCGCGCGGCATCCGTGCGAACTCGGTCAGCCCGGGGATGATCCGCACACCCCTGTCGGAGCCGCACTACCGCAACGAGGCCACGCTGAAGAGCCGCACTGCCGCCATCCCCGCGCGTCGCATCGGCCGGCCGGAGGACATCGGTTCGGTGGTGGCCTTCCTGGCAAGCGATGCGTCGGCGTACGTCAACGGTCAGGACATCGTGGTCGACGGCGGCTTCCTCAAGGCATCGCTGACCAACATCTACAACAGCAACGCAACATGAGCGACAACACCATGGACTCCCCAAAGCGCCTGCAGAACGTGTTCGTCGTCGCCGAGCGGCCGGCGGAACTCCACGGCTTCTATGAGTCGGCACTGGGACTGCAGCTCAAGTTCCGCGACAAGGACCGCTGGATCCAGTACGGCGTGGGCAACGGCAACGTCGCGCTGGCTTGCCGCGAAGAGGCGGTTCCCGCGACTTCGGGCGTCGTAATGGTGTTCGAAGTGGAAGACTTCGAGACGGTTGCCGAGCGCGTCGCCGCGTCGGGCGGCGAGGTGCTCGGCGTGCGCGACATGGGTTCGCATGGCGCCGTGTTGTCGCTGCGAGACCCGGAGGGCAACGTCGTTCAACTCTTCAAGCGTCAGCCGACGCCGGCATCATGAGCTATGAGACGCCGCGGATCGACGCGATCGAGCCGCAACTTTTCCGCCAGTTGCTGGGGTGCTTCCCCACGGGCGTTGCGGTCGTCACCACGACCACCGGCGACGGGCGCCCCGCGGGCCTGACTTGCAACTCCTTCAGCTCGGTGTCACTCGAGCCGCCGCTGGTGCTCTTCAGCCTGCGCAAGGCGAGCAGCCTGTTGCCGGCCTTCGTGGAGGCAGGTACCTTCGCGATCAACATCCTGTCGCAGAGCCAGGACGCGCTCTCCGGGCGCTTTGCTTCGAGCAAGATCTCCGACAAGTTCGAAGGCGTCGCATGGCGCGCCGGGCCGCTCGGGACTCCGCTCATCGACGACTGCCTTGCCAGCTTCGAGTGCACCGTCTATGCCCGCCATGAGGCCGGCGACCACGAGATCTTCATCGGCGAAGTCAAGCACATGGCGCCCGGCTCGCCGGACCATGCGCTGGTGTTCTACAAGGGCGCCTACATGATGCTGGCCGAGTCGCTGCGCAAGCTGGTGCTCGAAGGCCAGCTCGGCACGAACGACATGGACGAGGCCTATCGCGCGCTGTACGGAACGCTGCTTCGCCTGGCCTGCGCGCGCGCCTCCGAAGCGGAAGTCGATGCGATCGAGCAGGCGGTTGACCGGATCGAGCAGCACCAGGGCGAGAAGGCGCTCCCGCAGCGCATCGAAGCGATGACGAGCTTCTTCTCGTCGATCGCTCTGGCGGGCCACAACGAAGTGCTCCAGCTCATGGCGCGGACGATGACGGCGGTGCTGCGCGAACGGATGGCTCTTGTCATTCCGGCGCACCCCCGACCTGATGTGTTCCCGCTTCGGCGCAAGGTCGTCGAGCGCCTGAGGGCGCGCGATGCCGATGGCGCCGCCGCAGCGTTGGATGAGTTCATCACGGTGCTCCGTGCCAACGAGGCAGGGCCATGAGCTCAATGAGCTAGCGTCGACGCGTTTTTCAGCAATGATGTTGACGATCCAAGGCCCGGGCGCGATGCTCGGCTGGTGGGGCTTCGCCTTGGTCATCGCGGGCATAGGCACGGTTCTCGCTGGCCTGCAGCACGAAGGTCCCCTCCGCCTAACTTTTCGAGATCTGCAAAATGTCCCAGCAAAAACGCATCGGCGCATTGACGCCTTCCTCCAACACGGCGCTCGAGCCCCTGACCAGCGCGATGGTTGCCGGCGTGCCGGGCGTCACGGCGCACTTTTCGCGGTTCCGCGTGACCGAGATCTCGATGGGCGATACCTCGCAGAACCAGTTCGACGAACGCCTCATTCTCGATGCGGCCAGGCTGTTGGCCGATGCGAACGTCGACGTCATCTGCTGGAGCGGCACCTCCGCCAGCTGGCTGGGCTTCGAACGCGACCGTGCGCTGTGCGCGCGCATCACCGAAGTGACCGGCATCCCGGCGACCACGTCGGTGTTGGCGCTCAACGACCTGCTGGCCGCGCAGGGCGCACGCACGCTGGGGCTGGTGTCGCCCTATGTGGAGGACGTGCAGCGCCGCATCGTGACCAACTACGCTGCGCTCGACATCCAGTGCGTCGCGGAACGCCACCTCGACCTGACGGTGAACTTCTCGTTCGCCGCAGTCGATGCTGACACCCTGCGCAAGATGATCCGCGAGGTCGCGCAGCAAAAGCCCGACGCCATCACCGTGATGTGCACCAACCTGCACGGCGCCCCGCTGGCCGACGACCTGGAGCGTGAACTCGGCATTCCCATCTACGACTCGGTCGCCACCGTCGTGTGGAAGGCGCTCAAGATCACCGGCATCGACACTCGCGCGGTCAAAGGCTGGGGAGGGCTCTTCGCATGAACGCCATGGTGGCCCGGCCGGCCATGAAGATCCCGCTCTAGGATCCGCCGCTTTCCATTGCTACCCGGGCAAAGTCGCAGAGCCCGCGGCGGGCCCAGCCGATGGCGTGTGCTGCGCCATACTCCAGCCACAATGATGCTTGATCATCGCGTGGAGTTTTCATGAGCTGGGTCACCGTTGTGTGGGCCATGGTCGGTTCCGCTTGCCTCATGCTGGCCGCAGTGCACTTGCCGGTTTGGGTAAAGGACCGGGCCGCATGGCCGAGTCTGTTCCTGTCGCTCCTGGCCATGGCCACAGCTGCGCTTGCCTTCTGCGAACTCTTCATCATGAAGTCGCAGACCCCGGAGGAATTTGCGTTCGGGAACCGCGTCGGGCAAGTGGCTGTCTGGGTTGCCACCTTTTCACTGGTCGGGTTCGTGCGCAGCTATCTCGGAGCCGGCCGACCGTGGCTGGGGTGGACAGTCATCGCGCTGAGGACCTTCACGCTGGCGCCCAACTTCCTGAGCGGCCAGTCACTGAACTTCAACGAGATCTCGGCACTGCGCGCGATTCCCTTCCTGGGCGAGAACGTCTCGGTCGCTGTCGGGACGCCCAATCCCTGGATGCTGGTCGGTCAACTGGCAATGGGCCTGCTCGCCATCTTTGTGCTGGATGCCGGGCGATCGGCCTGGCGCCGCGGCGACAGGTCCGCTGCGCTCACCATCGGCGGGACGGCCTGCCTGTTCGCAGTGGGCGGTGTCGGTCAGGCGATCCTCGTCTTCTGGGGCTTCATCGAGATGCCCATCACGGTGAGCTTGTTTTCCCTGGGCATCGTGTTTGCAATGGCCTACGAACTGAGCCGCAACGTGCGTTCTGCAGCAAGACTGGTCAACGCCTTGCGCGAGAGCGAAGAGCGCGTGACGTTCGCCACGCAGGCTGCAAAACTCGGCCTGTGGATGCACGATATGGCGAGCGATGCCGTTTGGGCGAGCCCGAGAACCCGCCAGCTGTTCGGCTTCTCGCCGGGCGAGGAGATCAGCTTCGAATCATTGCTGCTGAAGGTGCATGCGGACGACCGCGACGCAGTTCGGTCGGCGTTCGCGCAAGCGGCCGCCGGGGTCGGGGATGGCCGCTACCAGATGCAGTTTCGCGTCGGCGGCGCCGAGGGCAATTCGCGGTGGATCTCGGCACAGGGCCAGTTCGAATTCGACCGCGATCGCGCGGTCCGCAGCCGGGGCGTATGCAGCGACATCACCACGAGCAAGGAAGCCGAGCAAGAGAACTTGCGCCTGCGCGACGAGATCGCTCATGCGGGCCGCCTGTCGGTCATGGGTCAATTGGCAGCGGCTCTGGCCCACGAAATCAACCAGCCGCTCGGCGCGATCCTTCGCAATGCCGAAGCCGCTGAACTGATGTTGCGCTCCGGTCATGCGGACCTCGACGAGATCCGCGAGATCGTCGAAGACATCCGCGCCGATGATCAGCGCGCCGGTGCCGTGATCGACCGCATGCGCGCGATGCTGCGGCGCCACGAAATCGAAGTCGTTCCCCTGAAGGTCGATGAGCTGCT
>NZ_JBFTRG010000011.1:0-206723 GCF_056399425.1 Variovorax sp. 01N429 | reverse complement strand
GAGTTTCGCGCGGACCCCGCCTGAAGCGAGCACCGCAGGTTGCCCGAAGCGAAGCGCAGGGACGCGCACAGTGGGGTCGCCTTTCTTTTGCTTACTTTTCTTTGGCGACCCAAAGAAAAGTAAGTCGCCCGCCGGGGCGAGTCCCGGCCGACAACCTCCAAAAGACCCACATCACCGTCCAAGATAAACCTCAATAACCCGCTCATCCCCCTGAACCTCATCCAAGGTCCCCTGAGCCAACACAGCCCCATCACAAAGAACAGTAACGATTTCCGAGATAGCCCGAATAAAGCTCATGTCATGCTCGACAACCATCAACGAATGCTTCCCCTTCAAAGAAAGAAACAACTCCGCAGTCCGAGCAGTCTCCTCATCCGTCATCCCCGCAACAGGTTCATCGAGAAGCAGCAACTTCGGGTCCTGCATCAGCAGCATCCCAATCTCCAGCCACTGCTTCT
Organism: Variovorax sp. 01N429; assembly: GCF_056399425.1. Lineage (NCBI taxonomy): Bacteria > Pseudomonadati > Pseudomonadota > Betaproteobacteria > Burkholderiales > Comamonadaceae > Variovorax > Variovorax sp. 01N429. The sequence continues at coordinate 206,265 of NZ_JBFTRG010000011.1, read as the reverse complement.
GCCCATGACTCAGATTCCCCGCCAGCCGCAACACACTCCCATCAAGATGAATCGTGTGCAGCACCTCCGCCAGCCGATCGCATTGCTCCGAATCCAGCCTGAACAGCATCGAAGCCTTCACACCCCTGTCAGTCTTCAGCGCCAGTTCGAGGTTCTCGAAGACGGTCAGATGCTCGAACACAGTCGGCTTCTGAAACTTGCGCCCAATGCCGAGTTGCGCAATCTCCGCTTCCTTGTGCCGCAGCAGATCGATCGTGCTGCCAAAGAACACCGTCCCCTCATCGGGACGCGTCTTGCCAGTGATGATGTCCATCATCGTCGTCTTGCCCGCACCGTTCGGTCCGATGATGCAGCGCAGCTCACCCGGTGCGATGTCCAGCGACAGCTTGTTGATCGCCTTGAATCCGTCGAAGCTCACGCTCACATCTTCGAGATAAAGAATGCGGCCGTGCGTGACGTCGACTTCACCGGCGGTCAAGTGCCGGCCATAGCCGGCCGAGCGTCCGCCCGACTCGGTCTGCAATGCGTGGTCGAAGGCGATATGCCTGGCGACGCGCTCGGCGCCGGCGTCCATGAGATCGGGGGTCATGCGCTTGCTCCCTTCGGTTCGACCGCGAGCGGCGGTGTCAGCGCCGAGGGCTCGACGCCGTGCTCGGCGGCCAGAGCGCGCTGCGCCTCGCGGCGGCCTTCACTCGGTGCCGCTTCTTCGTGCGGCGCCTTTTCCCGCGAGGCCCACTTCTTCACCAGGCCGACGATGCCGTTCGGCAAGAACAGCGTGACGGCAATGAACAGAGCGCCGAGGAAGTACAGCCAATATTCGGGATAGGCAACGGTGAGCCAACTCTTCGCACCATTGACGATGAATGCGCCGATGATCGGGCCGATCAGCGTCGCGCGCCCGCCGACTGCCGCCCACACCGCAATCTCGATCGAATTCGCGGGGCTCATCTCGCCGGGGTTGATGATGCCGACTTGCGGCACATACAACGCGCCTGCAACGCCACACATCATGGCGGAGATCACCCAGATCGTGAGCTTGTAGCCAAGCGGGTTGTAGCCCGAGAACATCACGCGCGACTCCGCATCGCGAATGGCCTGCAGCACACGGCCGAACTTGCTGCCGATCAACCATTTCGAGAAGAGGAAGAAGCCGAGCAAGGTGAGACCGGTCAGTGCGAACAGCGTCATGCGCATCTCTTGTGTCGCCATCGGGATGCCGAGAATGCGCTTGAAGTCCGTGAAGCCGTTGTTACCGCCGAAGCCGGTCTCGTTGCGAAAGAAGAGCAGCATCGCCGCGAAGGTCATCGCCTGCGTGATGATCGAGAAATACACACCCTTGATGCGCGAGCGAAACGCGAAGAAGCCGAACACGAAGGCGATCAGGCCGGGCACCGCGACGATCATCACCAGTGTCGCGATGAAGCTGCCGCTGAAGGTCCAGTGCCAGGGAAGCGTCTTCCAGTCGAGGAACACCATGAAATCCGGCAGGTCGCTCTTGTAGTTGCCGTCGCGGCCAATCTGCCGCATGAGGTACATGCCCATCATGTAGCCTCCCAGCGCGAAGAACATGCCGTGGCCGAGCGACAGGATGCCGGTGTAACCCCAGATAAGGTCCATCGCCAGCGCACAGATCGCGTAGCACATGATCTTCCCGACCAGCGCCACCGCGTAGTCGCTCATGTGCAGCGCACTGTCGGTGGGCACAACGATGTTGAGCACCGGAGCCAGCGCACAGACAGCGATCAGCGCGACAAAGAAGACAGTCCAGCCCTTGCCGCTGAGCAGCGGGCCCTTGGAAGGAAGAACAGGAATCACGGCAGATTTCATCGAGACAACCATTCAGGCGCAAAGACCGCCCCAGCCAGGAACACCGCGGAACCGGCTCCGCCGGGCCGCTGGTGTTGCCCCCTGGAGGGGGTGCAGAGCCACACGAAGTGGGCGAGGCTGGGGGTGTTCATACTTCTGCGCTCCGACCCTTCATGGCGAAAATCCCCTGCGGCCGTTTTTGAATGAAGATGATGATGAAGACCAGCACTGCAATTTTGGCGAGCACAGCGCCGGCCCAGCCTTCGATGAACTTGTTGAGGATGCCAAGGCCCATTGCCGCGTACACCGTACCAGCGAGCTGGCCGACACCGCCCATCACGACCACCATGAACGAATCGACGATGTAGCTCTGCCCGAGGTCAGGCCCGACATTGCCGATCTGCGAGAGCGCGCATCCCGCCAACCCGGCGATGCCGGAACCGAGTGCAAACGCGTAGGTGTCGATGCGAGCCGTGTTCACGCCCATGCAGGAGGCGATCGGGCGGTTCTGTGTCACGCCGCGAACGAAGAGACCGAGCCTCGTACGACCAATGAGCCACCCCATCGCCAAGAGCACGAGCCCCGCGAAGATGATGATGCAGATGCGGTTCCATGGCAGCGTGACATTGCTCAGCATCGTGAAGCCGCCGCTCATCCAGGCCGGGTTTTCAACGCCGACGTTCTGCGCACCGAAGATCGATCGCACCAGTTGCTGCAGCATCAGGCTGATCCCCCACGTGGCGAGCAGCGTCTCCAGTGGCCGGCCATAAAGGAAGCGGATCACGCCGCGTTCGAGCACGGCACCCACCAACGCCGAAGCCATGAAGGCCACAGGAATCGCCGCAACCAGATACCACCCAAATGCCGCCTCAGGCAGATAGCGCTGAAAGATGCCTTGCATCACATAAGTTGCGTAGGCACCGATCATCATCAGCTCGCCGTGAGCCATGTTGATCACGCCCATCAGCCCGTAGGTGATCGCCAGCCCCAGCGCCGCCAGCAACAGCACCGACCCCAAGCTGATCCCGCTGAAGACCGCATTGATGCGGTCTCCCCAGACGAGCGAGCCGTCAATACTGCGGATCGAAGCCAGGATGGCCGCCTTGACGTCAGCTTCCGTCTCGTCGGCCAGGCGCTGATTCAACAATAGCTTGGTATCCGGACTGCGACTCTCGCCAAGATCCCTTGCCGCAACCAGGCGCTTGCTCTTGTCGCTGCTGTTCAACATGCTCGCGGCGCGCACCAGTTCGAGCTGCACCTTGATCTTCGGATTCGTCTCCGCCGCGAGCGCCTTCTCCACCATCGGAAGACGAGACTCGTCGGGTTCCTTGAACAGTGCCTGCGCAGCCTCGGCCCGTGCCGCATCGTCCTTGCTGCTGAGCTTGAGCGCCGCTTGCGCCGCATCGAGCGCACCGCGCATCAGGTTGTTGTTGACCACGTCCTCCGCATCGTCCGGCAGCTTCACTTCCGCCCCGGTCACGGGGTCATAGCCCTTGTCATCCTTGACGACAAAGACCTGGTTCTCAGTGAATTTCACAGCGTCATCCGACATCGCCTGAATGAACGCCGCAGTCTTCTCATCAGCAGCAATGACCGCTTGATTCAGCGCAGAAATTCGCGCTTCGGTATCCCCCGACGCAATCGCCTTGGCCTCGTCACCAGTCAGCGCGTACCCCGGCAAAGCAGCGCTCAGAAGGACCGCCACCAAGAAAAAATAAACAGAGCGAATAAAAGAGCACACAGCATTCCCATTTCCAGAAACACCGCGGATCCGGCTCCGCCGGTCCGCTGGTGTTGCCCCCTGAAAGGGGGTGCCCGAGCCACACGAAGTGGGCGAGGCTGGGGGTTAGAGCGACTTTCCGGCGGGGTAGTCAGGCTTCTTGTCGTTGCCCTCGATGTACGGGCTCCATGGCTTGGCCTTCACCGGACCCGGCGTCTTCCACACCACGTTGAACTGGCCATCGGCCTTGATCTCGCCGATGAACACGCTCTTGTGCAGGTGGTGGTTCTTCTCGTCCATCTGCGAGACGATGCCGGACGGAGCGGTAAAGGTCTGGCCGGCCATCGCTGCGATCACCTTGTCGGTGTCGGTGCTCTTGGCCTTCTCGACAGCCTGCTTCCACATGTGGATGCCGATCCACGTGGCTTCCATCGGATCATTGGTCAGTGGCTTGTCCTTGTGGCCGGGGATGTTGTGCGCCTTGGCGTACTCGCTCCACTGCTTGATGAACGCCGTGTTGGTCGGGTTCTTGATGCTCATGAAGTAGTTCCATGCAGCCAGGTTGCCCACCAACGGCTTGGTATCCACACCGCGCAGTTCTTCTTCGCCCACCGAGAAGGCGACCACCGGCACGTCCTTGGCTTTCAGGCCCGCGTTGCCGAGTTCCTTGTAGAAGGGCACGTTCGAGTCGCCGTTGATCGTCGACACCACGGCCGTCTTGCCGCCTGCCGAGAACTTCTTGATGTCGGCAACGATGGTCTGGTAGTCGCTATGGCCGAAAGGCGTGTACTTCTCGTCGATGTCCTTGTCTGCAACGCCCTTGCTTTTCAGATAGGCCCGCAGAATCTTGTTGGTCGTGCGCGGATACACGTAGTCGGTCCCCAGCAGCACCCAGCGCTTGGCGCCGCCGCCTTCCTTGCTCATCAGGTAGTCGACCGCCGGAATGGCTTGCTGGTTTGGCGCGGCACCCGTGTAGAACACGTTCTTGCTGAGCTCTTCACCTTCGTACTGCACGGGGTAGAACAGCAGGCCGTTCATTTCCTCCACAACGGGCAGCACCGACTTGCGCGACACGGAGGTCCAGCAGCCGAAGATCACGGCGACCTTGTCCTGCCCGAGCAGCTGCTTGGTCTTCTCTGCGAAGAGCGGCCAGTTGGAAGCCGGATCGACCACCACAGGCTCGAGCTTCTTGCCGAGCACGCCACCCTTGGCGTTGATGTCGTCGATGGCCATGAGCACCGTGTCTTTCAACACGGTTTCGGAGATTGCCATCGTGCCGGACAGCGAGTGCAGCACGCCGACCTTGATGGTGTCCTGCGCGAACGCGGGAACGGCGGACAAACTCGCCAGAGCGACGGCGGCAGTGAGCGCCTTGAGGGTGAAACGACGTTGCATGTGGACTCCTTCTCCTGGTGTGTGAACGATGGAGGGAGTCTGCGGACGGGCCCGCATTGCGGAAATACGCCGGGTGGCGTACGGCATGTTGCTCGCCCCCAGGTTGGGCTCACTGCGTGTAGCCCGCCCACCCCCTACCGGGGGCAACACCAGCGGCCTGGCAAAGCCAGTTCCGCGGTGTTCACCGTGGGGCCCGGCTTCGCGGGCATGAGCACAGCTTCGCGAGACCCCTCTTCACGCGAGCTGCCGCGGAGCCGGCTTTGCCGGGCCGCTGGCTGCGCCCCCGGTAGGGGGTGGGCGGGCTACACGCAGTGAGCCCAACCTGGGGGCGAGCTAAAAGAACCCTCGCGCATAGTTGATGGGCGCGTGATCCGCCAACTCGCGCAACAACACCGAGCCGGACTTCCACGCATGGTCCGACGCATACCGTGCGCGTCCTTCGGCCCGGTCCGCTTCGATCATGGTGGGCGAGGGAGCTTCGACGCAATCGCCGTCGACACAGGTGATGTAGGTCACCACACCGGCGTGCGCATAGAAGGACAACGCGGGCGGCAATTGCGTGACGACGTCGCAGCCATCGACCAGACGCATGATGTCGATGTCCGCCAGCGCACCGACGAAATCCGCATCGCCGACGCGGGGGGAGCCGAGCGTCACGAGCAACTCGGGCCTCAGAACCGTTGCGCTCAATGTGGCAAGCGCCGCACCGAGGCTGTGTCCGGCCAGCACAAGGCGGCTGCGCCGACTGCCCTCGCCCGCCAGCCAATCGAGCACTTGCGGCAGCACACCTCGGGCCGCTTTCGCGAAGCCGGCGTGGGCACGCCCTCCGCTTTCTTTCCACTCGAGCTGCTGCGCCTGGAGATTGGTCGCGAGATGGCGGATGTCGTCGGGCTGCGTGCCGCGGAACGCGACGAGCGCGCTGCCGTCCTCGGTATGCAGCGCGCCGAATGCGTAAGTGGCGGCGTCGCGAAAGAGCTGCGGCTTACCGAAGCCAGCTTGCGCCAGCGCGTCGGCCAGGCGCTGCACTTCCGACTGCCCCTGCTCGACCCGGTAGTAGGTGAGCCGCGCGGCTTCGACCGCCCACTGCACCGGCGTGTATGCGCGGCCGCGTTCGAAGAGCGTCTCCTGCCGCTCCGGAGCGTAAAGGGCCGTTCGGCTGGCGTCATAGGCAATTGCAGACATCCGATGCCTCCGGTTCAGATCGGCAGCCGAACAGCGCTCAGCCGAAACTGGCGGGCGGCGAAGGCCCAGACCAGCTTGGTCGCGTCCGGGCCTGCAGGATCGGTGAAGAGCATGCTCGACACGCCACCGCTCCATGCATGCCCGAGGCTCGCGATCTCGCAGAGCGTGACGACAGTTCGCCCGCGACGCACGTAGTTGGTGACACGCATCGCATGGCGCTTGCCGCGCTGCCGCACGCGGGTCACGCCGGGCTTGGCTCCGTTCGCGACGGCCCAGACGGCGGCGCTGCTGCCGGCATTGCTGGCGGACACCACTTTGTCGCCATCGCCGTGCAGCACGAGCAGCGCCGGCAATGTGGTGAATGCAGCCGCGGCGCCCATGGCCTTGCCGACCGCCGTGGCAGGCATCGGCGGCACGTGCTGCCCCCGCATTGCGCCCAGTGCGGTCGCCGGCGATTTTGCGGCGCCCGGCGCAACGCCCGAATGCATGGCGACGGCCTTGAACCGCGCCGGATAGCGTGTCGCAAGCAACGCGGCCATGCTCGCGCCCGCCGACAGGCCCGCGACAGCCACGCGCTCCCGGTCTATGGGGTAGAGCATTTGGACCTGATCCACGGCCACCATCAGTGTCGCGGCCTCGGCGTCGGCCTTTCCGGAACGGCGGTCGTACCAGTTCCAGCATCCCTGCGGATTCGCAAGCCTGTCCTGCTCTGGATAGAGCACCATGAAGCGCTCGCGGGCGGCCAGTTGGTTCATGCGCGTGCTGATGGCAAAGTCGCGCCCCGTCTGGCCGCAACCATGCAGCATGACCATCAGCGGCACCTTCTCCCCCAACGGAAGGCTGGGCGGACGATAGAGGTGATAGCGCCGCGCGCCCGCCGGGCCCATCGCCACCCCCGGCAGCCAGTCACCGCGCCCCGGAGGCGGCTTGAGTTGCTTGACGGCCGCACGCTGGACCTGGTTGGCAATGCGCTTGCTGCTGCTGAGCGTCGCCTTGGTCAGCGCCTTCAGGTTGCGCTGGTAGGCACGAGTGAGCGGGGAAAGTAAGCGGCGTGGCATCGATGTGCGGGGAGCAGTCGAACACGGTAGCAGCTTCGACCGCTGCCATCCATCGGACGACGCCCTTGACACGCCCGCCGCGGCGCGTCAGTACACCTCGGGCACGTACATGCTGGGCGGCACGGGATGGCGCAAGTAGTCCGCGTTGCGCACCCGCGCGGGCAGCGTCACCGGCGCATGCTCGACATCGTGATAGGGCAGCTGTCCCAGCAGGTGGCTGATGCAGTTCAGGCGCGCCTTCTTCTTGTCGACCGCCTGAACGACCCACCAGGGCGCCTCCGCAATGTGCGTGCGCTCCAGCATCGTTTCCTTGGCCTTGGTGTATTCCTCCCAGCGGCGGCGCGATTCCAGGTCCATCGGGCTCAGCTTCCACTGCTTGAGCGGATCGTGAATGCGGCCGAGAAAGCGCATGTGCTGCTCTTCGTCCGTGATGGAGAACCAGTACTTGATCAACTGGATGCCCGAGCGAACGAGCATCCGCTCGAAGTCAGGGACGGTACGGAAGAACTCCTCGTACTCATCGTCGGTGCAGAAGCCCATCACGCGCTCAACGCCGGCGCGGTTGTACCAACTGCGGTCGAACAGCACCATCTCGCCCGCCGCAGGTAGATGCGCCACGTAGCGCTGGAAGTACCACTGGGTGCGCTCGCGGTCATTGGGTGCCGGCAGCGCCGCGACCCGAGCCACGCGCGGATTGAGCCGCTGCGTGATGCGCTTGATCACGCCGCCCTTGCCCGCTGCATCGCGGCCTTCGAACAGGATCACGACCTTCTGCTTGCTGTGCTGGACCCAGTCCTGCAGCTTCACGAGTTCGCCCTGCAGGCGGAACAGCTCCTTGAAGTAGGCCTGCCGCGCCGCCTTGTCGGTGATGCGGCCCGTTTCGAGCTCCTCAATGCTGCGGTCTTCCAGTTCGAGTTCGATTTCCTCGTCGTAGCTGTCCACGAGATCGCGCGCGATGCGCTGCATCAGGTCTTCGTGGTCGTTCAGGTCGGGAAGCGTCATGGTCGGCTCGCAGTCTCTCGGGCAGGGAAAACCTCATCCTGCGGCCATCGAATGACGGTCCTGTGACAGAAAGTGAGCGATTGCGGTCTCAGTCACGAGACTGACATGTCGCAGGAGGACCATGACTGGCCCCACACCCGTCACACCCGTCACACCCATCTGTTCTGACCCTCGACCTTGGCACTTCTTCAGGATTGGCCCACCGGCGCCTACGGCAGCGATGAAGCCGGTCTGATCTACGGCTATTTGTTCGGCCAGGCCGCGACCACGCCGGCTTGCGCAGTCAGCTCGGCACAAGCCGCCCGGTGGCTTGCGGATCAAGCAGCCGGCGATGCAGGCACGGATGGCACCTACATGTGGCTGCACTTCAATCTCAGCCATGCGCAGTCGGAACGCTGGCTGGCGAGACACGCCGGCCTGTCCGATGTGTTCTTCGAGACGCTGAAGGAGGGGCTGCATTCGACCCGCATCGAGCGCGCCGACGATTCGCTGATCGCGGTCATCAACGACGTGCATTTCGATTTCAGCTTCGAGCCATCGGACATCTCGACGCTCTGGATCAGCGTGGGCCCACGACTGGTGGTCACGGCGCGCGCCCAGCCGCTGCGATCGGTCGATGCGTTGCGAACGGCCGTCAAGGCCGGCGACGCGCCGCGGTCCAGCACCGAATTGCTCGAACATCTGCTTCGCGCGCAGGCCGACGTGCTAGTCAAGGTCGTTCGCGGCGTGACGACGCGCGTAGACGCGATCGAGGACGAACTGCTCACCGGCCGTCTGGTCCACAAGCGGGCCCAGCTCGGCGTTCTGCGCCGGGTGCTGGTTCGGCTGCAACGCTTGCTCGCGCCCGAGCCGGCTGCTCTTTTTCGCCTTCTCCAGAATCCGCCCGCATGGATCGATGGGGCGGACGCGCAGGAGCTCAGCGGCGCGACCGAAGAGTTCTCGGTGGTGCTGCGTGACATGGCTGCGCTGCAGGAGCGCATCAAGCTCCTGCAGGAAGAAATCGCCGACAACGTGAACGAGGACAACAACCGCAGCCTCTTCGTCTTGACTGTGGTGACAGTGCTGGCGTTGCCCATCAACATCCTGGCCGGACTGTTCGGCATGAACGTCGGCGGGATACCGCTGGCCGACCACAAGCACGGCTTCTGGATCGTGGTCGGCATCGTCGTCACCTTCACGGCAGCCGCGGCCTGGCTGGCGTTTCGCAAGAAGCGCTGAGCCATCGGCATTCACTGCTATGCATTCAATAGCACCTGCCTCAGACGCCACGCGCCCTGCAGGCAATATCGAGAAGGAATAAGATCGCGGCGTGACTTCCATCCTGAACGCCGACCTGCATTGCCATTCCGTCGTTTCCGACGGCACGCTGACCCCCGAGGAACTCGCAGCGCGGGCGGCCGCCAACGGCGTCGAACTCTGGGCGCTGACCGATCACGACGAGATCGGCGGCCAGCACCGCGCCGCAGCCGCAGCCCGCGCACACGGCATGAAGTACCTCACCGGAACGGAGATCTCTGTCACCTTTGCCGGCGAAACCGTGCATATCGTCGGATTGGGCTTCGACCCCGAGGACGCGGCAATGACCGAGGGCCTCTACGACACCCGGGGCGGCCGAGGAAAGCGCGCCCAGGAGATGTCTGAAGGCTTGGCAAAGGTCGGCATCCATGGCGCTTACGAAGGCGCGCTCAAGTTCGTCGGCAATCCCGAACTGATCTCACGCACCCACTTCGCCCGCTTTCTGGTGGAGACCGGCCACTGCCGTGACACCTCGGAGGTGTTTCGCAAATTCCTCACCGAAGGAAAGCCAGGCTACGTGCCGCACCGTTGGGCATCCCTCAAGGATGCGGTTCACTGGATCACGGGGGCCAATGGCCTGGCCGTGATCGCCCATCCCGGCCGCTACAAGTTCACCGCGAACGAGGAATACGCCTTGTTCGTCGAGTTCAAGGCCCACGGAGGCCGCGCGATCGAAGTCGTGACCGGCAGCCACACCCCCGCCGAATACGTCGAATACGCCGACAAGGCGCTGGAATTCGACTTCGCCGCCTCGCGCGGCAGCGACTTCCACAGCCCGGGCGAAAGCCATTGCGACCTGGGCAAGCTGCCCTGGCTGCCTGGAAAACTCACGCCCGTCTGGGAGTTGCTGGAGAGCCGTATCCAGTGAGCGCGTTAGACAGCGGCGCCACCGTCGCACAAAAGAGCACCCGCGACATCGAATCCGAGCGCATCCTTGCCGGCATCGGACTTGTCTTGCTCGCAGTTGCCTGTTTCGCGACGCTGGACACCGCCACCAAGCTGTCGACCGCGGCAGTCCCGATCCTCATGGGCGTCTGGGTCCGCTATGCCTTCCAGGCGGTCGCAACCACGCTGGTGCTGCTTCCCAGGCACGGCACGGCGCTTTTGCGCACACGCCATCCGCGCTATCAATTGCTTCGCGGCGCATTGCTGCTGGTATCGAGCACGCTGGCCTTCTTCAGCCTGCGCTACATGCCGCTGGCAGAGTTCACTTCCATCGTGCTGATCGCGCCGCTGGTGATCACGCTCCTGGCCGCGACCACCCTGAAGGAACACGTCTCGCCGCTGCGCTGGGGACTGGTGATGGGCGGCTTCACGGGCACGCTCGTGATCCTGCGGCCGGGCGGAGACGCTTTCAGTTGGGCGATGCTGCTGCCCATTGGCCTGGTACTGACCAACGCGTGGTTCCAGGTGCTGACCAGCAAGCTCGCGCAGACGGAAAACCCGCTCACGATGCATTTCTATACCGGCTGGGTCGGCACGCTGCTGGCGTCGTTCGCGGTGCCTTTTGCGTGGACTGCGCTGCCGTCATGGCACTGGTGGGCACTGCTTTGCCTCATGGGTTTCATGGGGACGGTCGGCCATTTCATCCTCATCCTCGCCTACCAGCGCGCGCCGGCATCGACGCTCACGCCCTATCTCTATGCGCAAATCGCTTTCGCGATGATTGGCGGATGGGTGATGTTCTCGCACGTGCCGGACCATCTTTCGCTTTCCGGCATGGCGATGATCGCCGTCTGCGGGGCGGCCGGCGCGTGGCTCACCGTGCGCGAGCGCCGGGTGCCGATCGAGCCGGCGGAATCGTGATCGCCGTTCTCGCGGCAGAATGTCGCCCTCTTACCCGTCCCCGTTCTCGCCCCCGGTCCCATGGCCCAATTCTTCGAAGTTCATCCTGACAATCCGCAGCAGCGGCTGCTCAAGCAAGCGGCGTCACTGCTCGCGCGCGGTGAAATCGTCGCCGTGCCGACGGACTCCAGCTATGCGCTCGTCTGCCACCTTGATGACAAGGATGCGGTCGACCAGTTGCGGCGCATCCGCCAGGTGGACGAGAAGCATCACCTGACCTTGATCTGCCGCGACCTGAGCGAACTGGCCAACTATGCGCGAGTCGACAACAAGCAGTACCGGCTGCTGAAGGCGGCCACGCCCGGCCCCTACACCTTCATCCTCGAAGCCACCAAGGAAGTGCCCCGCCGCGTGAGCCATCCGCAGCGCAAGACCATCGGCCTGCGCATGCCCGACCACAAGGTGCTCTGTGAATTGCTCTCGCTGCACGGCGAGCCCCTGCTGGCCACCACGCTCATACCGCCCGGCGAAACCGAGGCACTGAATGACGCCGCGCTGATCCGCGAGCGCTTCGAAAAGCAGATCGGCGCGGTGATCGATTCCGGCGCCTGCCCTTCGGAGCCGACGACTGTCGTCGACCTCACGCCGATGGGCACGGGCGGCGATCCGTTGCTGGTGCGGCAGGGCCGCGGATCGCTCGCGGTGCTCGGCCTTTGAGTCGCCCGAGGGGCATTCCGGGCGTCTGAGACAATCCGCCGGTGGATATATCCAATCTCATTCAAACCGTACTCATCTACGCGTTGCCCGTGATCTTCGCCATCACCGTGCACGAAGCCGCGCACGGCTACGTTGCCCGCTACCTGGGCGACAACACGGCCTATGTGCTCGGGCGCGTCACGCTCAACCCTTTCAAGCACATCGATCCGGTCGGCACCATCCTGATGCCGCTCCTGCTTTATTTCGCGACATCGGGCTCGTTCCTGTTCGGCTATGCGAAGCCGGTTCCCGTCAATTTCGGGCGGCTGCGCAATCCGAAGCGGGACATGGTCTGGGTGGCGCTGGCCGGCCCCGCATCGAATTTCATCCAGGCGATCTTGTGGGGGCTGTTCCTCGTCGGGCTCGTCGGCGCGGGCATCAATGAAACCTTTTTCGTCAAGATGGCGCAGGGAGGCGTCCTGGTCAATCTGGTGATGTGGGCCTTCAATCTGTTTCCGCTGCCACCGCTCGACGGTGGTCGCGTGCTCGCGGGGCTGCTGCCTCGCGGAGCCGCGCAGAACTTCCTGGCTCGCATCGAGCCCTATGGTTTTTTCATCGTGATGGGACTGGTCCTCGCCGGCGTCCTGAGCAACTACTGGCTGCGTCCATTGATGGCCCTCGGCTATGAGGCCGTGAACCTGCTGCTCACACCCGTCGTCGCCCTGATCCGCTGAGTCTTCTCCATGGCCTCCTCTTCGAATCCCGATCCCATTCGCTTTCTGACGGGCATCACCACCAGCGGCACGCCGCACCTGGGCAACTACGTCGGCTCGGTGCGCCATTCCGTGCGCTTCAGCCGCCGTGCAGACGTGCAGAGCTTCTACTTTCTCGCGGATTACCACGCGCTCATCAAGGTCGACGAGCCTGCGCGCATCCAGCGTTCGACGCTCGAGATCGCCGCCACCTGGCTCGCCTGCGGCCTCGATCCAGAACGCGTCACGTTCTACCGGCAATCCGACATCCCCGAAATCCCGGAGCTGACATGGTTGCTCACCTGCGTGACGGGCAAGGGCCTGCTGAACCGGGCCCATGCCTACAAGGCATCGGTCGACAAGAACGTCGCCAAGGGTGAAGACCCCGATGCCGACGTGACGGCGGGACTCTTCATGTATCCGGTGCTCATGGGCGCCGACATTCTCATGTTCAACGCGCACAAGGTGCCGGTGGGCCGCGACCAAGTCCAGCACATCGAGATGGCGCGCGACATGGCGCAGCACTTCAATCACCTCTACGGCGAGCATTTCACCCTGCCGGAGGCCGAGATCGACGAAGCCGTGGCCACGCTGCCGGGCCTCGATGGCCGCAAGATGAGCAAGAGCTACGACAACACGATCCCGCTCTTCACGCCGCGCGCTCAGTTGCAGAAGCTGATCGCCGGCATCGTGACCGATTCCCGCGCGCCCGGCGAGCCCAAGGACACCGAGGGCTCGGCGCTCTTCCAGATCTACCAGGCCTTTGCGGACAACGAAGAAACCGAATCGCTGCGCAAGGCCTACGCCGACGGCATTGCATGGGGTGACGCAAAGCAGATCCTGTTCGAACGCATCGACCGCGAAATCGCGCCGATGCGCAAGCACTACGACGACCTCATCAACGACCCGGCGCAAATCGAGAAGATCCTGCGCGCCGGCGCCGAAAAGGCACGCGCACTGTCGCGTCCGTTCATTGCCGAGTTGCGCCAGGCCGTCGGGCTGCGCAATCTTGCCGCCAGCGGCAAGAGCGCCGCCGCGCCCAAGGCGGCCAAAGTCTCGCGACCCAGTTTCAAGCAATACCGGGAGCGCGACGGTCTTTTCTATTTCAAGTTCCTCGACGCAAGCGGCGCACAGCTGGTACAAAGCCGTGGATTCGCGTCGCCGCAGGAGGCGGGCCGCGCGATCGCCTCGCTGAAGGAACAACGGGGCGCGGCGCTGGCGCAGCTGGCCGAACAACTTGAACCGATCGACAACGAGAAAATGGGTGCGGCATCGGCCGCGCTGGAGGCGTTGGCTGCCGACGCAGCGAGCGAAGGTTGAATTAAAGTGACAGCAATTGAGCGGCGCCGGAATTCAGTCCACCGGCCCGCGGACACAGTGAGAAAACCATGAGTATCTACGTCATCGATGACCACCCCCTGATGCGCGACGCCATCGTGATGGTGCTTCGGCGCCTTCGACCTGCCGAAAACATCGTCGAGCTCGAACGCCTCGACAAGCTCGCTGGCGCGGTCAAGCAGCATGGCGCTCCAGGGCTGTTCTGCCTGGACCTGAAACTGCCCGACACGACCGGAGTCTCCGGTGTGGTCGCGGTGAAGCAGGTCTACCCGGACGTGCCGATCGCGGTCTACTCCGCATCGCCCTCGGCCGATATGGAAGAAGCTTGCATCGAAGCCGGTGCCGACACCTACATCGAGAAATCCGCCAGTTCGGCCGAACTCACCGCCGCGCTGCGCGGCCTCCTGATGGCCGATTCGGATGCCGAAGAGCCGGTGGCGGCGACCAACAGCAAGCTGTCGAAGCGCCAGACCCAGCTGATTGCGATGCTCGACCAAGGCATGAGCAACCGCGACATTGCCACCGAGCTCGACATCAGCGAGCACACCGTGAAGGTGCACCTGTGGCGCCTGTTCCGTCGGCTCGGCGTGAAAAGCCGGACCCAGGCCCTGCACCACGCGCGCACCAACGGACTGCTGTCCTCGTCCAGTTGACCCAGGCTTGCCCCTGACACGGGGCAACGCCCAACACCCGCGCCAGCGGCAATGTCAGCCGACGGCGCCTGAAATCCTCGTCTGGGCTTGCGATTCATCGGCGTCGTGCAATGCGACGCGGAAAACGCTGCCACGGCCCAGGCGAGACCGAACGCTGACCGGATGGCCCAGGGCATGCGAGAGCCGGGCCACGATGGCTAGGCCGAGACCAAAGCCGTCGGAAGTACCGGCATGGTCGGCCACCTTGTAGAACTCCAGGAACACGTCCCGCAAGTGCTCCCTTGCGATGCCGATGCCGGTGTCCCACACCTCCACCCGCAGGCCGTCACGCGTTTGTCTCGACGCCAGCAAGACGCCGCCTTCGGCCGTGTACTTGATGGCGTTGGCCAGCAGGTTGCCGATCATCCGGCGCACGCGGATCGGATCGGTCAGCACCGTCCCGGGCGTCACGTGGATCCTGAAGGTCAGGCCCTTGGCTTCAGCGACCGGGCGGTACTGCAGCTCCAGGTCATGCAGCAGTTGCGCAACATCGACGCGCTCGATATGCAGCCTCACTTGCCCCGAATCGATGCGCGCAAGGTCGAACAACGAATCGAAGAGCGCATTCACGGCATGCGTGGCGCGAACGATCTTGGGCGCGATCTCCGCCACCAGTTCGGGCTCGTTGCGCAGCCAGTCGGCGTAGAGCGAGAGCGCCAGCACCGGTTGCCGCATGTCGTGCGCCGCGCTGGCGAGAAAGCGGTTTTTCATTGCCACCGCAGATACGGCGGCCTGACGCTGCTGGGTCAGCGAGTTGATCAGGATGTGGTTGTGGAACAGCAGTTCGAAGCTGTTGCGCGCAGTCTCGTGGATGCGCCGCCCGGCCCTCAGCAGCAGCCACCAATGCAGGCCCGGCAACATCAGAAAGCCGTAATGAAAATGCGGCCGCTCGAAGTTGAGCTCGATCATCCGAAGGATGATGGCCGCCAGCATCGTGAAGAACAGCGTATTGACGTAGCGCTTGAGCAGTGGTGGATGCAGCGCGAGCCCGTTGAGCGGAAAGGTCGCCACGCCGGCCACGATCAGCCAGCTCATGAACTGATTCACGAGCGGCGTGCGCTCGAAGAAGATCAGGATCGACAAGCCCCAGGCGAATGAGCTGGTGCTCCAGAGAAAGCGATAGTGGTCGACGAAATACTGCTGCGCGGCGGAATCGCGATCGGCGTAGTGGCGCGCGTAGATCTGCTCGCCCCAGATGCGGCAACCGGTGGCGGCAATGCCGATGCACAGCCACGCGATCAGTTGCCAGCTCGGTACATAGCCCCAGCTCAAGCCCACCATGGCGGGCATCAACGCCGCGGCCAGCAGGTATGAGCCGCGCGATGCCCGCATCAGGCTGCGAATCAACTCGCCGCGAACCCACGGTTCGGCTTCGTCGGCGGAAGCAGGCGCCGGCGTGAGACTCGCAAAGGATGAATTGCCCAGACCTGCGAACGACGAATTTCCCATCATGGCATTACTGCCCCCCAATCAGTCAGGCGCAAAAAAGGCCCCTCGCGAGGGGCCCTGCATCCAGTCGCAGACCACCCACTCAACGGAGCGGCATGCCACGTGCTCGATCTTAATTGCCCGCACTGGTGTCTTTGACGCAGACCTTCCCGAAAGCGTCGCGTTCGCACAACGCGGGCCGTGGCCGTCAAGGCGTCGGCCGTCAGATGTCCAATTCGCTGAAGCCGGTATTGCCCGTGTGTGACCGGGACGTCCATTCGGACACGAAGAATTCAGCGCGGATCTTGACGCGATGCAACGCCGCTTCGCGGCTCGGTTGCTGGGCGATGACGAGGACACAGCGCTGCTCGCCCTCGAATCTCAGTTCGGCCTTGCCGGAGTACGTGCCTTCGGGTGTGGAATTCAGGTCGATCCTGCAGGTCCAGCCGACCGGAAGGTCTGGCGCAAGTAATGAGTCGGGCATAAGCCATAGGATAACAACGACAGTCGATGGCATCGGGGAACCATCCGGATCCGAATGGTCGCCGCAGCATCCCCTACCAGCGCCGATCGACTGTCTACGCGCCCATCTTGCGGCAACCCTGTTTCACCTCCATGACGGGCGCGAAGGAGGCCCCGCGTGCCGGCGGGGTATGTCAGCCAGTGGTCAGGCCGGCAAGCATTCGGCCGGTGCGCTTAAAGTTGGCGACCATCAATCCTGGATCCACCATGAGGGAGTTCAGCCGCTTCCACCGCCGCCTGGGCACGGACGTTCAGGTGCGCCAACTCAGAGTCACGATCGCTATCGCTTTCGCCGGCAGTGCATTCGTTGCTGCATGCAAGACGGCGGCGGCCGCGTCCACCGGCTCGGTCTCGATGCTGGCAGAAGCCGTGCATTCGTGGATCGGCACGGTCTCCGAGATCTTTCTGGTGGTCGGCTACCTGGCCGCCCGCCGCCCTGCTGATTCCGAACACCCGCTGGGATATGGCCGCGAGTCCTTCGTGTGGTCGCTGTTCGCGTCCATCGTCATGTTCGTCGTCGGGGCGCAGATCGCCATCTGGCGCGGCATCACCCAACTCGGCAGCGCCGAGACGCCGAACGACTATCGATTCGGCTATGCGGTCATCGGCGTGTCCTTCGTGCTCCAGCAGGTGTCGTTCTTGCGGGCCGTCCGCTTCGTGCGAGCGCGCGCCGCCGAGAGAAACTCGGGCATCTTCAAGCACGTGTTCGACACCTCGGATTCCCAGTTGCGCGCAGTCGTGATCGGCGACTTCATCTCGCTCGTCGGGCTCGTCGTGGCCGGCCTGGGCATGGCCTTGCATCAGCTCACCGGCAAGGCGGTCTACGACGCGATGGGATCGATCCTGATCGGGCTCTTGATGGGCGTCGCAGGCCTGTTCCTCATCAACCAGAACCGCCGCTACCTGGCCGGCGTGCCGCTGTCGGACGAACGAAGCGCAATGGCGGTGCAAGCGATCGAGAAGGATCCTCGCGTGGAACGGGTGACGTACTTCTTCGCGGAATTCGTCGGGCCGGACCGTCTGCTCGTCGCCGCACGGGTCGTGATCGCAGGCGAGCCCACGCAGGTCGAGCTTGCGCGCATCCTTCACGAGCTCGAACTGCGCGTGATGGAACACAAGTCCGTCGCCCGCGCGATCTTTGCGCTCGCAACGCCAGAGGACATGGCCATGCCAGGGGCGTCGCGCCAGAAGGTCGCATCGACCGTCACGTGATCCGCGCGATGACCGCGCCGACGTTCACGTATGCGCCGGCCTGCATGGTGCGCACGAGCCGACCGGCACGGTGTGCGCAGACCTGCATTTCCATCTTCATTGCCTCCATGACGCCAATCACTTCGCCTTGGGCAACCTCGGCGCCCTCCTCGCTCTTCCACGCGCGCAGGGTTCCTGAAACGGGAGCGGTGACGCTGGACGGATCGGTTTGCGGTGAGGATTCCGGTGCGGGCCCGGAGGAGGCATCGGCGGCGCCGGCAGACTGAAGCCCGCGCAGCAATTCGGCGGGCAAGCCCAGCGCCACGCGGCGGCCGTCGATTTCCATGGCCGTGCGATACAGCGCCGTCGCGGGCAAAGGCTCCGGACGCGCCGCTGCAGCCAGTTCGGCAGCAAAGTCTGTCTCTATCCAGCGCGTATGCACCTTGAAGCCATCGCTCCCGGTGAAGTCCGCGTGAGCCACGACCGCGCGATGAAACGGCAACACCGATGCTACGCCTTCGATGCGGAACTCCGCCAAGGCGCGCCGCGCGCGGGCGATGGCCTGCGCGCGAGTGGCGCCAGTGACGATCAACTTCGCCATGAGCGAATCGAAGGTGCCGGGCACGGTCGAGCCGGACACCACGCCGGTGTCCAGGCGGACGCCCGGTCCTGTCGGCGCCTCGAAGCCGACCACAAGGCCCGGCGAAGGCAGAAAACCGCGCCCCACGTCTTCGGCATTGATGCGGAATTCGATCGCGTGGCCGCGCGGCGTGGGCGTCTGGGTGACTGACAGCGGATGTCCATCGGCAATCCGCAGTTGCTCCACCACCAGATCGATTCCGCAGGTTTCCTCCGTCACCGGATGCTCGACTTGCAGCCGCGTGTTGACTTCGAGGAAGGACACAGCGCCCGAAGCACTGAGCAGGAACTCGACCGTGCCTGCGCCCACGTAGCCCGCTTTCGAGCAGACATCGCGCGCGGCCTTGTGAATGCGCTGGCGTTGCGCTTCGTCGAGGAAGGGGGCGGGCGCCTCTTCCACCAGCTTCTGGTTGCGCCGCTGCAGGGAGCAATCTCGCGTGCCGAGCACGACCACATGGCCGTGCGTGTCCGCAATCACCTGGGCTTCGACATGGCGCGGCCGGTCGAGAAACTGCTCGACGAAGCACTCGCCGCGGCCGAAAGCCGTGACTGCTTCGCGCACTGCGGAATCAAAAAGATCGGCCACTTCATCCATGCGCCAGGCTACCTTGAGCCCGCGGCCACCGCCGCCGAAAGCCGCCTTGATCGCGATCGGCAGACCATGCTTTTCAGCGAAGGCGAGCACCTCTTGCGCGCCACTCACCGGATCGGCCGTACCGGCCACCAGCGGGGCGCCAACTTGCAGAGCGATCTTCCGCGCCTGCACCTTGTCGCCAAGCAGTGCAATGGCGGCCGGCGGCGGGCCGATCCATGTCAGGCCGGCATCGATGACCGCCTGCGCGAAGGCCGCGCTCTCCGAGAGGAAGCCGTAGCCGGGATGCACCGCGTCCGCGCCGGATCGCGAGGCGACTGCCAGCAGCTTGTCGATGCTCAGGTAGGTATCGGCCGGGCTGTCGCCGCCCAGGCCGTAGGCCTCGTCGGCCATGCGGGCGTGTAGCGCATCGATGTCGGCGTCGGCATAGACGGCGACCGATTGCGCGCCGTAGTCGGCACAGGCACGCACGATGCGCACCGCGATTTCACCGCGATTGGCAATGAGGACTTTTTTCATGGCATTGAGAGTTGACGAGCGAAATCGGGCGAAATCGGGCAAAGACGAACGCGGGCGCCGATCGGCAACTGACCCGCGCGATCGATGTCATAGCTGGCGACGGACGCGATGACGGGATAGCCGCCGGTCAGGGGATGGTCGGCCATGAACAACACGGGCTGCCCGTTGGGCGGCACCTGGAGCGCACCAAGGGCCGTCCCTTCGCTGGGCAGTTCGGCGCCTTGCATTGCCGCGGTGCGCGCGAGCGGTTGTTCGCCCGAGAGGCGGACGCCGACGCGGTTGGATTGCGGCGTGACGGTCCAGATCTGCGTGGCCAGAAGCTCGAGGGACTCCGGCGCAAACCAGTCGGTGCGCGGACCCATCACGACATTGAGCGTGACGACTTCGTCAAGCATCGGCAGGTCGGCCGGCGCGGATTCAGGCAGCCCCACCACAGCGCCGGGCGCTGGCGGCCTTATCGGCAGCACGTCGCCCGCCGCAAGCGGCCGGGGCCCGATGTTCGCCAGCGTGTCGGTTGCGCAACTGCCGAGTACCGGCGCGACGGCAAAGCCGCCGCGCATCGCCACATACGAGCGAATGCCAGCGCTCGGCTCGCCGATCAGCAGTGCGTCGCCATCGGACAGCGCGATGGGCGCATGCCGCGGCACGGGCCACCTCGATCCATTTCTGGCGAGCAACTCAAGAGGACCCAGTGCGCCCGCGACGGCCACGACGGCATCGCCGCGACAGACGAGTTGGAGACCGCCGTAGACGGCCTCCACGCAGACTGCGTCAGAGCGATTGCCCACCAGCCGGTTGGCTGCGCGCAGCGAAGCGCGATCCATCGCACCCGAAGTCGAAACGCCCTGCCCTGCCTGGCCATGACGGCCCAGGTCCTGAAAGAGCGCCTGCAGCCCGCTCTGCCGGACTTCCAGCGCACTGCCGCCCATCAAAGGAGCCAACAGCGGCTCCATCGTTGCCATCTGTGGCACGGCGGGCGCCGTCGACGCGCTGGTCTGCGGCCCCGCATCGACGAAACGCACGCGCTGGCCGGGTTGCAACAGTGCGGGTCGATCACGCGAGAGATCCCACATGCGCGTTGCCGTCACGCCGATGATCTGCCAGCCGCCCGGACTCGCCTGCGGATAGACACCGCTGAAACTGCCCGCCAAGCCCACCGCCCCCGCCGGAATCCGTGTGCGCGGTGTTGCGCGACGGGGCACATTCAAGCTCGCATCGCCACCGCTCAGATAAGCGAAGCCCGGCGCGAAGCCGGTGAAGGCCACGGTGTAGTCGCTGCCAGTGTGGCGCCGCACGACCTCTTGCAGCGAGATGCCGAGCAAGCCGGCCACTTCTTCCAGGTCTTCGCCGTTGTATGTGACGGGAATCTCGATGCGCTCTCCAGCGGCTTCGACGCGCACATCGAGGCGGCGAACACTGATGCGGTCGATGAGCTCGGCACGAGAGACAGCGGCGGGCCGGAAGGTCACCAACAGCGTGCGCGCGGCGGGCACGACGTCGTCGACGCCTGCGATTGGCTCAGCCTGCAATGAAGCCAGCAACGCCAGCGTTTGCGACAGGTCGTCCAGCTCGACGAGCACGGCGTCGAGGTTGACCGGGAGGAAGCGCATCACGCCCCCTGGTTCGAGTCCGCGACGCCGGCGAAAGAGCGAACGACGATGCCGGCGCCTTCGAGAAGCCGGCGCACCTGTCGCGCCATCTCCACCGCGCCAGGGCTGTCGCCGTGAACGCAAACCGAATCGGCCTGGATGCGCACCGTGCTGCCGTCGATGGCCGTGACCACGCCTTCCTGCGCGAGGCGCAGCATGCGCTCGGCGACTTCCTTCGGGTCGTGCAACACCGAGCCGGCCTGGCGGCGCGACACCAGCGAGCCGTCGGGCATGTAGGCCCGGTCGGCGAAAGCTTCAGCCACCACGTGCAGGCCCTGGGCGCGCGCCCAGTCGAGCAACGGCGAACCAGCCAGTGCGACGAGGGTCAGTCCGGCATCGACTTCGCGGATCGCGGCGATGACGTCGTTGGCCTGCCGCTGGTCATGCGCGATGGTGTTGTACAGCGCGCCGTGCGGCTTGACGTAGCGCACCCGGGTGCCGGCCGCTGCGGCGAGACCTTGGAGGGCGCCGATCTGGTAGATCACGTCGGCTTGCAGATCGGCGCTCGCCACATCCATCGCACGGCGCCCGAAGCCGACGAGGTCGGGATAGGACACATGCGCGCCCACCACGACTCCCTTTGCCTTCGCCCGCCGCACGGTCTGCAGAATGCCGGCCGGATCGCCGGCATGGAAGCCGCAAGCCACGTTCGCGCTGCTCACGATGTCGAGCATGGCGTCGTCGTCGCCCATGCGCCACGCGCCCAGGCTCTCGCCGAGGTCGCTGTTCAAGTCGATGTTCATTCGTAGCCCCTGAATGGTCAATGAAGCTGGCCGCCGGTCTCCCGCACATCCTCATGCACGGTGAGTGCCGTTCGCACCAGTGTGCGCACGCCTTCGATCTGCGTCGCGAGCGCCATGCTGGGCGCTCCCGCGATGCGGGCCGCCTGCTCCGGAAGGCAAGGCAGATGGACAAAGCCACCGCGTGCGCCGGCAAGTTCCGGCCGCGTGGCCAGCCGATGCATCAGTGCGTAGAAGACATGGTTGCAGACGAAGGTGCCCGCGGTGTTGGACACCGATGCCGGAACGCCTCCCGCACGGATGTCGCGCACGATCGCCTTGATCGGCAAGGTCGAAAAGTAGGCCGCCGGCGCACCCGGCACCACCGGCACGTCGATGGGCTGGTGCCCCGCGTTGTCGGGGATGCGGGCATCGTCGACATTGATCGCCAGGCGCTCAGGCGAAACATCGATCCGGGCGCCCGCGAGCCCCAGTGCGACGACCAGTGTCGGCCGGTGCTCGGCCAAGGCATCGTCGAGCCGTTCGATGGCTTTTCCGAAGACGCACGGCAACTGTGCCGCCCTGACTTGAGCGCCTGCGCAGGCCCAGCCGTCCAGTGCCCTGGCCACTTCCCAGGAAGGATTGACGGAATCGCGCTCGAAGGGCTCGAAGCCCGTCACCAGGACGCGACGCTCCGATTCGGGTGGGTGTTTCATGGCATGGCCCTCAGCGGAACATGAGGAAGTAGAGCAGGAAAACGTTGACCGTGAGCAGTATCAGCGCCGTGGGCACCTGCACACGGATCACCGCGTTCTTGTCGGGCAGTTCGAGCAGCGCGGCCGGCACGATGTTGAAGTTGGCGGCCATCGGCGTCAGCAGCGTCCCGCAATAGCCCGACAGCATGCCGATCGCGGCCATCACCGCCGGATTGCCGTGATACACGCCCACCAGGATCGGCACGCCCACGCCGCCGGTCATCACCGGAAACGCCGCAAAGCCGTTGCCCATGATGACGGTGAACAGCGCCATGCCGATCACGAAGACGGCCACGGCAACGAAGCGCACATCCATGTTGATGTAGCTGGTCGTGAGGTATGCCACCGCCTTGCCCACGCCCGCGTCCGAGAACACCAGCCCCAGCATGCCCAGCATTTGAGGCAGCACCAGCGCCCAGCCGAGCGCATCGGTAAGCCGGCGCGATTCGCGGATCGCCTGCGCAGGCGTCTCGCGGGTCAGCCAGCAGGCCAGGCCGAGCGCGACGATGCACCCCACACCCAGGCTCACCAGCGTCGTGTTCTTCGGGTCCAGCAAGGGCACGCCGCCGACGACAAGGTGGCTCGCGGAGAGCGTTCCAGCCATGGTCAGCAACGGAATCGCCAGCGCCGGCACGAAGAGCTTGTTGCCCAGCCGCTTGGCACTGGCGGCGTACTCGGCGGCCGAGCGGGTCACATGATGGCCCATGCCGACCCCGCCGAATCCGGCGATCAGTGCCATTACGATGGCACCCACGCCAACCCACACGGGCGGCAATTGGTCGCCGACCAGGAACACAAGCGAATACAGGCCCCAGAACAATGCGCTGGAGTAGCGCTTGGGATGCCGGCGGTCGGCCAGCGTCATCATCGCCGTGAGCGCCAGGATCGCGCCGACCAGGTAGTAGAGGTGAACGATGGACAGCATGATCAGACTCCCTGCTTGCTGATGGCGGCTGGCGCCACTTCGGACTCCGAACCGGCAGGGTTCTTTGCCAGTTCGGCGGCCAGCGATTTGTCGAGCCTGCGCAATCGCCAGGCGTGGATCACAAATGCCGAAATCGCGGTCGGGATGCCCCACAAGGCGACGTGGATGGGTTCGACGTCGATGCCCGCCTCGTGCAGGAAAGTGGTCATCAGCACGATCGCGCCAAAGGCCACGAACATGTCTTCGCCGAAGAACAGACCGACGTTGTCAGTCGCAGCGGCGTACGCGCGCAGCTTGTGTCGCACAGTTTCGGGCAGCTTGCCATAGCGCGCTTCGGTGGCGCCCTCGGCCATGGGCGCGAGCAGCGGCCGGACCATCTGCGGATGGCCGCCGAGGCTCGTCAATCCGACGGCCGACGTCAGCTGCCGCGCGGCCAGATAGACGATGAGCAGCCGCCCGGCGGTGGCCGATTTGATGCGGCTGATCCAGTCTTGTGCGTGCTGGCGAAGCCCATGTCGCTCCAGCAAGCCGATCACCGTCAACGGCAACAGGATGATCAGCGGCAGGTTGCGTGTCTTCACAAAGCCGATACCGATCGTCGCGAGGATTTTTTCGATCGGAAAACCGGCAGCGAAGGCCGTCACGACCGCGGTCACGATCACGACCAGCATCGGATTGAAGCGCAGGATGAAGCCCGCAATGATCACGGCCACGCCGATGAGGGGCCAAAGATGAATGTCGCTCGCCATGGGATCGCTCCTTAAATGAGGCAGGAAAAGAACAGGACCTGCTCCAGCCGTCGCAAAATGCGTGCCATTCGATCAACCAGAATTCTCATTGACTGGTTTAAATCTATGACATTGTTGAACAATACATTGATTGTTGATCCATCATTCGTCGCAAATCATTGGTGCAAACCCGCGCTAGGGTTGCGGGAGATGCGTGCGTGACTCACTGATCTGCTACAACCGCTGGCAACTTCTCCATGCCATCAATGACACAAATCGCGCCGGTGCCATCGACTCTCCTGACCCTCGGCGAGCGCGTGGCCGAGCAGCTTCGCGGGATGATTACCCAGGGTGAGTTTTCACCGGGCCAACGCCTGTCGGAGCAAGCCCTGAGCGAAAGGCTCCAAATCTCCCGCAACACATTGCGAGAGGTGTTCCGGGTTCTGACCAAGGACGGCTTGCTCAAGCACGCGCCCAACCGAGGTGTGTTCGTAGCGATCCCGAGCATCGCGTCCATCATCGATATCTACCGTGTACGCCGGCTCATCGAATGCCAGGCCCTGAGGCAGGCGTACCCGCGCCACCCCGCCAAGGCACGCATGCGAGAAGCCGTCGAAACTGGAATGCGCAGCCGCGCTGCGTCCGACTGGCTGGGCGTCGGCACAGCGAACATGGCTTTTCACATGTCGATCGTCCAGCTGGCCGACAGTGAGCGCCTCAACCTGATGTTCGCGCAGGTGCTGGCCGAACTGCGGCTCGCGTTCGGGCTGCTGCAGGACCCTGAATTCCTGCACGCGCCGTACGTCGACATGAACATGAAGATCCTGGAACTGGCCGAAGCGGGGGAATTTGCCAAGGCTTCGAACGAGCTTGGCGACTATCTGGTGCACTCCGAACGGATCGTGCTTGCTGCGTACGCCCGACGTATTGAAAGCGCGGATATGACGGCGGCCTGAGCGGGCGCTTTTCTCCGCGCGGCCCAAAACAAGAAGCCCCGGCAGCTTTCGCTGTCGGGGCTTTTGTTTGGAGGAGAGGGAGGGATTCGAACCCTCGGTACGTTCGCACGTACGCCTGATTTCGAGTCAGGTACATTCGACCACTCTGCCACCTCTCCGGTGTCTGTCGAGCCCGCGATTCTAGCAGACCAAAAAGCGCGTTTTCTCAGCCGCGCAGCACTTCGAGGCCGCCCAGATAGGGCCGCAATGCAGCCGGCACATTGACCGAACCGTCTTCCTTTTGATGGTTCTCCAGAACCGCAACCAGCGTGCGCCCCACCGCCAGACCCGAGCCGTTGAGCGTGTGCACGAGTTCGTTCTTTCCCTGTGCATTCTTGAAGCGAGCCTGCAGTCGACGCGCCTGGAAGGCTTCGCAATTGGAGACCGAACTGATTTCGCGATAAGTGTCCTGCGCCGGCAGCCACACTTCCAGGTCGTACGTCTTGGTCGAACCAAAACCCATGTCCCCTGTGCTCAGCAGCACGACGCGGTACGGCAGTTCCAACGCCTGGAGCACGGCCTCGGCGTGGCCCACCATCGCTTCGAGCGCCTCGTAGCTCTTCTCGGGATGGGTGATCTGCACCATCTCGACCTTGTCGAACTGATGCTGGCGAATCATTCCGCGGGTGTCGCGGCCGGCACTGCCCGCTTCCGACCGAAAGCATGGCGTGTGAGCGGTGAGCTTGATCGGCAACTGGGCCTCCGCCACCACTTCGTCGCGCACGAAGTTGGTCAGCGGGACCTCGCTCGTCGGGATGAGGTAAAGCGCCGAATGATCAGGTGCCGGTTCACCGTCCTGACCGCCTTTCTTCGCAGCAAACAGATCGCCTTCGAACTTGGGCAACTGACCGGTGCCGCGCAGCGTGTCGGCGTTGACGATGTACGGCACATAGCACTCGGTGTAGCCGTGCTGCTGTGTCTGGATGTCCAGCATGAACTGCGCGAGCGCACGATGCAGGCGAGCGATCGGGCCCTTCATCACGGAGAAGCGCGAGCCGGAAAGCTTGGCGCCGGTCTCGAAATCGAGCCCGAGCGGCGTGCCGAGATCGACGTGATCCTTGGCTGCGAATGGCAGCGGCGCTGCGGAACCGCCGGCGCCGCTCTTCGGGCTCCAACGGCGGACTTCGACGTTGGCCGCTTCGTCCTCGCCGACCGGCACGCTGGCGTGCGGAAGGTTCGGCACGGCCAACAGCAATGCATGCAGTTCAGGCTGGAGTTCGTCGAGACGCGTGGCCGAGGATTCCTGCTCCGCCTTGAGTGCGTTGACCTCCGTCATCAGCGCATCGACCGATTCGCCCTTGGCCTTCAACGGGCCGATTTGCTTGTTGAGGGCGTTACGGCGGGCTTGCAATTCCTCGGTGCGGGTCTGCAAGGTCTTGCGCTCGGCTTCGAGTGCGCTGAACCTTGCCACGTCGAGGTAGGGCTGGTTCTTCTTGCGCGTTTCGAGGCGCGCGACCACCGAAGCGAGGTCCTTGCGTAACAGAGTGATATCGAGCATTGCGCGATTTTAGGTGCGCGTAGCATCGTTCCCCCCGACCACTTCAGCTCAAGGAGATCGCATGGAAGCCTATCTGACATTCAACGGCAACACGGCCGAAGCATTCGCGTTTTACGCCAAGTGCCTCGGCGGCAACATTGCATTCAGCATGACCTTCGGAGAAAGCCCCATGGGTGCGGAGATGCCGGCGGACTTCAAGAACAAGATCATGCATGCCACGCTGCACGCGCGCGGTCAGCAGATCATGGCGTCCGATGCACCACCGGGGTACAACTTCGAAGGCTTCAAAGGCTTTTCGCTTTCGGTCCAAGCCAAGGACGTGAAGGAAGGCGAACAGCTCTTCAAGGCACTGTCCGAAGGCGGCAAGGTGACGATGCCCTACGGCGCCACTTTCTGGTCAGCCGGTTTCGGGATGCTCGAAGACAAGTTTGGCGTGCCCTGGATGGTGAACTGCCAGCAGGCACCAGCGCAGGGCTGAACTCTCAGCCCAGGGTCGCTGGATCGACGTTGGCACCGCAAACGATCAGGCAAATCTTCTCGCCTTCTCGCGGCGCGTAGGCGCCGCACTGCAACGCGGCCAGCGGCAAGGCAGCGGCGGGTTCGACGGCAAGTTTCAGTTCCTTCCAAAGCCACGACTGCGCCGCCCGGATCGCGTCGTCCGACAGCAGCAGCGCATCGCGCACATGGCCTTGCGTGACGTCCCACGCGATCGCGCCGATGCGCTTTGCGCCGAGCGAATCGGCTGCGATACCGCCGACCTCGACGTCGACCGGCTGGCCAGCCTCGCGAGCACGGAACAGCGTCGGCGCACGCTCAGGTTCGAGTGCGACGACGCGCGCACGTTTCTCGAACCATGCCGCGAGTCCACCGATCAGGCCACCTCCGCCGACGCTGACGAGCACTGAGTCGGGCAGACCACCTTGGCGCTCGATCTCACGCCCCAGCGTGCCTGCGCCGGCCACCACTTCGGGTTGATCGTAGGCGTGGGTGAGCAATGCGCCTGTGGCGCCTTGGCGCTCCAGACAGGCAGCGAGCGCGTTCGCATACGCTTCGCCGCCGACCACCACCTCAGCGCCGAGTGAGCGCAGTTTCGCGCGCTTGGCTTCGGGCGAAACCATCGGAAGGAAGACTTCGCAATGCACGCCGAGTGCCTGTGCCGCGGCGGCCGTCGCAATGCCCGCATTGCCGCCCGAGGCAACGATGACCCCGCTCGCCGGTATGTCGTTGGCCAACAGCCGGTTCATCATGCCGCGCGCCTTGAAGCTCCCGCTGGTCTGCAGATGTTCGAGCTTCAGCCAGATCTCCACGCCTTTCACGCTCATACCCAGAGCGGAGCCATCGAGCTTCCAAAGCGGCGTTTCGCGCAGAAAGCCTGGCACGCGGTCTTGCATGCGCGCGGCGGCGGCTTCGATCTCGGCGCGCCAGCCCGTCTTGGCGCCGCTCACGAAATATGCCCCGGCGCAGGAATGTCGTCGAGCTTCAGGCCCTTCGGCAGCGGGAACTTGAGGGTTTCCTGTATGCCGTCCATCTTGCGCACCGACACGGCGCCGAGCGCCTTGATGCGGTCGATCACGTCGCGCACCAGCACCTCGGGGGCCGAGGCGCCTGCGGTCAAGCCGACCCGGATCTTGCCGTCGAACCATTCAGGCTTGAGTTCGGCGGCAGAGTCGACCATGTAACTTTCGGTGCCCAGGCGCTGCGCCAGCTCGCGCAGGCGATTGCTGTTGGAACTGGTCGGGCTGCCGACCACGATCACCAGATCGACCTGAGGGCTCAGCATCTTCACGGCGTCCTGGCGGTTCTGGGTGGCGTAGCAGATGTCCTGCTGCTTGGGCTCGCGCACGCTGGGGAAGCGCGCGCGCACGGCGGCGGAAATCTCGGCCGCGTCGTCGACCGACAGCGTGGTCTGCGTGACGACCGCCAGCTTTTCGGTTTGCGCTGGCGAGACACTCGCGACATCCGCCACGTCTTCGACGAGATGGATACCGCTGGAGAGCTGTCCCATCGTGCCCTCGACTTCAGGGTGGCCCTTGTGGCCGATCATGATGAACTCGTAGCCTTCCTTCGCGAGCTTGGCCACTTCGACGTGGACCTTGGTCACCAGCGGACAGGTGGCGTCGAATATGTCGAAGCCGCGCTCGCGCGCTTCAGCCTGCACGGCCTTGCTGACGCCATGGGCGCTGAAAACCAGCGTCGAACCGGGGGGCACTTCCGCAAGGTCTTCGATGAAGACCGCGCCCTTCGCCTTGAGTTCGTTCACCACGAAAGTGTTGTGCACGATCTCATGGCGCACGTAGATCGGTGCGCCGAACTTCGCGATGGCACGCTCGACGATCTCGATGGCACGGTCCACACCCGCGCAGAAGCCGCGCGGTTCGGCAAGGATGACTTCTTCGACGCCGCTCACAGCACGCCTATCAGCTTGACCTCGAAGGTCACTGGCTGACCCGCGAGAGGATGGTTGAAGTCGAAGTGCACTGCCGAGTCGCTCGACTCGATCACGGCGCCAGCATAGCTGCCGGTGCCGTCAGGGGTTGGGAACTGCACCACGTCGCCGACGGCGTATTGCTCGTCGGGATCGCCCATCTGCGCGAGCAGCTTGCGCGCGACCCACTGCTGCATCTCGGGATTGCGTTCGCCGAAGGCGTCGCCTGCCGGCAGCTCGTATGTGGCGTGCGTGCCCTCTTCCATGCCGATCAGGCGATGCTCCATGGCGGGCGAGAGTTCGCCCGTGCCGAGCGACAGCGTGGCGGGCTTGTCCTGGAAAGTGTTGATGATGTCGCCCGCGGGGCCGGCGAGCCGGTAGTGCAGGGTCAGGAAGGAACCGGCGGTGACGACGGCGGGGCGAGTGGTCGAAGACAAGGTGAGACGTCCCTTTAGACTGGGGCCCACATTTTAGGGAGTGGGGCTCGAACCCCGTACAAGACATGTCTTTCAAGGAACTGATCGAAGAATCGCGGCCGCGCGAGCGACTCATCAATCTCGGCCCCGCCGCGTTGGCCGACGCCGAACTGGTGGCCCTGCTGCTGAACACGGGCATCCCTGGCAAGAACGTGCTGCAGCTGTCGCAAGAGCTCCTCCTTCTGTTTGGCGGCCTCGCGGGGCTGCTCCACGCCAGCCTCGACGACCTCAAGCGCGTCAAGGGCCTGGGCGGCACGGCCAAGCGCGCCAAGCTGGCGGCCGTGCTTGAACTCTCCCGTCGCGTCCTTGCCGACCGAGGGAAGAAGAAGACCCTCTTCGAATCACCCGAAACAGTGAAGGACTACCTGCAGCTTCATCTCGGGGCGCGCCCGCACGAGGTGTTTGCCGCCCTCTTCCTGGACGCGCGGCACCGGCTGATCGCCATGGAGGAGCTCTTTCGCGGCACGCTCACGCAAACCAGCGTCTACCCCCGCGAGGTGGCCACCCGCGCCCTGCACCACCACGCCGCCGCCGTGGTGCTGGCCCACAACCATCCGAGCGGCTGCGTGGAGCCCTCCCGCGCGGACGAGATGCTGACGCGAACGCTCCAGACCGCGCTGGCGCTCATCGATGTGCGCGTGCTCGACCACGTGATCGTCTCCAGGGGTTCCAGCCTTTCGATGGCCGAGCGCGGGCTGGTCTGACGCCACGGCTTTCCTGAATTGCAAATGTGGACAATGGTTGTCGCCGCCCGAACCCGCCGAATTCCGTCTGCCACGCATGCCTTCCAAGCCCAAGAACCTCAAGAGCCTCGCCGATCTCAAGCACGTTCAACAATCACTGGTCGAACAGCGCGAAAGGGAAGCCGCTGAGGCGGCCATCCGAGCGGCGGCGCACAAGAAGCGCGCGGCCGAGCAAGACCTGTTCGCGCGTGCCATAGGCGCGACCAAACCGTTGCGGCGGAAAGCGGCCGTCCCTCTTGCGCCCGAACCACCGGCGCCCATCCCCGTGCAGCAGCAGTTGGACGAGCAACGCGTGCTGCGCGAATCCCTGTCCGACGAATTCGACGTCACCACGTTGCTCGATGCCGACGACGCGATGAGCTTTCGCCGGCCCGGCATCAACACCGATGTGACGCGCAAGCTGCGTGCGGGCGAATGGTCGATTCAGCGCGAGATCGACCTGCACGGCATGCGAAGCGACGAGGCCCGCGACGCGCTCGGCGCCTTCGTGCGCGATGCGCACAAGCAGGGCATACGCTGTGTGCGCGTGGTTCATGGCAAGGGGCTGGGTTCGCCGGGCAAGCAACCCGTGCTCAAGGCCAAGGTGCAGCGCTGGCTGATCCAGAAGAACGAAACGCTGGCCTTCGTGCAAGCCAAGCCGGCGGAAGGCGGCGCCGGTGCGCTGGTGGTGCTGCTGGCGCCTTCGCGGCGCTGAACCCCTCGCTGAACCGCGTCACCTACTCGCCCCTGTTGCGCATCCAGTCGGCTGTTTGAAAGAACGACGTGCGAAGGCGCTTGCGCAGGTCTTCCGGCACGCCCGTTTCGCCCATTGCCTGGTCCATGCACGCCAGCCACTGGTCGCGTTCCTTGATGCCGATCGAATGGCCGCCGATGCTCTGCGGCAAATGCCGGGCGCGAAGCATCGGATGTCCGAAGCGATCGGTGTAGTGCTGCGGGCCGCCCAGCCATCCGCAAAGGAACCAGAAAAGACGCTGGCGCGCGTTGTCGAGCGTCGTGCCGTGCACCGCCCGCAGTTGCGCATAGGCGGGCTCGAGGTCCATGAGGTCGTAGAAGCGCTCGACCAGCGCATGAACCTTGGTTTCGCCGCCGATCCATTCGAAGGGCGTATCGAATGGCGGCTTGTCCTGAATTTGCATGGCCGACATTGTCCCCAAGAGTTGGGGCAACATGCGGGGATGCCTGATTTGCCCCTTTCCACCGCTGGCGGCGCCCTGCCGGTCATCGAGCTTTCCGCGCTCGGCGACGAAGCCGGCGCACTCGCCGAGGCCGCATCGCGAATCGGAGCCGCCTGCCGGGCGCACGGCTTTTTCTACGTGACCGGCCACGGCGTGGACCCATCGCTCGTCCGGCGCCTGGAAGATCTCAGCCGCCGCTTCTTCTCGCTCGACGAGCCGGCCAAGATGCATTGGCGCATGGCGCTCGGCGGCCGCGCCTGGCGGGGCTATTTCCCGCTCGCCGGCGAACTCACCTCGGGTCGGCCCGACTGGAAGGAAGGCATCTACTTCGGCACCGAGATGCCCGAGACCCATCCGCTGGTGCAGGCGGGCACGCCGGTGCACGGGCCCAATCTGTTTCCCGACATCGAAGGCTTTCGCGAGACGGTGCTCGCCTATATCGATCAGGTGACGAAGCTCGGCCATCGCCTGATGCAAGCCATCGCCGTGAGCCTCGGCCTGCCGCCCGCATATTTTGCCGAGCGCTATACCGCCGATCCGCTGATCCTCTTTCGCATCTTCAACTACCCGACCCAGCCCGTGCCGGAAGGGATGGATGTGCTCTGGGGCGTGGGCGAACACACCGACTATGGCTTGCTCACAATCCTGCATCAGGACGACGTCGGCGGTCTGCAGGTGCGCACGCCGGAAGGCTGGATCGACGCGCCGCCCGTACCGGGCTCGTTCGTCTGCAACATCGGGGACATGCTCGACCGAATGACGGGCGGGCTCTACAAGTCGACCCCGCATCGCGTGACGCGCAACACATCGGGCCGCGACAGGCTTTCGTTCCCGCTTTTCTTCGACCCGAACTTCGAGGCGCGCGTGCAGCGTATCGAAGGTCTCGCGGGCGCCGAGGCGCAAGACGATAGCGCCGCCCGCTGGGACCGTGCCAACGTGCATGCGTTCAACGGCAGGTACGGCGACTATCTGCTGGCGAAGGTATCGAAAGTGTTCCCGCAGTTGCGCGACGAGGTGCTGAAGCACCCCTAGCGGCTCTGTTCGGTTCCATCCCCTTCATCGCTTCTATTCCGAAGCCTGCCGCAGCGTCGCGACCACTGGCCGCCGCAGCACTTCGCGCAACCCCCACCAGCCGGCTGCCCACGCCAGCACCGCGCCAGCGAGCGCTCCCGCGATCGGCACGAAGGGCGATGCGGTCCAGGTGAAGTCGAACACGTAGCGCGCCAGCGCCCAGCCGATCACCGAGGCGACGATGCTCGCGAGAAAGCCCGCCAACAGGCCGACGCCGGCCAACTCGGCGCGCTGGACCTGGCGCAGAAGGCTGCCCCGTGCACCCACCGCGCGCATCACGGCGAATTCGCGAGCCCGTTCTTCGCGCGTGGCGGTGACCGACGCGAAAAGCACCACCAAGCCCGCCGCCAGCGTGAATCCGAAGAGAAACTCGACGGCGCGAATGACCTGATCGAGCACGCGCTGGACCTGATTGATCGTGGCGCTCATATCGACATTGGTGACGTTCGGGTAGGTCCGCACGAGCGCGTTGTCGAATCCCTTCACGTCGGGCGCCCTGAACGCACCCATGTAGGTCACTGGCACATCGGCCATGTCGGCGACGGTGTACATGACGAAGAAGTTCGCATGCATCGATCCCCAGTCGACCTTGCGCAGCGAGGTGATGCGCGCCTCGTTCTGCATGCCGCCGATGTCGAAGCGCAAGGTATCGCCGAGCTTCAGTCCGAGCGTTTCGGCGAGGCCCGCCTCGACGCTTACCTCGCCCGGAGCACCGGGCTTCCACGCGCCGGCTGTGATGATGTTGTGGGGAGGCGCATCGGCGCTATTGCTGAGGTTGAACTCGCGGTCCACGAGCCGCTTGGCGCGGTCGTCCGCATAGTCGTCCGGAGACACCGGTTTGCCGTTGATGGAGACCAGTCGGCCGCGGATCATCGGATACCAGTCGAACTTGCTCACGCCGCTGTCGCGCAATGTCTTCTGGAAGTCCGCGCTCTGGTCGGGCATCACGTTGATCACGAAGCGGTTCGGCGCGTCCGGCGGAGTGGCCTTGCGCCAGCTCGAGACCAGATCGGTGCGCAGAAGCACGAGCAGGATCAAGGCAAGCAAGCCGACCGCCAAGGCGCTGACCTGCACCACCGCATAGACGGGCCGGGCCGAAATCTGGCGCGTCGCCAGAACCAGCCAGCGCGGCGCCGTGGTCTCGTTGACGCTGCGCCGCAGCAGCAGCACGGCAATCCAGCTCAGCAATGCAAACACGGCCACTGCGCCGGCAAAGCCGCCCACCGCGATCAGCCCCAGCTTCAGGTCGCTGCTGGCCGCCACCAGCAACGCGGCAAACCCAAGCACTCCCAGGCCCAGCACCGCAATCGATGTGGGCTTGAGACCGCCGATGTCGCGGCGGATCACCCGCAGCGGCGGCACGCGCGCCAGTTGCAGCACTGGAGGGAGGCCGAATGCGAACAGCAACGTCAGGCCCACGCCCATGCCGAATGCGACCGGCCAAAGCGTCGGCGCGGGCAGAGCGCTCTCGACCAGCCCGGCCAGCAGCAGCACGAATGCGTAATGCACGGCAAATCCGATGGCGACGCCGAGCGCACTGGCAATCACGCCAATGACCGCGAATTCGAACGCGTAAGCCCCGGCAATGGTGCGCTGGCTTTGCCCGAGCACCCGCAACATGGCGCAATCGTCGAGGTGGCGGGCCGCAAATCCGCGCGCCGCCAGGGCGACCGCCACCGCCGACAGCAAGGCTGCGAGGAGCGCGACCAGATTCAGAAACTTCTCCGCGCGGTCGAGCGTCTGGCGCATCTCGGGGCGACCGCTTTCAAAGGATTCGAGCCGCGCCCCGCGCACCTCCGCCTTCTTGATTGTTTCATCGGCCCAATCGCTGAACTGCTTCACCGCGCCAGCTTCACCCGCCACCGCGAAGCGATAGCTCACCCGGCTCGCCGGCTGCACCAGTCCCGTGCGCGGCACATCGGCCTGATTGAGCATGACCCGCGGCGCAAAGCTCATGAAACCGGCGCCCCGGTCGGGTTCGAGAGTGATCACGCGCGCAACACGAAGCCCTGCGTCGCCAAGAAGCAGCGTGTCGCCCACCTTCAGCCCCAGCGAATCGAGCAACGAGGCATCGACCCATGCGTCGCCCGGCGCCGGAACCTCACGGGTCGCCTCGCCGGCCGCAGCCGGGTCCTGGCTGACCTGCAGGTTGCCGCGCAGCGGATACCCGGCCGACACCGCCTTGAGCGCTACCAGCTTGCTCGCGCCGCCCTGCGCATCGCCAGCCCGCGCCATGGTCGGGAACCCGTAGGTGATCGCGCCCTGCAAGCCCAGCGCCCGCGCACGTTCGATGAAGGCCGGCGGCGTCGGGTTGTCGCTGGCCAGGACTGCATCGCCCCCCAGGAGTTGGCGCGCATCGCGCTGCAGCCCGCCCTTGAGCCGGTCGGCGAAGAAGCCCACGGCGGTGAGCGCCGCCACCGCGAGCAGCACGGCGACGATCAGAAGGCGAAGTTCGCCCGCGCGAAGGTCGCGCCAGAGCGTTCGCCAGCCAAGGCGGAGGGAGGCGATCATGGCAGTGCGAGGAGTTGCCCTTGAACGAAGGGCGGTTGAGGGTCGTTCATGTGGGCGGCCATTCTTTCACGCCGAGGCAGAGAAGCGCGTGTGAAACCACCGAATGATGGTTGTAGTACTTTTGTGACAAACGTCTCCAAAAATACGAAACCATAGTTCTCATTTTTGGGCGAGATGCGGTTTGTGCGCTCCAATCAAGCCATCAGAAACGAGGTCACCGCATGAGCTACTACAACGATCGCGACTACGCCCACGATGCCCTGCAGGTCACCGTGTCGGATTTGCTCATCGCCACCTCGGACCTTTGCGACCCGCTTGTCGACAACGGAATCCACCAGGTTCTCAAGCTCCTGCGTGAGCAGCACGGGATGGAAGCCGCTTTCGCCTGCGAGGTGATCGATGGCAGGCGCGTGTCGCACCGTTCGCAACCTACCCACGGCGCTCAGTTCATCGACGAACAGGCCGAACCGCTGGAACTGGCCTTCTGCAAGCAGGTGCTGCATGCCCGGGTGCCCGCCGGTTGCTATCTCAGCGCGCCGGTACTGCTGGCCAACGGGAACACCTACGGCAGCCTCTATTCGTTCAGCTTCAGCACCGATCCAGCCGTCGAAGCGCGCGACCTCAAGAAGCTGGAAATGGCGGCGCAGCTCGCCGCCCGCCTGGTCAACGAACGCCGCCCGAGCGCGCCCGCACCGATGCCTCAGCGCAAGGCCGAGGCGCTGATGGCCTCCTGAAGGGCCGG
The DNA here is from genome assembly GCF_056399425.1 of Variovorax sp. 01N429. NCBI lineage: Bacteria > Pseudomonadati > Pseudomonadota > Betaproteobacteria > Burkholderiales > Comamonadaceae > Variovorax > Variovorax sp. 01N429. Next base: position 170,240 of record NZ_JBFTRG010000011.1, on the reverse strand, counting down.
CGGCTCACCGTATCGAGGTGGGCTGCAGGAGATCGTCAGGTGTCGTCAGCAGCCGCAATGCTTCGGCGGCCGACACTTCCGTGCTGCTGTACAAGAACCGTAGTTGGCAATCGCCGATCACGATGGCGTCGCCATTGCTCAATGCACGCGCCCTCACCTTCTGGTTGTTGACGAACGTGCCGTTGCGGCTGCCCATGTCGGTCAGCAGGAATCCGTCGCCCGTCCACTGGATCGCCGCGTGATGCCGGCTCACCCTCTCGCTGTCGATGCACACATTGTTGGAGCCGGATCGCCCGATGGTGGTGATCTGAGTCGCGATGTTGACCTGCCGCACGCTGTTGCGCCGGGCCAGGATGATCAGTCTTGCCATACCTCTTCCTGTTTTTGATGGACTGCAGGAAGCTTAGGCGGGCAGGTCGTTTCCGAAAGACCGAAACAGAAGGATTAATCCCTTCCTGTTCGTTTCAAGCAGGCAAATTTGAGCGCTGCCATCGGGCCGATGCATCAATGGGTCAATGCGTGAGCCGGCCCCGCATCGAAGCCGGATGTCCCGCGAGCCCAAACGACTTGCCCGTGTTGACCAGCGTGTCACCGTCTACGCGCAGAATCGTGATGTCCTGGTCAAGGAAGTTGCCCACGTAGAGATATCTGCCGTCCGCGCTGAAGACCGCGCCTTCAGGCAGCCCGCGCACCTCGACCTCGTTCCCGCGCGTGACCTTCTTGCCGTCGATCTTCATCGCCACGACGGAGCCGTTGCGGTTGTAGAAGTAGGCGTTCTTGGCCGCATTGCTGCCGCGCAGGATGACCGCCACCGCCAGCTTGCCGGTCGGGCTGACGGCCAATCCTTCGGGGCCGTCGCCGACCACCACCTTGTCGATCACCCGTGGCGGCCTGGCTTCCAGGTCGATCACGCTCACGGTGTCGACCTGACCATCCGAGGCGCCCGAATTGCCGTTGTCGGCGCTCAATGCGAGCTTGCCGTCTGGCGTGACGTCGACGTTGTAGGGCCAGAGCCCGACCGCGAGATCGACCTTGTTGTAGGTGACCTTTTCGCCGTCGACGTCGAGCAGCGCAATCTTGTGATTGGGAAACTTGGCCGCGAGCGCACGCCGCCCATCGGGCGTGAAGCGCACGTGCGATACCGATTCGCCCATCGGCACCGTGTCGATGAGCGTGACCTTCTGCCCCGCGATGCGAAGCACGCTGACGGAGTTGTCGGCGCGGTTCGCGACCAGCGCGAGCGTGCCCGCCCTGTTGATCGAGAGCCCGGATGGCTGCTTGCCGACGGTGATCGTGTCGATCAGCTTGGGCGGCGTCGCAGTGAGGTCGATCACGAACAGGCGGTTGTCGGGCACTTGGCGGCGAACGCCGTTTTCCTCGACCACGTTGACCGAATTGGCAACCAGCGCCAGCCTTTCGTCGGCCGTGATCGCCAGGTTGGTCGGCGGGCCGGCGATGGTGTTGTCCAGCGGGAGTGTTCCGATCGACCGGGGCGCCAGCGGATCGGTGCCGATGTCCAGGATCTGCAGCGTGTCGCGCCCTGGTGCGCCGAGCTTGACGGCGCCTGCGTCGTCCCAGGATTGCTTTTCGTCATTCGCGACCAGCATGAGCTGGCGCTGGGGCGGTGCGGTCGTCATGCCGCCACATCCGGCCAGCGCCACGGCCAGCGAGAACATCGCGAAAAGATTCAAAGGCCGAAAGCAGGGTCGCATGTTGTCTCCTTGTTGTGATCCGACGCGGCCCCGGCCCGTCAACTCTTGGCCTTGGTCCGCCCGCTGAAGCGCGATTCGAGAAAATCGAGCAGCGCGCGCAAGGCCGCGCTGTTGTGGCGCCGCTGCAAATACGCAGCCGACAGCCACATATCGCTGCGAACGTAGTCGTGCAGCACCGGCACGAGTTCACCTTGGTCCACGTGAGGCTGCACCAGCATCTCGGCGAGATAGATCACACCGAAGCCCTGCAAGGCGACCTGGATGAGCGGCGCAGCTTCCGTGGCGTCCATGCGGCTCTTCACGGGCACGTCGAAGGGCTTGCCGTCGACCTCGAAACGCCACTCGGGATGCAGCCCGAGGCGCGACAAAGTCAGCGCATCGTGCCGGGAGAGATCGCTCGGATGCGTCGGCTTGCCATGCTTCTTCCAGTACACCGGCGACGCACAGGCCACGAGGTTTCGGCGCGCGAGCTTGCGAACGATGAGGTTCTCGTCCTCGATCGGACCGAAGTGGAGTGCGATGTCGATGCCTTGCTCGGCCATGTCGAGGGCACGGTTCGTCAAGTGCAGGCTGATGTTGACGTCGGGGTAGTGCCCCATGAACTCACCGAGCAACTTGGGCAGGTCGCCCTGTCCCGCCCCCAGAGGTGCCGAGATCCGCAACCGACCGGTGGGATGGCTCGCGTGCTCCTGCACCTCGGCTTGCGTGAGTTCGAACATCTCCATCATCGGCTTGCTGCGTTCGAGCAGCAGGGAGCCGGCATCCGTCAGGCTCACGGCGCGTGTCGAACGGTTGAGAAGCCGCACCCCGAGCCGGGACTCCAGCTCGGCGATGTATTTGCTGACCGTGGCTTTCGAGACGTCCAGCTTGGCGGCGGCGCGCGAGAAGCTCCCATGGGAAGCGACTTCGCGAAAGGTCCTGATCAGGTCGAGGCTGTCCATGTCTGGGGAACATTGTCACTTGTTGCGCCTGTTCCGTAACCTGTGCGCTCCCTCGCCCTGCGCCTTCTTCACCTCGGGCGCCCGCTGTTGGCGCGGGCGCCGCTCCGCCAGCGTCAGGCGAAGAACTTCGCCGCGGCCAGCAGCGTGCGGTACACGCCCCAGGCCAGCGGAATACCCACCGCCAGCCAGGCCAGCCACACCACCATCGGGGTGACGGCGTCGTTGCTGCGCCCATTGGCTGCAGATCCCACCTCGGCGGCAAGCGCCTTTTCATGCGCGAGCTTCTTTTCGTGCGCGAGTTCTTCTTCGCTCATGAAGTACTTGTCGGCCACCGGCCGCACCAGCAGATTGCAGATCAGCCCGATCACGAGCATCCCCACGAGGATGTACATGGTCTGGTTGTAGACCTGCTCGCGCGGGATGCCGAGCCCCAACTGGTATTCGCGCATGTAGTTCACGACCACCGGGCCCAGGATGCCGGCCGTGGCCCAGGCAGTCAGCAGGCGACCGTGGATGGCACCGACCATCTGCGTGCCGAAAAGATCGGCGAGGTAAGCGGGCACCGTCGAGAAGCCGCCGCCGTACATCGAGACGATGATGCAGCAGGCGCCGACGAACAACAGCATGCTGCCATGGTTGGCAGAGGACGGAATGCTCCAGTAGAGCACCCCACCGAGCACGAAGAACACGGTGTAGGTCAGCTTGCGGCCGAGCTTGTCCGAAAGACTCGCCCAGAAGAAGCGCCCGCCAATATTGAAGAGCGACAGCAGCGCCGCAAATCCGCCTGCGACCGCGGCGATCGCCGCGAGTTGAGTCTTGTCAAGTTCGCCGAATCTTTTGGCGACGCCGATCAGGTGGCCGCCGAACACTTCCTGCAGCATCGGGCTGGCCATGCCGATCACGCCGATGCCCGCGCTCACGTTCATCGTCAGCACCATCCACACGAGCCAGAACTGCGGGATACCCCACACCTTCTTCACGTGGACGTGGCGCTGCGTGATCATCGCGTTCTCGGCACGCGCCACCGGCGGGGTCCAGCCTTTGGGCTTCCAGCCGGTCGGCGGCACTCGGTAGCCGAATGCGCCGCCCATCATGAAGACGAAATACACGATCGCCATGACGACGAAGGCCTGCATCACGCCGACGTCGGTCGGGCTGGAGAAATTCTTCATCAGGTCCACAGCCAGCGGCGAACCGATCATCGCGCCACCGCCGAAGCCCATGATCGCCATGCCGGTCGCCATGCCGCGGCGGTCAGGGAACCACTTGATGAGCGTGCTCACCGGCGAGATGTAGCCGAGCCCAAGGCCGATACCGCCGATCACGCCCGAGCCGATGATCATCAGCCAGAACTGGTGCAGGTAGATGCCAAGGGCGGACAGGAGCATGCCGCCGCACCAGCAAACTGCCGACACGACTCCAGCCTTGCGCGGACCCGCGCGTTCGAGCCAGCCGCCCCACAGCGCTGCCGAGCAGCCCAGGAAGACGAAGAAGAGCGTGTACATCCAGCCCAGGGTGGCAATGCGCCAGTCACAGCCGGTGGCGAACAGCTCGGCGAAGAAGCTCATGTCCTTGGGACAGGACTGGGCGCCCGTGCCCGCAGCCGACAGCGCCTTCGACAGCGGCAGCCAGAACACCGAAAAGCCATAGGCCATGCCGATGCAGAGGTGGATGGCCAATGCCGCGGGCGGGACGAGCCAGCGGTTGAAGCCGGCCCCCGCGATGATTCGTTCCTTGTCGAGAATTCCCGGCCGCGCGCCGGGATTGCCAGTGATTGCGTCTCCGTCGAAGACGCCCGCGTTGGAAGCTGCCATTTAACTCTTCTCCTGTTATGTGGGAGCGCCCGCAAGGGAGCTGCCGGAGTTTGAGCTATTGTTACAAGACGTCAAATAGGTGTTGTCCTACATGTCAAAAAAACAACTTCCGCCTCCGCAGCGCCGAGTCAGGTGTCCTTGCTGACCGTGATCGTCGGGAACTTGGCCGAGAAATCCTTTGCCTTTTCGGCGATGCCTACCGCCACCCGACGGGCGACGGCCTTGTAGATACCGGCCACTTCGCCGTCCGGGTCGGCCACGACGGTCGGCTTGCCGCTGTCGGCCTGCAGGCGGATGTTGATGTCCAGTGGCAGCGCGCCCAGGTAGTCCATCTTGTACTCCTCCGCCATCTTCCGGCCGCCCTCGGCGCCGAAGATGTGCTCCACGTGTCCGCAGTTGGAACACACGTGCACGGCCATGTTTTCGACGATGCCGAGGATCGGCACGCCGACCTTCTCGAACATCTTGATCCCCTTCTTCGCGTCGAGCAGCGCGATGTCCTGCGGCGTGGTGACGATGACCGCACCCGTCATCGGCACCCGCTGCGAAAGCGTGAGCTGGATGTCGCCAGTACCGGGCGGCATGTCGACGATGAGGTAGTCGAGGTCCTTCCAGTTCGTCTGCCGAAGCAGTTGCTCCAGTGCCTGCGTGGCCATCGGCCCCCGCCAGATCATGGCTTGGTCCTGATCGACGAGAAAGCCGATCGACATGACCTGCACGCCATGGTTTTCGAGCGGCTCCATGGTCTTGCCGTCCGCGCTGTCAGGCCGGCGATCGATGCCGAGCATCATGGGTTGACTCGGTCCGTAGATGTCGGCATCGAGCAGACCGACCTTCGCACCTTCGGCCGCCAGCGCGAGCGCCAGATTGGCCGCCGTGGTGCTCTTGCCGACGCCGCCCTTGCCTGACGCCACCGCGACGATGTTCTTCACATTGGGCATCAGCTGCACACCGCGCTGCACTGCGTGACTGACGACGTTGGTGGTGATGTTGACGGACACGTTCTCCACGCCCGGGACCGTCTTCGCAGCCGCGATGAAGGATTTGCGCAAGTCCGGTATCTGACTCTTTGCCGGATAACCCAGTTCGATGTCGAAGGCGACGTCTCCGCCGTTGAGCTGAAGGTTCTTCAAGCCCTTGCCGCTGACGAAATCCTTGCCCGTATTGGGATCGAGGACGGACCTGAGCGCGTTCGTGACCGCCTCTTGTGTAACTGCCATGGATAACTCCTGAATGGCAGCTAGTCTAGTGCGCCGCTGACCAGGCATTCCGGCGGCAAATCGCTTGACCCTACGCCCGAAGGCAAAGGCCGGGTACGCTCGGGCGCGTCACATGCCATCTGTCCGGACCGCATCTCCCTCCCGTTCTCCGCCCGTCACCGGCCTCGTGCTGACCGGCGGCGGCGCTCGCGCCGCCTACCAGGTCGGCGTGCTTCAGGCCTTGGTGAAGCTTCGACGCAACGCCGCTGTACCGGGGAGGGCGAACCCCTTTCCGATCATCACCGGCACGTCCGCAGGCGCGATCAACGCGGCCGCACTGGCCTCGGGCGCCGATGACTTCGACGCCACGGTGCACAAGATCGCACACGTGTGGGCCAGGCTCAAGCCGGCACAGATCTACCGGACGGACGCCCTTACGGGCTTGCGCAGCGATGCACCTTGGGCGCGATTGCTTTCGGCAGGCTGGCTGATCGCACGCTGGCGACGCAGCGGCCTGCGCTCGCTGCTCGACAACGCGCCGCTGCGGGAGCTCCTGGAGCAACTCGTCTCGCTCGAAAGACTGCCTGAGCTGATGTCGCAGGGAAATCTTGACGCGCTGGCGGTCACGGCGTCCAGCTACAGCTCGGGCGAGCACGTGACGTTCTACCAGGCGGGTCCGCACCAGTTGCCCTGGGTCCGGTCCAAGCGGCAAGCGGTACCGGCGCAGATCACGCACGAACATCTGCTGGCCTCGTCGGCAATCCCGTTCCTGTTCCCGGCAACGGCCTTGCAAGCCGGAAAGCACACCGAGTATTTCGGCGATGGCTCCATGCGGCAGTCCGCACCGCTGGCCGCAGCCATTCATCTGGGCGCACGGCGCATCCTCGCCGTCGGGGCCGGCCGGATGCAGGAACCCGACCACGTGCTGGCGCCCAACGCACTGACCGGCTATCCGTCACTGGCACAAATCGCCGGCCACGCGCTTTCCAGCATCTTTCTCGACTCGCTCACCGCGGACGTGGAACGCCTTCGACGCATCAATGCGACCCTTGCGCTGATCCCGCCCGAAGCGCGTCGCGGCACGGCACTCCAGCCGGTCGAACTGCTGTTGATCGCCCCGTCGCAGCGCGTCGACCTTATTGCTGCGAAGCATGCCCATGCACTGCCCGCCTCGGTGCGCAGCCTGCTCGGCCAACCCGCGGTGCCGGCCGCGACAACGGATCTCAAGGGCTCGGCACTTGCCAGCTACCTGCTCTTCGAATCGGCTTTTACGCGGGAACTGATGGCGCTCGGGCGCAAGGACACGCTCGAGCAGCGTGACGCCGTGCGGGCTTTCATGGGATGGGGCCGCGCCGCGTAGTGCATGAAGCAGCACCGTTTGCTCGATCGTTTGCCCGATCGTTTGCTCAAGGCGCTGGCTCAGGACCAAGCCGCTTGACCATGCGCACCGCGTCCTCCACATCCTCGTAATAGCCGGGGCTGGATCCGTACTCCGTGAATCCGTGCCGACGATAGAACGATTTCGCGGCGGCGTTGCCGGCCCTGGCTTCGAGGCGGATCGTGTGGATGCCCGCAATGGCCGCGGTCGCTTCGAGCCAACTCAGCAATGCGCTGCCCAAGCCGGCGCGGCGCTGCGAACCTTCGACCGCGAAGAGCACGATGTGCGCATCGTCGTCGCCATATTGCATGATCGCGAAGCCGAGCAGGACCCCGCCACGCCGGGCCACCACCACGTTGGTCGCCGGATCGCGAATGGCGCGCAGCACGCGCCGGTGTGTCCAGCGCCACGAAAGGCCGCGTTCGATCGCGTCGCGCGACAACGCGGCGATGTCCGAAGCGTCGGACGCGTGGGCGAGGGTGATTTCGTAGGCGGCAATCACTGGAACTGCTTCTGGCCGGGTTTTGCGGGGAAGACTATAGCCCCGCCACCTAAAATGCCCGGTCCTCTCTCCCTCGTCCCGAAAGCGCCCCCGCGATGTCTCAGCGCAAACTCTTCGTCACCACCGCCCTGCCGTATGCCAATGGCAAGTTCCACGTCGGCCACATCATGGAATACATCCAGGCCGACATCTGGGTGCGCTTCCAGCGCATGCAGGGGCACATGGTGCACTTCGTGGGTGCCGACGATGCGCACGGCGCGCCCATCATGATCGCGGCCGAGAAAGCCGGCAAGACGCCTCAGGAGTTCGTCGGCGAGATTGCCGCCGGGCGCAAGGAATACCTCGACGGCTTCCACATCCGCTTCGACAACTGGCACTCCACCGACAGCACCGAGAACACCGAACTCGCGCAAGGCATCTACAGGAAGCTGAAGGCGGGCGGCATGATTGCCACCCGCACCATCGAGCAGTTCTACGATCCGGTCAAGGGCATGTTCCTGCCCGACCGCTACATCAAGGGCGAATGCCCCGTCTGCCATGCCAAGGACCAGTACGGCGACGCCTGCGAGGTTTGCAGCAGCGTCTATTCACCGACAGAGCTGATTAACCCGTACTCGACCCTGACTGGCGCGACGCCCGAGCTGCGCAGCTCAGAGCACTTCTTCTTCAAGCTTTCAGACCCGAAAGTCGTCGACTTCCTCAAGACCTGGACGCAGGACGGCAAGCTGCAGCCTGAAATGGCGCGCAAGGCCGGTGAATGGTTCGAGGCCGGTATGGCCGACTGGGACATCTCGCGCGAAGCACCCTACTTCGGCATCGAGATCCCCGACGCGCCCGGCAAGTACTTCTACGTGTGGCTCGATGCGCCGGTCGGCTATCTCGCCAGTCTCAAGAACCACTTCGACAAAGGGCAAGCCGCCAACCACTGGCATGAACCCTCGCGCACCCTGCTGAGCTTCGACGACTTCGTGGCCGATCCAGCGGTGGAACAGGTGCATTTCATCGGCAAGGACATCGTGTACTTTCATACTTTGTTCTGGCCCGCGATGCTGCAGTTCAGCGGCCGCAAGACGCCGAGCCAAGTCAACGTGCATGGCTTCATCACCGTGTCCGGAGAGAAGATGAGCAAGAGCCGCGGCACAGGCATCGATCCGCTCAAGTACCTCTCGATCGGCATGAACCCCGAATGGCTTCGCTACTACATCGCGGCCAAGCTCAACGCCAAAGTGGAAGACGTCGACTTCAACCCCGACGATTTCATGGCTCGCGTCAACGCAGACCTCATCGGCAAGTACATCAACATCGCGAGCCGGGCAGCCGGCTTCATCACCAAGCGATTCGGTGGCAAGCTGGGTGCGATTTCGGCGGACGGTGCGGCGCTTCTGTCGGCACTGCAGTCGGCTTCCACGCAGATGCAGGCGCTTTACGACGGTCGCGACTACGCGCGAGCCCTGCGCGAAATCATGCTGCTGGCCGACAAGGTCAACGAATACGTCGATCAGAACAAGCCATGGGAGCTCGCCAAGAAAGAAGGCATGGATGCCCGCCTGCACGACGTGTGCACTACATGCATCGAGGCGTTCCGCTTGCTCACGATCTATCTGAAGCCGGTGCTGCCGACGCTCGCGGCGCAGGTCGAGGCTTTCCTGGGCACGGCGCCGTTGTTGTCCGCCGACGCGGCCACGTTGCTGGGTTCGGGACACGCCATCAATGACTACAAGCACCTCATGCAACGGGTGGACACAAAGCAGCTCGACCAGCTCTTCGAGCCGCCGGAGCCCGTCGCCGAAGCCGCTGCCGAAGCCACCGAGCTGCCGGGCGGTGAAGGCATTGCACCGACCATCACCATCGATGACTTTGCCAAGATAGATCTGCGCATCGCAAAAATCGTGGCTTGCCAGAAGGTGGAGGGATCGACCAAGCTGTTGCACCTGACGCTCGACGCTGGCGAAGGCAAGACGCGCAATGTCTTCTCGGGCATTGCGTCGGCCTACGAGCCGGAGCAACTCGTCGGCAAGCTCACCGTGCTGGTCGCTAATCTCGCACCGCGCAAGATGAAGTTCGGCATTTCCGAAGGCATGGTGCTGGCGGCCAGCCACGCGAACGAGAAAGCGTCTGCCGGCATCTACGTGCTCGAACCATGGCCGGGAGCAACACCAGGAATGCGAGTCAGATGATGCAAACCTCCACGCAAGCAGCTCCGCGAGGCCGGCTCCGCGATGCCTCTCGAATTTCGCTACTGGCCGCTGCGATGGCCTGCGCGCTCGTACTCCAAGGCTGCGCGGTCGCAGGTGCCGCAGTCAGCGTCACCAGCACCGCCGTGAGCGTCGGCGCCGGCGCCGTGGGACTCGCGGCCGATGCTGCGATCGGGACGGCCCACATCGCTGGCAAAGCCGTCGGCGCCGCAGCCGATGCGGTGTTGCCCGACGACTCCAAATAAAGGAACAAGGGCTCTGCGAGCCTAGTTCGCCTCGGTCGTGCGGTCGGGCGATGAGCCCGCGCTCACCACTCGCTGGTCGTCATTGAGCGTGGCAGTGAACACCATGGGCGAATTCGGGGGCTGAACCCAGCGCCATTCCCATTCGGTCTGATTCTTGAGCGGATAGGGCGTGCGCTTGGCAGGCTTGCCCAGCAATTTGCGCAGGTCTTCCATCGGCATGCCGGGCCGCACCTTGGAGAAGTTTTCCGGCGTGAGCACCTGGCGCAAGGCGCTCATCTTGCCGTCAGGGCCAATGGTGATCATGTAATTCTTCTGTCCCTGCGGCTGGCGGTTGTATTCGAACACTCTCCCCTGGGGCGTGTCCCAGATGTTCTCGGGCTGGCCGAAACGAGCGCGCACGTCGGCTTCGGTGGACACGCCCTCCTCCAGCTCGCTGATGCGCTTCGAATCACAGCCGATCAGCCACAGCGCGGCACCCAGCAGCAGCACGGCCAATGCGGGGCGGATGACTTGTTGCTCCATACCCTCCTCGGGACTTCAGATCGAAGCGGCCAGTCTATCCGCCGGCCCCGTGCTCAGTTCGCCGCGAAGCAATAAAGCAGACCGCCCCCGCCGGTCTTCTGCAGCGCCTCGAGGCTGCAGCCCTGAGTGGGATGCGACGAGTTCCAGGACTTCATTGGAGGGCTCTCGTTGAGGCCCATGCGGTCGTGGTGGCCGACGATGGCCGAGCCGTCACCGCTCTTGGTCCAGTTGCCGCATGTCGTGTCTTTGGCATCGTTGATGGCGCGACCGTCGGGCGACGAGCCAGTCAGCATGTCGTGCAGGTTCACGGCGTCGCCGCGGCCGCTGATCATCTGGCCCTTTTCTGTCAGAGCCGTCTGCTTGCTGATTTTGTTCACGCTGTGCAACTCGTCGAGGTTGTTGGCAACTGTCTCTCCCTTCGCGTTGACCCACGGGCCGTTGCCGATGCGGTCGCGCGCATTCACGGCGGGACTGCCGGGCGTTGCGATCGTGCTCAGATAAGCCCGCCACGTGCGGCCCCCTGCACCGACGCCAGCGGCGAGGCTCTGGCAGTAGCGGTCGGCGCCCGCAAGTCCGCCAAAATCACCACCCTTGCCTGGGTTCACGCTGGTGACGAAGAAACTCATCTTGCTTTGCGGCGTTGGGGGACTGCTCGTGCTGCATGCCACCAGCAGTGCGGCGGCGGCAGTCGTGGCGAGAATCATCGAGTAACGGCGCTTCATCGGCAGTCTCCTTGGGTGGATGGAGCCGCCACGCTAGCGCACGCGGCTTGCGCGTTCAATGCGGAATCCACCCGGTTTCCAAAGCATGTCCGGCCCCAGCCAGTAAAATCCGCGCCCAAAGGTCCTTATTGCCATGTCCATCTTCGCCCGCCCCCACTACACGTCCGAAATCACCAACTTCATCGACCAGATGAAGGAAAAGAAGCCGACGCTGGAGGCCGAACAGCGCGCCGGCCGCGCCCTTCTCTGGGACAAGCACCTCGACCGCGGCCTGCTCGAGCAATACAGCGAAGCCAACGTTCCGCAACAGCCCTACGTCTATCAGACGCAAGTCAAGTAAGTGACCATTCGGGCCATTCCGGGCTCCGGCGCCCGCCGGCAAGGTGATGGCTCCGAAGCGGACAGCACCGTCGGCTCGGGGCAGGACGAAATCATTGCCGACGACGGTGCCGCCACCGTGGCATCGATGCCGGAGGTGGTCGACCAGGTAGCGCTCGCCCGGCTTTACGGCGAACCGCTGTTTGCCCTCCCGAACGACCTCTACATCCCGCCCGAGGCCCTGCAGGTCTTCCTCGAAGCCTTCGAAGGCCCGCTCGATCTGCTGCTCTATCTCATTCGCAAGCAGAACTTCAACATTCTCGACATCCCCATGGCGGGGCTGACGCGTCAGTACCTCAGCTACGTCGACGAAATCCGCCAGACCAATCTCGAACTCGCTGCCGAATACCTGCTCATGGCAGCGATGCTGATCGAGATCAAGTCACGCATGCTGCTGCCGCCCAAGAAGAGCGCGGACGGCGAAGAAGCCGAGGACCCACGCGCCGAACTGGTTCGCCGCCTGCTCGAATACGAACAGACCAAGCTCCAGGCGGCCTCGCTCAGCGCAATGCCGCAAGCCGGGCGCGACTTCTGGAAAGCGCAGGTCTACATCGAGCAATCGCTCAAACCACGATTTCCCGACGTGAACGTCGTCGACCTCCGCGAAGCCTGGGCCGACATCCTCAAGCGCGCAAAGCTGGTGCAGCACCACAAGATTTCGCGCGAAGAACTGAGCGTTCGCGAGCACATGAGTATCGTGCTGCGCCATCTGCAAGGGCGCAGGTTCGTCGAATTCGAAACCTTGTTCGACGTCACGCGTGGTACTTCGGTGCTGGTCGTGACCTTCATCGCGATGCTCGAGTTGGCCAAGGAAACGCTCATCGAGATCACCCAGGCCGAAGCCTTTGCGCCTATTTACGTGCGGCTCGCCTACTCTCCGACCTGATCGCTCGTGAGCTCAGGCGGATTCGACGCCCGGCTCGCGACCCATGAGTTCAGCAACCGCTTCGGCCGGCCGGACGAGCCCGTCGAGCACCGCGACGACGCTGTCTGAAATGGGCATCTCCAAGCCCAGATGCCGCGCACGCTGCACGACCGTGCGAGCGCAATAGACGCCCTCGGCCACATGCCCAAGCGAATCGACGGCCTCTTCCAATGACCGCCCCTGTGCAAGCAACAGGCCGACCTTGCGATTGCGCGAGAGGTCGCCGGTCGCCGTGAGGACAAGATCGCCAAGACCTGAGAGACCCATGAATGTATCGAGCCGCGCGCCCAGCGCGATGCCGAAGCGCGTCATTTCCGCAAGTCCCCGCGTGATGAGCGCGGCGCGCGCGTTCAGGCCAAGGGCGAGACCATCAGCAAGGCCGGTCGCGATGGCCAGCACGTTCTTGACGGCGCCTCCGACTTCGACGCCGACGATGTCGTCATTCGCGTAGACACGCAATGAAGGGCCGTGAAAAGCATCGACCAGCGCATCGCGCAGTTGCGCATGCGTGCTGGCGGCGACCAGGGCGGTGGGCCTGCCTTCCGCCACTTCCATTGCAAAGCTCGGGCCGCTCAGGACGCCCGCAACCAGTCCAGGCGCGACTCTGGCCTGTATTTCGTGGGCGAGAAGGCCTTCCTCGCCGGAATCCGCCACGGCGGGTTCGACGCCTTTGGACAGCCATGCGACCGGAGAGGCGAGTGCGCGCAACATGTGAAGCTGCTCGCGCAACGCAGCCATGGGGGTAGCGACGATGACAAGGTCCGATCCCTTGACCGCTGCGAGCGGATCCCCCGCATGGATCGCGAGGGATGGAGAAAGCGCAATGCCCGGCAGGTATCGCGCGTTTTCACGCGTTGCCACCATGGACTGCACCTGCGCGTCATCACGGGCCCAGAGAGTGACCGCATGCCGACCGGATGCATTGACCGCCAGCGCCGTACCCCAGGCACCGGCTCCGAGCACGCAGATTTTCATCGGCGGCGACGGGCGCTGCCCGGATTACTGCGCGAGAGTGGGCGCGCCCTGGGCGGCTGCCTGGGCTTGCTGCTGTTCGAACATCGCCTGGAAGTTGACTTCGGCGAGGTGCACGGGCGGGAAGCCGCCGCGCTGGATGATGTCTGCGACGTTGCCGCGCAGATAAGGGTAGACGATTTGCGGGCAGGCAATGCCGAGGATCGGGCCCATCTGGTCTTCAGGCAGATTGCGGATCTCGAAGATGCCGGCCTGCTTGGCCTCGACCAGGAACACCGTCTTCTCGCCGATCTTGGTCTGCACGGTTGCCGACACGACGATCTCGAAAATGCCGTCAGCCACGGGCTGCGCGTCGATCCCGAGCTGGATGTCGACGGTGGGTTGCTGCTGTTCGAGCAGGATGGCCGGCGAGTTGGGTTGTTCGAGCGACACGTCTTTCAGGTAGACGCGCTGGATCTGAAAAACGGGGTCTTGGGCTTGCTGGTCGGCCATGGCTGAACTTTCTAGGGTCAAAACAACGCCCGCCTCGGGAATCTCCCGGAGCGGGCTTCTGGATGTAGCCGGGGATTATCGCCCGCGCGCGATGCGAATTCAGGCGCCCTGAAGCAGGGGGATCAGACCGCCGCGGCCATCGAGCGCGATGAGATCATCGCACCCGCCGACGTGGGTGTCGCCGATGAAAATCTGCGGCACGGTGCGGCGCTGCGTGATGTCCAGCATCGTGGCGCGCGCTTGTGGATCGCTGTCGATGCGGATCTCTTCGATCTGCTCCACGCCCTTGGATTTGAGGATTTGCTTCGCTCGGATGCAGTAGGGGCATACGGCGGTGGTGTACATCTTTACGGCTTGCATCGGAAATATCTCTGGAGTAATCAGGCCTTTTCAAGCGGCAGATTAGCGTCTTTCCAGGACTTGAGTCCGCCCGCCACCGCTTGGGCCTGCTCATAACCCAGCTTCTTGGCGGTTGCCACTGCGCGCTGAGCGCGGGCGCCCGTCGCGCACACGAGCAACAACGGCAATGATTTGTTCTTGACCGCCGACTGAAGCTTTTGCTCCAGCTGGCCCAGAGGCACGTTCTTTGCGCCAGTGACATGGCCAGCCGCGAACTCCTCCGGCTCGCGAACGTCGACCACCACTGCACGCTCGCGGTTGATAAGCTGGACTGCGCCCTGTGCCGTCAGCGAGCCGGCATTGGCGCCGCGCACCATCGGCCAGGCGAGCATGCCGCCCGAGCTGAGCGCAATCAGGATCAACATCCAGTTGTCGACGATGAATTTCACGATGTTCCTTGAGTGGCAAACCCCGGATTTTAGAATGTCGGGTTTCCGCACGTGTTCCCAAAGGCCTCCCCCATGCACAAACTGGTACTGATCCGCCACGGCGAATCGACCTGGAATCTCGAAAACCGCTTCACCGGCTGGACCGACGTCGACCTCACGCCCACCGGCATCGAACAGGCCAAGCTGGCCGGTCGGCTGCTCAAGGCGGAAGGCTATGACTTCGACGTGGCCTACACCAGCGTTCTCAAGCGCGCCACGCGCACGCTCTGGCACACGTTGGATGAGCTGGACCGGACCTGGCTGCCGGTGGTGCATTCGTGGCGCCTCAACGAACGCCACTACGGCGGACTGCAAGGCCTGAACAAGGCGGAAACGGCCAAGAAGTATGGTGACGAACAGGTCCTGGTCTGGCGCCGGAGCTACAGCACCCCCCCGCCGCCACTCGAGCCGAACGATCCACGCAGCGAACGCAGCGACGTGCGCTATGCAAAACTGGCCCCCGAGCAAATCCCACTGACCGAATGCCTGAAAGACACCGTCGCTCGAGTGCTCCCCTTCTGGA
This sequence comes from Variovorax sp. 01N429, assembly GCF_056399425.1. NCBI lineage: Bacteria > Pseudomonadati > Pseudomonadota > Betaproteobacteria > Burkholderiales > Comamonadaceae > Variovorax > Variovorax sp. 01N429. The sequence goes on along the minus strand of NZ_JBFTRG010000011.1, from coordinate 154,893 downwards.
ACGAATCCATGGCGCCTGCAATTCGCGCCGGACGGCGGCTTGTCGTTGCGGCGCACGGCAATTCCATCCGGGCGTTGGTCAAATACCTCGACGGAATCTCCGACGACGCGATCGTCGGGCTCAACATTCCGAACGGGATTCCACTTGTGTACGAGCTGAACGACGAACTCAAGCCGATGCGCCACTACTATCTCGGCGATCCCGAGGCGGCTGAGAAAGCCGTTGCAGCTGTGGCCGCGCAAGGCAAGGGCTGACAAAGTCCGAAATAGATTGAAGGGATTCACGGAACCCCGGCACACAACCAGCTTCCAAGCTGTGTATATTGGTTTGACAGGCGACAAGGACTCTTACACATGGGCCAGAAATTGAAAATCACCGGCTGGGTTGCCGCGGGCGCCTTTGCCGGCGCGCTGACCACGGTCTCGTTGCAAACCGTTGCACGCGGCTCCCTGGCTCCCCTGCCTCTGGAAGAACTGCAGCAGCTCGCTGCCGTCTTCGGAATGGTCAAGAGCGATTACGTCGAGCCGGTCGACGAAAAGAAGCTCATTTCGGATGCGATTTCAGGGATGGTGGCGGGGCTCGATCCGCACTCCCAATACTTCGACAAGAAGTCTTTCAAGGAATTTCGCGAAGGCACCACGGGCCGATTCGTCGGTGTCGGCATCGAGATTTCGCAGGAAGACGGCCTGATCAAGGTCGTCTCTCCGATCGAGGGTTCACCGGCTTTCCGGGCCGGCCTCAAGCCGAACGACCTGATCACCAAAATCGACGACACCGCCGTGCGCGGGCTGTCGCTCAACGATGCCGTCAAGCGCATGCGTGGCGAGGCCAACACCAAGGTCCTGCTCACGATCTTCCGAAAGGACGAGAACCGCACCTTCCCCGTGACGATCACGCGCGAAGAAATCCGCACGCAATCGGTGCGAGGCAAGGTGATGGAGCCCGGCTACGCGTGGATCCGCTTGTCGCAGTTCCAGGAGCGCACGGTCGACGATTTCGTCAAGAAGATCGAGGAAATCTACAAGCAGGAGCCCAATCTCAAGGGCATGGTGCTCGACTTGCGCAACGATCCAGGTGGGCTCCTCGATGCCGCAGTCGCCATTTCCAGCGCCTTTCTGCCTGAGAACGTCACCGTTGTCTCCACCGATGGCCAGCTGGCTGAAAGCAAGGCCGTTTACAAGGCGGCGCCCGAGTTCTACCAGCGTCGTGCAGGCAGCGACCCACTGCGCGGACTTCCGGCAGGACTGAAGACCGTGCCGCTCGTGGTGCTCGTCAACGAAGGCTCGGCGTCCGCCAGCGAAATCGTTGCGGGTGCTTTGCAGGACCACAAGCGTGCGACAGTCATGGGCAGCCAGACTTTCGGCAAAGGATCGGTGCAAACCGTGCGGCCGCTCGGTCCGGACACCGGCCTGAAGATCACGACGGCTCGCTATTACACGCCGAGCGGCACCTCTATCCAGGCGAAAGGCATCGTGCCGAACGTGCTCATCGACGAAAGCGCGGAAGGCAGCCCCTACGCCGCGTTGCGCATGCGTGAGGCCGACCTCGAGAAGCATCTGGCGAGCGGCCAGGGACCCGAGGCCAAGGACCCCGAGCGCGAGAAGGCTCGGGACGAGGCTCGCAAGCGTCTCGAGGAAGAGGCCAAGAAGCCGCCGCAGGATCGCAAGGTGCCTGAGTTCGGCTCGGACAAGGACTTCCCGTTGATCCAGGCGTTCAATCGCCTCAAGGGTCAGCCTGTGGTCGCGAGCAAAACCCAGGTGATCGTCGAAAACAAGGAAGAGAAGAAGGAAAACTGATCCCCACGGCGGGCTCCGCCAAGGAGCCTTTGCCGCGGCGATCCGAGAAGCGCATGGAAGACCACGACCTCCTGCGCTATTCGCGCCACATCCTGCTTGAAGAATTCGGCATTGACGGCCAAGCGCGCGTCAGTGCGTCGCACGCGCTGGTCATTGGGGCCGGGGGGCTCGGCTCTCCGGCCCTTCTCTATTTGGCGGCGGCGGGAGTCGGTCGTATCACGCTGGTCGACGATGACGACCTCGACCTGACGAATCTGCAGCGCCAGGTCGCCCATACCACCGCGCGGGTCGGCGTGCCCAAGGTCGATTCAGCCGCTGAAGCGATGCGCGCCATCAATCCCGACATCTCTATCGACACACACAAGCTGCGCGCAGACGACGAACTCCTGGCGCAATGGGTTCCGACGGCCGATGTCGTGATCGATTGCAGCGACAACTTCAGCACTCGCCACGCGGTCAATCGCGCCTGCGTGACGCACGGAAGGCCCCTGGTCGCTGGCGCGGCCATCCGCTTCGATGGGCAGCTCAGCGTTTATGACACGCGCGACCCGGCCTCTCCATGCTATGCATGCCTGTTTCCGCCAGACGCCGAATTCGAGGAAACGCGTTGCGCCGTGCTGGGTGTCTTTGCGCCGGTCGTGGGCACCATCGGCACCTTGCAAGCCAGTGAGGCGCTGAAACTGCTTGCCGGTATCGGTCCTTCGCTTGCCGGCAGCCTGCTGATGTTCGATGGCCGCCGGTCGAGCTTTGACACGCTTCGCGTTGTACGCGATCCGGGCTGCACGGTATGCGGTCACCGGGCGAGCACTTGACTCCCTAGCTGCCCAACCGCCGAACTGGCTTGGCGTCAAGACGGCCGCCGCCGCGTAAGAACAGGCCTACACATGCAGGCCGCGTAACCCTGCATCATCGCCGCCAACAAAAAAGATAACATTTGGCGGGCGGCTTTCCTTGGGGGCAAGCATTGCGTCGCATGGCTCGCCAAGGGAGCAAGTGGTTCTCATGGACCCAAGATTGAAAACCTATATCGTCGAAGACAACGTCACCATCCGAGAGAATCTTGTCGGCACTCTGGAGGAACTCACGTGCATTTCGGCCATCGGCTTCGCGGAAACCGAGGCTGACGCGAGTCAATGGCTGAGTCAGAACCCCGACGCATGGGAGCTGGCGATCGTCGATCTTTTTCTCAAGCAGGGAAGCGGTCTGGGAGTCCTGCAGACATGCATGTCCCGCCGCCCGCACCAACGAGTCGTAGTGCTCAGCAACTACGCAACTCCTGATATCCGAAAACGCTGCGCCCAGTTCGGAGTAGATGCAGTCTTCGACAAGTCCAACGAAATCGACGCCCTCATCGATTTCTGCGTAGAACAAGCCGCCTCCCGCCCCCGTCAATCCACAAAGATCAGCCCCAACTAAACGGAAGTCCCTCCGAGTGCGAGGGCGAGCGCCAGAAACACCGCGGAACCGGCTTAGCCGGGCCGCCGGTGTTGCCCCCGGCAGGGGGTAGGCGAAGCGACACGAAGTGCGCGAAGCCTGGGGGGCGAGCAACAGGAACACCGCGGAACCGGCTTAGCCGGGCCGCCGGTGTTGCCCCCGGTAGGGGGTAGGCGAAGCGACACGAAGTGCGCGCAGCCTGGGGGCGAGCTCAATCAATGAGCTTGTTCTTCAAAGCGTAATACGTGAGATCGCTGTTCGAAGACAGGTTCATCTTCTCCATCAAACGGGTTCGGTACGTACTCACTGTCTTGACCGACAACGACAGCGTCTTGRCGATGTCGCCCGCTGTCTCGCCCTTGGCAAGCTTCAGGAACACCTGGAATTCGCGCTCCGAGAGTTGCTCATGAGGCGCAGCGTCGTCCTTGCGATCGAGTTGGCGCGCCAGCAATTCGGCCACGGCCGGCGTGATGTAACGGCGGCCCAGCGAAATGGTGCGAATCGCGTTCACGATCTCGATCGGATCGCACTCCTTGTTGAGATAACCGCTCGCACCCTGACGGATGAGATTCATCGCATAGTGTTCTTCGGGGTACCCGCTCAGGATGAGGATGCCCACGTCGGGCGCCTTGGCGCGAATCATCGCCAGCGCATCGATGCCGCTTTGACCTGGCATCGACAGGTCCATCACGAGCACGTCCAACTCTGTCGTGCGCACGAGTTCGATGGCCTCGCGGCCACTGGCTGCTTCCCCCACCACACGCAGGTCAACGTGCTCGGAAAAGAACTGCCGCAAGCCGGACCGCACGATGGCATGGTCGTCCACAATTCCGATCTTGATCATCTGTTACCTTCGCCGTTGTATGACGGCCTTTTCTGCGCCGCAACCTGTCGACCCCTTGTCGACTTCAATTATTCCCGAATTTGGGACGTAGGCATCTGTCGGAGACCTCATGCGCTGGTTAGCTTTCCCGAAGATGGCCCTGAGCCTGACGCTCGCCACGCTGGCGGCGCTTGCGCTGGTCAGCATCAACGAGGCGAGCTATCGCCAATCCCACCGGGCGCTCGTCGAAGTGGGCGATGCGCAGCGCGCGCGCATGGTGCTCAACCTGATGCTACAGAACATCCTCGATGCAGAAACGGGCCAGCGGGGCTATTTGTTGACCGGCGAGGCGCGCTATCGCGAGCCTTACGACCAGGCAGTCAAGCAAGTTGACGGCCACCTGGCCACGCTGCAGAGCCTTTATGCCCGGCGGCCGGTTCAACTCGCACAGCTGGGCCAGCTCGCCAAGCACGTTTCGCGAAAGCTCGCTGAAATGGACATGAGCGTCCGCCTGCGGGAAAGCGGCAACGAAGATGCATGGAAATTCGTGATCACCACCGATGTAGGCCGCGAGGAAATGGACGCCATCCGCAACCAGGTCCGCCAGCTCGTTGCGGTCAGCAGCGACGAGCTTGCGCGCGGGCAGCTCCAGATCGCAAGCTCCTTGCGATTCGCACGCATCGGCATCGGCATCGTCGCGCTCGCAGGGCTCATCGCCTTTTATCTGTACCTGAGGCAGACGCATGCGCTGCGCTCTGTCGGCGAGCTCCAGCAATTGGCGCTCGAACGCGAACGCAACGCATTGGAGGGAGAGGTCCGCGAGCGCACCGCGACCCTCGCGGAGCTCGCCACCCATTTGCAGCAGGTGCGCGAGACCGAGCGCGGCTATCTGGCGCGCGAACTGCACGACGAGCTGGGTTCGCTGCTGACGGCTGCCAAGCTCGATGTCGCCCGCCTGAAATCCCGGCTTGCCGATTCTCCCGATGCCACACAGCGCCTACAGCATCTGAACGACCTGCTCAACAGCGGCATCGCGCTCAAGCGCCGGATCATTGAAGACCTGAGGCCTTCATCGCTGGCCAACCTCGGTCTGGTCGCATCGCTCGAGATTCTCGGACGGGAGTTCGCGGAACGCTCGAACATGGAGATCGAGATGGTGCTCGAACCCGCCACCCTGGACGAAGCGAACGAGCTCACGGTGTATCGGATGGTGCAGGAAAGCCTCACCAATATCGGCAAGTACGCGCAGGCGAGCGAGGCCAGCATCGTGATGAAGAACTACGGCAATCATGTCGTGGTCGAGGTCACCGATAACGGCAAGGGCTTCGATCCGCAGCGCAACGGCCCGACGAGTCATGGCCTTCAAGGCATGCGGCACAGGGTGGAAGCTGCCAAGGGCAAGCTCACCGTCACCTCCAAACCGGGCGAGGGAACGCGCCTGAGCGCGGTGCTTCCGTCGGCTCCGGCCCGTTAGCCAGGCGCGCCATTGCAGCGCGCTTTTTCATTCGACCCTCTCCTACGCCCCTCAGCCGTGGCTGCTGACAGGGGTGAGGTCAGCGGCCACTTAACGTTGAATCCACATCAACGAGACCGTTCTCGGAAGGAGTTCAGCATGTTGCATTACGCAGTCGTGTTCCTCGTCATTGCATTGATTGCCGCCCTCTTCGGGTTCGGCGGCATCGCGGCAAGCGCCGTGGGTATCGCGAAGATTCTCTTCGTGATCTTCCTGATCCTCGCCCTCGCAAGTTTCATCGCAGGCTTGATACGACGCGGGTAGCGTCGTTACGATGAGCGGGCTCTCGCAATAACTCTTCTGGAAGGAATATTTTCATGAACACGAACGTGAAGTCACCCGGTCAACTGGCAGAGGATGCTCGCCAGACTGCGAGCGACGCCGTCGACTCGACGCGCGCCTATGCACAAAACGCCGTGAACGCCGCCGGGGAGAAGGTTCGTGACCTGCGCCGCGACGCGGAGCCGGCGGTCGAACAACTTGCCGCGCGGGTGCAGCAGGCAGTCCAGCGTGGGCTCGACGCAGCTTCGACCACGAGCGCTCGCGCGCAGCGGCGACTCGAAGAAGCCGCTGACGTCACCGGCAAATACATCGCAGACCAACCCGTTCGCTCCGTACTCGTGGCTGCCGCAGCAGGCGCCGCAATCACGGCTTTGATCGTGTTGGCAAGCCGCCGCCGGGACGACTACTGACCTGAGCCGTTTCTTCATCGGCTCTCAGCGAGCCCTTCAACCCGCCTGGCACCATGCTTCATCCCATTTATTCCACGGTGCTAGGGCATCCGGAGTTGATCGCTGATCACCTTGCAAACTACGGCGCCCTGCTTCGGCAAGAGACCGAGGAAGCGAGCCGAGACCTGATCACCCGAACGGTTGCGGGCGTGCTGGCCGCTGTGAGCGCCATGCTGGCCCTGGGCCTGATCGGCATCGCCTTCATGCTGGGGTTCTTGCACGGCAGCTTTCACTGGGTGCTCGCCGTCGTGCCCGGCGTTGCGGTGCTGATTGCCATCGTGCTGGCGGTCGTCGCCGCGCGACCCCGCGAATTCCATGCGTTTTCGGATCTGCGGGCGCAAGTCGATGCCGACCTGCATGCGCTCCATCTGGCAGGAGAGCGCCATGAGTACTAGCGCCATGGGCACTGAGCGGGACCAACTCACGCCCCAGCAACGCTTGGCACTTTCGCGTCGCGCGCTGATGGCGCAACTGCAGGGCGAAGAGCCGTACCCGGACGAAATGGATGTGGGCGCCGTGCCGCAGCTCAGTCACAGCGATGATGAAACCAGGAGTCAGCCTTTCAGCTGGGCGGCAGTGGCTGGCAACGTGGTTCGGCGATGGTGGCGCAGGCACCCGGCGAACGCGGCCGGTCAGCTCGCATTGCCCTTGCTCGAACGCTATGCCCGCGAAGAGCCGGCAAAGCTGGTCGCTGCAGCAGCCGCCACGGGGGCACTGGTGGTGCTCGTCAAGCCTTGGCGGCTGCTCTCCATCACCGCCGTGCTGGCGGCCGTCCTCAAGACATCGGACGTGGCCGACCTGGTCACTACGCTCATGAAGAAAACCACGAACCCACGAAAGGATGCACCATGAACACTGCTGTCGAAGAACGCCCGAATCGCCTGGTGCTCGACCAATCGGCCATCGACGCGGCGGCCTCCCAGAGCCTCGATGATGGCGCCGTCACGCCCAGCTACGGGCCATGGCGCGACGATATCGTCAAGCTCTTGAACGACGCTCTGGCGACGGAGTTGGTCTGTGTGCTGCGTTACAAGCGCCACTATTTCACTGCCACGGGTGAAGCATCGCCGCCGATCGCGGACGAGTTCCTCGTTCACGCCAACGAAGAGTCGGCGCACGCAGACAGGATCGCCGAGCGCATCGTGCAACTTGGCGGAGAGCCGGACTTCAACCCCCGTTCATTGCTCGAGCGCAGCCATGCCCAATACGATGAAGCGCTGGACCTGCAGGCGATGGTGCGCGCCAACCTCGTTGCCGAGCGAATCGCCGTGGAGACCTATCGCCAGATGATCGTGCTCATCGGCGACAAGGACCCAACGACCCGCCGCATGCTCGAAGAAATCCTCTCGGACGAGGAAGAGCACGCCGATGAGCTGAGGGATTGGCTCGACCGCTGAACATGGGGCTTTCTTCCGACCATCAAAAAACCCGGCAGCTGCCGGGTTTTTGATGGTCTTTCGATGGTCGACAGGGCGTCCGGATCGACTCAGATCTTGTCCGGATCTTGACGCACAGCGTCCTTCACTTGTTCCTTGGTATCGCCATAGGTCTTCTGCACCTTGCCTGCGGCCTGGTCGACAGCACCTTCAGTCTGCATCTTTTCACTTCCGACGACCTTGCCGGCACCTTCCTTGAGCTTGCCCTTGGCTTCCTCGACACGGCCTGCCACTTGATCCTTGTTCATACAGAACTCCTTGATGGATGGTTGAATGGTCCAACTGAACCATCTCGATCAATCTAGTCAGCAGCGATGCGAGGTGCGTGGCCTGTGAGCGCGAACTCCTGTAGGACATGGGGAAATCAGGCCAGAAAATCAGGCCGTCACGATCCAGCCCTCCAGCGGATCGAGCGTCTCGGGGAGGCCATATCCGGGCCCTGCGCTCGTTTTGCGCGATGCACCCCAAGCCGCTTGCACCAGACAAAGCGCTGCATCGATGAAGTCGCCCTTGGTATCTTCCAGCAGTCGTTGGTGCAGCGGTGCGGGCACTGCCAGCTTCAGTCCGAGGCGCGTTGAACCTTCCTGCACCGCCGCCACGAGTTCGCCGCGGGCCAGACGGCGTTCGGGCGTCTGGGATGCTGAATCGTCGCTCTTGTAGCTGCGCCGGCCGATCAACTCCCGCGCCAGCAGCCCCGGGTAGCCCTCCAAAGCGATGCGCCTTCCGCTGTCGCCTTGCGACCTATGCACCGCCGGGAAATCGGCGCCCGCCCGGATCAAGCAGGGCACGCCCGCATGCAACATGAAGGCGACCGGCGGATTGACCCACTTCATTGACGAGCTCGAACCTGCCGGGACATCGGTCGCGCGGTGCGCAAACTTCCCGCCCACGGGTCGCGACGCGCAAAAGGACGCGAAAGTCTCCCGGATTTCGGACCGCCGGAGCGCAGCGTAGTGGTCGATGAGCCGCGGCCATTCCAAGGGCCATCCCAGATGAACAACCAACTCGCGCGGCAAGCCGAACGGAAAATCGAATGCGCCGATCCATTCGGGGGTTTCGGCCAGCCATTGGCCCCAGGCGGTCAGCGATGCAAAGCATTCGAAGCCGGTGAGTTGGACGCATTTGTCTTGCACCAGACCCAGCGCAACGACGATCGGCTTGCGCGCGTTCGGCGAGCTTGAAAAATCGCACCCGAGCAGCAGCATGGACGGCTCAGTCCGCCGCAAAGTCCGCGGGGATCCGCACTGATGGAAGACTCAGTGCCGCCCGACGATGGCGGCAGTCGCCATTAACTCTTCCAGCAGCGCCAACGACACGTTGCCGGACACCAGATAAGGATTGAGTTCGGCCGTTTCAGAGTACTTGAGCAAGGTCGAGGCGTTGAGCTTCGACAGATTGACCTGTCCCATGGTCCATCCACCGAAACGGCGCTCCGAAATCTCTTCATAGTGGAGCAGCACCACGTCCTTGTGGCGAGCATCTCGCTGGATGTGACCATACAACTCGCTGATGGCCGTGCGCCCGCCTTCGATCGCCTGCAGGAAAACGCCGCCGCCATAGCAAAGGATGCCGGTCACACCGCAAGCGGGGTTGTGCAAACGGGATTGCGCGAGGATTTCGTCGATGGCGCTCTGGCTCGTGTCCACAGCGCGGCTTGCATAGAGAAGGCGTACGAGCATGGCGTTCAGCGCTTGCGTGGAATAAGGGACAGAAATTCTCGACGGAGGTTCGGGTCTTTGAGGAACACGCCGCGCATCACGGAATTGATCATCTTGCTGTCCATTTCCTTGACGCCACGCCATTGCATGCAGAAGTGCTCTGCCTCCATCACGAGCGCGAGACCATCGGGTTGCGTCTTTTCCTGGATCAGGTCGGCGAGTTGAACCACGGCCTCTTCCTGGATCTGCGGGCGCCCCATCACCCACTCGGCGAGCCGCGCGTACTTCGACAAACCGATCACATTGGTCTTCTCGTTGGGCATGACGCCGATCCACAGCTTGCCGATGATCGGGCAGAAATGGTGCGAACACGCGCTGCGAACGGTAATGGGGCCGACGATCATCAGTTCGTTGAGATGCTCCGCGTTCGGGAATTCAGTCAGTGATGGAGGCGCCACGTAACGGCCCCTGAACACCTCGTTGACGTACATCTTTGCGACGCGGCGGGCCGTATTGCCGGTGTTGTGATCGTTCTCGAGGTCGATCACGAGGCTTTCGAGCACGCCCTTCATCTTGACTTCGACCTCGTCGAGCAGACCCTCGAGTTCGCCCGGCTGGATGAACTCGGCGATGTTGTCGTTGGCGTTGAATCGTCTCCGGGCGGCCTGAAGGCGCTCCCGGATCTTGACGGACACGGGTGTGCCTTCGTCTTCAGCCCCTTCGTCGGGGCGCCGTGCGGCGTCGATGGTCCTTAGCATCCGAGCATCCTACCAGCGAATGGACTTGGCGCCATTAGCCCTACTGTGCCCACACGCCCCTTGCCGCCTGCCTCGGCAGCTACTGTTTTGATAGCAAAAAATCCGTCACCAGAGGCAGGTGATCGGACATCCGAGCCCAGATCGGCCCACGCGGCACGCTGCAGGCGAGGAGTTCGAGCTGCCTTCCATAGATGAAGTCGAGTTGGGTCACGGGCAGGCGCGACGGGTAGGTCAGCGGGCGCGGGCCGCGCAGATCATTCGAATCGCGCATGCCCATCGCGTTCATCGCGTAGCGCATGCGCGCGCCCCAGTCGTTGAAATCGCCTGCGACCACCAGCGGCTCTTTGGCCGGAATCTCGCGCTCGATGAATTCGCGCAGGCGCGCAACTTGGCGAACGCGGCTTCCCTTGATGAGCCCCAGATGGACGACGATGGCATGGACGGGCTGCCCGTCGACCTCGATGGCTACATGCAGCAATCCGCGCTGCTCGAACCGGTGGTCCGAGATGTCCTGGTGTGTCTTGCGAAGCACGGGCCAGCGCGTGAGCAACGCATTGCCGTGCTCGCCGTGCTGTGTCACGGCATTGGTCTCGTAAATGGCGGTATAGCCCTCGGGCGCCAGAAAGTCGGCCTGCGGCAGCTCCGGCCAATGCCTGAACCGCATGGCTGCCTGGCGGTTCATTTTGCGGACCTCCTGGAGGCACACGATGTCCGCATCGAGCTGCTCGATCGCGTGACCGAGGTTGTGGATCTCGAGGCGGCTGGCGGGGCCGATCCCCTGAACACCCTTGTGGATGTTGTAGGTAGCCACTCGGAGCTGGTTGACCGGCGAATTCATCGCGCAAATTGTGGCAGGAGCAGTATCGCTTCGGCGTTCGACGGTGAAAAACAGGCGTCCGCCGCCTCCCGGTATGGCAGCCAGCGCCAAGCGGTATGTTCGCGAGGGTCGAGCTTCGGCGTCATGCGATCAGGCACGCACAAGCCAAAAAGATGCTCGGTGTTGTGCGTGATCTCGGGCGCATAGCGCGAGCGCCAACGCGGGTAGATCTCGTAGATGTTCTGCAGATTCCAGTCGATCAGCCGGTCGGCCAGATCGGTGCCGGGGCCGCATGCGATACCGGTTTCTTCCTCGACCTCGCGCGCGGCCGTGAGCGCCAGAGCTTCGTCCTCGGAGTCCTTGCTGCCCGTGACCGACTGCCAGAAGTCATCGGCGTCGGCACGGCGGATCAAGAGGACATCGAGTGCGGGCGTATGGATCACGACCAGCACCGACTCCGGAATTTTCCAGGGACGCTCGCTCATACCGCGCCCCCCGTCGTCGGCTCGCTCAGGCCGCAGGCTGGGTGTTGCGCAGCCTGATGTGCAACTCGCGAAGCTGCTTTTCGTCCACCGGGCTCGGCGCCTGCGTGAGCAAGTCCTGCGCGCGTTGGGTCTTGGGGAACGCGATGACATCGCGGATCGACTCGGCGCCGCTCAACAGCATGACGAGGCGGTCCAGCCCGATCGCGATCCCGCCATGAGGAGGCGCACCGTACTGGAGCGCATCCAGCAGGAATCCGAACTTGTTCTGTGCGTCTTCGGCGCTGATCTTGAGCGCACGGAACACCTTGCTCTGCACTTCCTCGCGATGGATACGCACCGAACCACCGCCCATCTCGATACCGTTGAGCACCATGTCGTAGGCCTTGGCAATGCACTTCTCGGGCGCGGTGTCCATGAGGTCCTCATGACCGTCCTTCGGTGCCGTGAACGGATGATGCACGGCCGACCAGCGCTGGCCTTCCTCGTCGAACTCGAACATCGGAAAGTCGACCACCCAGAGCGGCGCCCAGCGATCATCGAAGAGACCGTTTTTCTTGCCGAAAGCGCTGTGGCCGATCTTGACCCGCAATGCGCCGATGGAGTCGTTGACGACCTTGGCCTTGTCGGCACCGAAGAAAAGGATATCGCCGCTGCGAGCACCCGTGCGGGCAACGATCTCCGTCAAGGAAGCGTCGTCGAGGTTTTTTACGATCGGGCTCTGCAGGCCCTCGCGGCCTTGCCCTGCATCGTTGACCTTGATGTAGGCCAAGCCCTTGGCACCGTAGATCTTGACGAACTCGGTATACGCGTCGATGTCGCCGCGCGAAAGACCGCCCTCGCCGCCGCCGCCCGGAACGCGCAGCGCCACCACGCGTCCGCCGACCATGCTGGCCGCCTGCGAAAAGACTTTGAAGTCGACATTGCGCATCACGTCGGTGAGTTCGGTGAACTCGAGCTTGACGCGAAGGTCGGGCTTGTCGGAGCCGTACTTGAACATGGCGTCGCCATAGCTCATGACCGGGAATGGTGGGAGTTCGACCTCGGCCGCGGCACGGAACACCTTGCGGATCATGCCCTCGAACATCTCGCGGATTTCTTCCTCGGCCATGAACGAGGTCTCGATGTCGATCTGCGTGAATTCGGGCTGGCGATCGGCGCGAAGATCTTCGTCGCGGAAGCACTTGACGATCTGGTAGTAGCGGTCGTAGCCCGCAACCATCAGCAATTGCTTGAAGAGTTGGGGCGATTGCGGCAAGGCGAAGAAGCTGCCGTCATGCACCCGGCTTGGAACGAGGTAGTCGCGCGCGCCTTCCGGCGTGGACTTGCCCAGCATGGGCGTTTCGATGTCGATGAAGCCATTGGCGTCGAGGAACTTGCGCGCCTCCATGGTCACTTTGTAACGCAGCATCATGTTGCGCTGCATCACCGGGCGACGCAAATCCAGCACCCGGTGCGTAAGGCGCGTCGTCTCGGAAAGGTTGTCATCGTCCAGCAGGAACGGCGGCGTCACGGAAGGATTCAGCACCTTCAGGTCTTGGCACAGCACCTCGATCTTGCCGCTCTTGAGATTGTCGTTGGTGGTGCCCGCAGGGCGAGCGCGCACCAAGCCGGTGATCTGAAGGCAGAACTCGTTGCGCGAACCTTCGGCGGCCGCGAAGGTGGCGGCGCGGTCCGGGTCGCAGACCACTTGAACATACCCTTCACGGTCGCGCAAATCGATGAAGATTACGCCACCATGGTCACGTCGGCGATTGACCCAGCCGCAAAGGGTGACGGTTTGGCCCAGCAGGGCTTCGGTCACGAGACCGCAATAGGTTGTACGCATGGGCATAGATAGTTCCCGGCGCCGGTGGCGCGTTTTATTTGATCGCAATCGCCGCGGGGCCGCCAGGAACGACAACCCCCATCGACACGATGTACTTGAGCGCGTCGTCCACGCTCATCCTGAGTTCGATGCAGTCACTGCGCTTGAGCATCACGAAATAGCCGCCCGTCGGGTTGGGCGTTGTCGGCACGTACACGCCCAGGTAGTCACCGCCGCCGAGATGGCCGACGACTTCCTGTCCGGGAGTGCCTGTGACGAACGCGATCGTCCACACGTCCGGACGTGGCCATTGGATGAGGACGGCGGTGCGAAACGCATTGCCGTTTTCGGAAAACAACGTGTCCGAAACCTGCTTGACGCTGGAATAAATCGACCGCACGACAGGAATCCGGCGGACCACCGCATCGCCCCAGCCGAGCAGCCGCTTGCCGACGAAATTGCTCGCGATCGCGCCAACGGACAAGAGGATGCCTAGCGTGAGCAGAACGCCCAGGCCGCGCACCTTGTGTTCGTTGAGATACTTTTGCCAATCTTCAGGCAGCAGCCACAGCGTCTGGTCGAGCGTGCCGATGATCCAGTTCAGCACGCCGAGCGTGATGGCCAGCGGAACGATGACCAACAAGCCGGACAACAACCATTTGCGCAGCGCGAGCATCGGGTGGCAGTCAGTCTGCTTTGGGTGCGGGTGAAGCCGCGGGCGTTGGGGTGGCGGCGGGCGAAGGAGCGGTTGCCGCTGCCGGCGCATCGGCCGGCTTCGCGCTGGCATCGGCGAGTGAACCGGCGTCAGCGCCCTTTTCGGCACCCTTCTCGCTGCTCTTGTCAGAGGCTTTGTCGCCCCCCGCCTTCTTGCCGCCATCGCGGAAGTCGGTCACATACCAGCCCGAGCCCTTGAGCTGGAAGCCAGCGGCAGTCAGTTGCTTGCTGAACGCGCTCGCACCGCAAGCCGGACACTCCGAGAGAGGCGCATCGGACATTTTCTGCAGCACGTCCTTGGCAAAGCCGCAGGCGCTGCACTTGTAGGCGTAGATAGGCATGGATAGAGACGAAAAGAGCGACCGGCGGCCGCTCGCAAAGCCCACGATTATAGGGGCCGCCCTCCCCCGGGACCGCGCTCGTATCAGGCGGGTCCGGTGGCAAGCGGCCGGTGGGGCGTCCGGCTATTGGACACCCACTGCGGCGCCAGCGAGCCCACAACCATGCCGCCGAAAGAAGCAAGCAGGCCCGCCAACTGGGCCGGGAATGCCTGGCCCCATGGCATGGCCAGGAACGCCAGCCAGACGCCAATGCCCAGCACCACCGAAGCGACGGCCCCTTGAGTGGTCGCGCGCTGCCAGTAGAGGCCGCACACCAGCGGAACGAAGGCCCCGACCAGCGGCACCTGGTAGGCGCCCGAGACCAGTTCATAGATGGGCGTTCCCTGCATGCGGATTGCATAGAGCAACACGGCCGCGCTGAATATCAGCACGGTGATCCGCATCGTCATGAGGTTGGATCGATCGCTGCCCGCGGGCCGGAACTGACGCCAGATGTTTTCGGTGAACGTCACGCTCGGCGCGAGCAGCGTCGCCGAAGCAGTGGACTTGATGGCCGAGAGCAAGGCGCCGAAGAACAGCACCTGCATCACGAAAGGCATCTTCTCGAGCACAAGCGTCGGCAGCACCTTCTGTGGGTCTTGCTTCAAAAGCGTGGCGGTCTCCTCCGGCATGATGAGGAGAGCGCTTGCCACGAGGAACATCGGGACAAATGCAAAAAGGATGTACGCCACGCCGCCGATCACAGGCCCGCGTGTTGCGGACTTGACGCTGTTGGCCGACATGACGCGCTGGAACACGTCCTGCTGCGGGATCGAGCCCAGCATCATGGTGACGGCCGCGGCAAAGAAGAAGATCATGTCCTTCAGATTCGGTTCGGGCCAGAACTTGAAGAGGTCCTTGCTGACTGCAAACTCGACCACCTTGTCTGCGCCCCCGGCCATGTGGCCTGCGAACATCGCGATGACCGCAAGCCCCAGAACCAGGATGATCATCTGGATGAAATCGGTCACCGCGACCGACCACATGCCGCCGAAGAGCGTATAGGCCAGGATCGAAACCACACCGATCACCATGCCGAGCGCAACGGGGATCGCGCCGGCCGACAGCACGTTGAACACCAGCCCCAACGCCGTGACCTGCGCGGACACCCACCCCAGGTAGCTCAGCATGATGATCAGCGAACAGGCAACCTCGACGACGCGGCCATAGCGTTCGCGGTAGTAGTCGCTGATGGTGAGCAGCGTCATGCGGTAGAGCTTGCCGGCGAAGAAGAGCCCGACAAGGATGAGACAGGTACCGGCGCCGAACGGGTCTTCGATTACGCCGTTCAATCCACCCTCGATGAACTTCGCAGGGATGCCAAGCACGGTCTCCGAGCCGAACCAGGTCGCAAAGGTCGTGGTCACGATCATGTAGAGCGGCAGATGCCGCCCTGCAATCGCGAAGTCAGTGGTGTTCTTGACGCGCTTGGCTGCATAGAGCCCGATCGCGATCGTGATCAACAGATAGACGATGACCAAGGTCAACAGCACGGCACATTTCTCCCGTCAGAAAAGACGCACGCGCACCAGCACCTGCATCGCGATCAAACCCAATACAAAACCTATGCCGCCATAGATGATGGCCTGCAGCAACCGATTGGTGCGCTTCTGGGCGGCCAGCAGTTCCAGCAGTTCGCGGCGGTGGTCTGGGGGGCGATTTTCCAGGAAATCGTGCATCAACCGAGGCAACTGGGGCAGTAATTTAGCGTACCGCGGGGCCTCGGCGCGCAACTGCTCGAAGAGCTTGCGAGGGCCGATCTGCTCGCTCATCCATTTCTCGAGGAATGGCTTGGCTGTGTTCCAGAGATCGAGTTCGGGGTCGAGCTGCCGGCCCAAGCCTTCGATGTTGAGCAGCGTTTTTTGCAGCAGAACGAGCTGGGGCTGGATTTCGACGTGGAAGCGGCGCGAGGTCTGAAAGAGGCGCATCAGCACCATGCCAAGGGAGATTTCCTTGAGCGGCCGGTCGAAGTAAGGCTCGCACACCGTGCGAATGGCCGCTTCGAGCTCGTCGATGCGCGTGCCCACGGGAACCCAGCCGCTTTCCAGATGGAGTTCAGCGACACGCTTGTAGTCGCGGCGGAAAAACGCAACGAAGTTCTGTGCAAGGTATTCCTTGTCGGACTCCGTCAGTGTTCCGATGATGCCGAAGTCGAGCGATATGTAGCGCCCGAAGGTCGCCGGCTCCAGGCTCACCTGGATGTTGCCCGGGTGCATGTCGGCGTGGAAGAAGCCGTCGCGAAAGACCTGTGTGAAGAAGATCGTCACACCGTCGCGGGCCAGCTTGGGGATATCGACTCCGGCGACGCGCAAGCGGTCGAGCTGCGCAATCGGAACACCCTTCATGCGTTCCATCACGATCACTTCGGGATGGCAGAAATCCCAGAACATCTCCGGGATCAGCACCAGTTTCAGCTTCTCCATGTTGCGGCGCAGTTGGGCCGCATTGGCCGCTTCGCGCACAAGATCGAGCTCGTCGTGCAGGTACTTGTCGAACTCCGCGACCACCTCGCGAGGCTTCAGGCGTTTTCCGTCCGCGGAGAGTCCCTCGACCCAACCGGCCATCATGGCCATCAGCGCGAGGTCCTTTTCGATGACGTCGCGCATGCCGGGGCGCAGCACCTTCACGGCCGCTTCGCGCACGTCTCCGTTGGTGGCACGAACGGTCGCGAAGTGCACCTGGGCAATGGACGCGCTCGCCACTGGTGTCTCGTCGAACTCCACGAAGATGTCGCCCACAGGTCGGCGGAACGCGCGCTCGATCGTTGCAATGGCCACCTTCGACGGAAACGGCGGTACTCGATCCTGAAGCCACGCAAGCTCGTCCGCAATGTCGGGAGGCAGCAGGTCGCGCCGCGTCGAAAGGACCTGGCCGAACTTGACGAAGATCGGCCCCAGCCGTTCCAACGCCTCGCGCAGGCGCTGGCCGCGCGGCGCTTCGAGGTTCCGGCCGACCGACATAACCCGGGCTACCACGCGAAGCCAGGGCTTCTGGAAGCTCGTCAGGACAAGTTCGTCCAGGCCGTAGCGAAGTGCGACCCAGACGATAAAGATGCCGCGATAAAAACGCCTCATTCGGCGCCTGCGGGGCCGCCGGCCTTGCCGGAGCGTTCGCCGACAAAGCGCCGCAAGCCTTCAACCACGCGACGAGCGCTGGACGCTATCGTGTGCGCCGGCACGTCGCCGATGACGCGCGCAAGATCGTCCTCCACGTCCCAGCGCACATGATCAACCAGCCAATTGACCTCAGCGGCCAACTGCACGTCGCCCTCGATGCGAACGGCGGGCTTCTCACCGCGGAAAGCAGCCTGGGCAAGGCCGAAAGGAGACTCTTCCGTCATGGTCAGCGTGAGTTCGGGCGCGGCTTCTTCGGGCGCAAGGTCGAGCAGACCGGCCGGGGTGACAACGAACTTCATCGTCACGAAGCGCCACTCGAAAAGCGCCACGCGCCCCTGCTGACGCGTCAGCCGCTGCTGGGCTTCGGGCTCCTGCTGCAGGACGTGGTTCAGGAACAGCACCGTTCGGTGCTGGATCTCATGGACCGCCCAAGCGGGCGGTTGCAACCGCTCGCCCACGCGATTGAAAAGATCCTCGACAAATGAAAATGGGGACGATGGTGTAACCATGTCGGTATTATCGGCTCGCCCCCAGGCTTGCTCACTTCGTGTAGCCGCCCACCCCCTACCGGGGGCAACACCAGCAGCCCGGCTAAGCCGGTTCCCGCGGTGTTCTGTTGCTCGCCCCGTGTTTCGCGAACGGGCCTGCCCGAGGCTACTGCAATGCCTGAACGCCAGCGACCAGCCAGCCGCTTGTGCCGCTCGTTGGCTTGGTCATGTTCCAGACTTCGCGGAACGGGCTCGGGCCCGAGGACATGTCCTCGCGGATCATTCCGGAGAACTCGACGCTGGCCAGGTAGGCGTCGGGCAGTTCCTCGATGCCCAGCAGCTTGGCATCGAGCATCACGACTTCGGTCTTGTTCGGCTGCCCGCCCGTATGCGCTTCGCGTTCGGCCAATTGCTGGCGGATTTCGCCCACCATGCCGTCGGTCATCATCGAGCGCAGCATGGTAATGTCGGCACGGTCCCATGCGTCCTGCAGCGTCACGAAATTGCGCTTGGCAGCGTTGAGGAAACCGTCAGCATCGAAGCCTGCGGGAACACCCCAGGTCTGCGAGCCGGCGAGAGCGGAGCCGATCATGCTGCCGCCTGCCGCCGCAGCGCCAGCCATCGACGACCCGCCGCTGCGCTCTGCCGAGTGATCGAGCTGTGCCGGAGAAGCGTCGAAGGCCGCCTGGTTGCGCTCCCAAGGACGCGCAGAAGCATCGTTGCCCACGTTGTTGGGGCTGTACTGCGCCGGTGCGGTCGCATCGGCCGGACTGCCTGCGCCCTGGAAAGCGAAGCCGCCGGTGCGCGATGCGGGCGCCGTGCGCGAACGCGCGGAAAAGATGCGCCACACAACCACGGCAGCCAGCACAAGAAGACCGATCAGCAGGATGTTGCCGAACGCGGCGCCGAGCCCCAACGAATGCGCAAGCCAAGCGAGGCCCAGGCCTGCAGCCAGTCCGCCGAGCATGCCCGCCCAGGGACGCTTGGGTGCAGCGGCAGGTGCCGCGGCTGCGGGCTTGGCCGCGGCGTTGTTCGCGCTCTGTGCCGGCGCGCCCGGTGTGACCGGCGCTGCCGGCGGTGTCGCCTGGCGCTGGGTGACGTTGTTCGACTGTCTGCCGAACGACTTTCCGCCGCCCATGCGTGCCGCGTCGGCATCGATGCTCACGATGGCCAGTGCGCACACGAACATGACGGACCAAAATTTCTTCATAACGTCTCCTCTAGGCAAACAGCTTCAACACTTGATTCCAACATGCAGGGCCACAACACCACCAGTCATGTTGTGATAGTCCACATGCCCGAAACCGCCCTCCTTCATGAGGGTCTTGAGTTCGTCCTGGCCGGGATGCATGCGGATGGACTCGGCCAGATAGCGATAGCTGGCGTCATCACCGGCGACAACCTTGCCAAGCCGGGGCAGCACGCTGAACGAATACCAGTCGTAGGCCTTCTGCAGCGGCTTCGCGACCTTGGAGAATTCAAGCACCAGCAACTTGCCGCGAGGCTTCAGCACGCGGTTCATTTCCTTGATGGCGAGGTCCTTGTGCGTCATGTTGCGCAAGCCGAAGGCCACGGTCACCACATCGAAATGGTCGTCTGCAAAGGGCAGCTTCTCGGCATCGCAAACCATCGTCGGCAACGCGACGCCCGCATCGAGCAGCCGATCGCGTCCGGTGCGCAGCATGGCTTCGTTGATGTCGGTGTGGACCACTTCGCCGGTGACGCCAACCTTCTTGGCGAAGGCGAGTGCGAGGTCTCCGGTACCGCCTGCGATGTCGAGCACCTTGGAGCCCTCGCCCACGTTCGCGACCATGATCGTGTAGGCCTTCCAGGCTCGATGAAGCCCCATGGACATGAGGTCGTTCATGAGGTCGTAGCGCGAGGCGACAGAGTCGAACACACCGCGCACGCGGCGTGCCTTGTCGCTCTCGTCGATCGATTCGAATCCGAAATGGGTGGTGCTCATTGAAAACCTTCGTGCTGCGCACTTCGTGCGAGCTCATGCACGCGATGTTAAGACGGAAGCGTTAGTACCGAGGCGACGACCCCGCAGGGCCACCGGGCATTCGTCACTGAATGACTCAATGGCTGCCGCAGGCGTGGCCGCCCTTGTCGGGCATGGGCGCATCGCGATCGACACCCGCCGCTGCCAAGCGACGCTCGTACTCGGCCCACCTCTCTTGCTGGCGTGCACCGAGTTCGTACAGCAGGTCCCAGGTGAAGATGCCGGTGCTGTGGCCGTCGCTGAACGTCGGCTGTACCGCGTAGTTGCCGACCGGCTGCAGATCCAGCAGGTCGACGTTGCGCTTGCCGGTCTGGAGGATCTCCTGGCCCGGACCATGGCCTTGCACTTCGGCCGACGGCGAATAGATCCGCATCAGCTCAAACGGGATCTTGAAGAGCTTGCCGTCGGAGAAGCCGATTTCCAGCACGTGCGACCGGTTGTGCACGGTGATCGATTCCGGTGTGGGTGCGCCTGCCTGCAAACCTGCCATCAGAAACTCCTTTTTGAGAGACGCTCGATCATGTCGCGCTCGGCTGCCGGCAAGCGAGCCTTGACGTCGGCCTCTTGGTGCAAGTCGCGCGCTCTTTGTGCCTGTGCCCACATCGGCGCTGGAAAGCGGCTGTCCCAGTCGAAACGCGCGATCACATGCCAATGAAGGTGCGGCACCATGTTGCCGAGCGCCGCGAGATTGATCTTGGCCGGTGCCAGTGCGCTGCGCAGGCTTTGCTCGACGATGGCAACGGCCTCCATGCAGTGCGCGCGATCGGCAGCCGACAGATCGGACCATTCAGCCACATGATCCTTCCACACGACACGATAGAAAGCCGGAAAGCCCTCTTCGATCGCATGGATCACCCGAAATAGCGGTGCATCGAAGACCAGCCGTCCGCCGGTCTCGTCACATAGGGGGCAGCCCTGGACCCGGATCGCCGTCACACCAGCACGCGCTCGATGCCGCCCTGGTTGGCCGCTGCCACGTATTCGGGCATCCAGTTTTCGCCCAGGATCTTGTTCGCCATCTCGACCACGATGTAGTCGGCTTCGAGCAAGCCGTTGTTCAGGTCATTGCCGTAGCGGCTCAGGCCCTGAAGGCAGCTCGGGCAGCTCGTCAGGATCTTGACGTTGGCTTGCGGCGCGACCTTACCGGAATCGCGCAACTCGGCCTCGCCCTTCTTGAGCTCTTCTTCCTTGCGGAAACGGATCTGCGTCGAGATGTCCGGCCGCGACACGCCGAGCGTGCCCGACTCGCCGCAGCAGCGGTCGTTCTTGAGCACGTTGTTGCCGACGAGTGCCTTCACGGTCTTCATCGGATCCTGCAGCTTCATCGGCGTATGGCAGGGGTCGTGATAGAGATAGCCGCCCCCGCCAGCGTCTCCCAGAGTGATGCCCTTTTCAAGCAAGTACTCATGGATGTCGACGATGCGGCACCCCGGGAAGATCTTGTCGAACTGGTAGCCCTGCAACTGGTCATAGCAGGTGCCGCAACTCACAACCACGGTCTTGATGTCGAGGTAGTTCAGCGTGTTGGCGACACGGTGAAAGAGAACGCGGTTGTCCGTGATCATCTTCTCGGCCTTGTCGAACTGGCCGCTGCCGCGCTGCGGATAGCCACAGCAGAGATAGCCTGGCGGCAGAACCGTCTGCACGCCCGCATGCCACAGCATCGCTTGCGTCGCCAGCCCCACCTGCGAGAAGAGCCGCTCGGATCCGCAACCCGGAAAGTAGAACACCGCCTCGGTTTCCGGCGTGGTCGCACTCGGGTTGCGAATGATCGGGACGTACTCGGCATCTTCGATGTCGAGCAAGGCACGCGCCGTCTTCTTGGGCAATCCACCCGGCATCTTCTTGTTGATGAAATGGATCACCTGCTCCTTGGCCGGTGCCGCTCCCAGCGAGGCGGGCGGTGCGGCCGTCTGCTTCTTCGCCAGCCCGCGCAGCAGGTCGTTGGCCAGGCGTTGCACCTTGAAGCCGATGTCGACCATGCCCGTGCGCATCATCTTGATGGTCTGCGGATTGGTCGCGTTGAGGAAGAACATCGCCGCCGCATTGCCGGGCCGGAACGACTTCTGGCCCATCTTGCGCAAGAGATTGCGCATGTTCATCGACACGTCGCCGAAGTCGATCTTCACCGGACAAGGCGTGAGGCACTTATGGCAGACCGTGCAATGGTCGGCCACGTCCTCGAACTCTTCCCAATGCTTGATGCTCACGCCGCGTCGGGTTTGCTCCTCGTACAGGAAAGCTTCGACCAGCAGTGATGTGGCGAGGATCTTGTTGCGCGGCGAATACAGCAGGTTGGCGCGCGGTACGTGCGTCGCGCACACCGGCTTGCACTTGCCGCAGCGGAGGCAATCCTTGACGCTGTCGGCGATGGCGCCAATGTCGCTCTGCTGCATGATGATCGACTCATGCCCCATGAGACCGAAGCTCGGCGTATAGGCATTGGTCAAATCGGCCGGCAATGAGCGACCGCCTTGCGCGAAGTTCGCGTTGTCGCGCAGCAGCTTGCCCTTGTTGAAGCGGCCTTCGGGATCGACCCTGCGCTTGTAGTCGGCAAAAGGCTGAAGCTCGTCTTCGCTCAGGAATTCAAGCTTGGTGATGCCGATTCCATGCTCGCCCGAGATCACGCCGTCGAGGCTGCGCGCCAGCACCATGATCCGCGCGACCGCCTGGTGCGCCGTCTGCAGCATCTCGTAGTTGTCGCTGTTGACGGGGATGTTGGTGTGCACATTGCCGTCGCCCGCGTGCATGTGAAGCGCAACCCAGACGCGCCCCTTGAGCACGCGCTTGTGGATCGCACTGCACTCCGCGAGGATCGGCGCGAACTCGCCGCCGGCGAAGATATCTGCGAGCGGCGCACGCAATTGCGTCTTCCAACTCGCGCGCAGCGAGTGGTCCTGCAATTGGGGGAAGAGCGGTTCGACGTCGTCGAGCCACTGCTGCCAAAGCGCCCGGACTTCGCGCACGAGCGCCAGTGCCTGGGCCACCCGGTCTTCGAGCATCTCGGCCGAGGGGATGTCATTGGCGTCGTCGCTCTTACCCAACGGAAGATTGCCGCGCGCCAGAAAGGCTTCGAGCTCGTCGGCCAGCGAAATCTTGTTTCGCAGCGACAACTCGATGTTGATGCGTTCGATGCCATCGGTGTATTCGGCCATCCGCGGCAGCGGGATCACGACGTCTTCGTTGATCTTGAAGGCGTTGGTGTGACGGCTGATTGCGGCGGTGCGCTTGCGGTCGAGCCAGAATTTCTTGCGAGCCTCCGGGCTGATGGCAATGAAGCCTTCGCCGCTGCGCGAATTGGCGATACGCACCACTTCGGACGTCACGCGTGCCACCGCATCGGCGTCGTCGCCCGCGATGTCGCCAAACAGCACCATCTTTGGCAGTCCGCCGTGGCGCTTCGATTTGGTGGCATAGCCCACTGCCTTCAGATAGCGGTCGTCCAGATGCTCCAGGCCCGCCAACAGCACGCCGGAG
Source organism: Variovorax sp. 01N429 (assembly GCF_056399425.1). Classification (NCBI taxonomy): domain Bacteria; kingdom Pseudomonadati; phylum Pseudomonadota; class Betaproteobacteria; order Burkholderiales; family Comamonadaceae; genus Variovorax; species Variovorax sp. 01N429. The sequence continues at coordinate 131,458 of NZ_JBFTRG010000011.1, read as the reverse complement.
CGCTTCTGTTCCGCGAACATGAAGTCCTTGATCTCGACGATGCTGGGCACCGCGTCCTTGGCGTTGCCAAAGAACTCGAGGCATACCGTCCGGGTGTGCGCCGGCATGCGATGCACGATCCAGCGGCAGCTGGTGATCAGGCCATCGCAGCCCTCTTTCTGAATGCCCGGCAGACCCGAAAGAAATTTGTCGGTCACGTCCTTGCCGAGGCCTTCCTTGCGGAAGGTCTTGCCGGCGATTTCGAGGCGCTCGGCGCGCAGCGCTGTCTTTCCGTCGGCCGCGAAGTACTGCAGTTCGAAGACTGCGCTTTCGGCATCGTGAATCTTGCCGAGGTTATGGCCGACACGCGTGACTTCGAGCCATTCGGCCTGCGGCGTCACCATGCGCCACGAGGCGAGGTTGTCTAGCGCCGTGCCCCAGAGCACCGCCTTTTTGCCGCCGGCATTCATCGCGACGTTGCCGCCGACACACGACGCTTCGGCAGAAGTGGGGTCGACCGCGAACACGAAGCCCGCGCGCTCGGCCGCATCGGCCACACGCTGCGTGACGACGCCAGCCTCGGTCCAGATGGTCGGAACCGGCGCTTCCAGGCCCGGCAGCGAGACCATCTCGACTTCGGTCATCGCTTCGAGCTTCTCGGTGTTGATGACGACGCTGTTCCAGGTCAGCGGAATCGCGCCGCCCGTATAGCCGGTGCCGCCTCCGCGCGGAATAATGGTGAGACCAAGCTCGATGCAGCCCTTGACCAGGGCCGCCATTTCGGCCTCGGTGTCGGGCGTGAGCACGACGAAGGGATATTCGACGCGCCAGTCGGTGGCGTCGGTCACGTGCGAAACGCGAGACAGCCCGTCGAACTTGATGTTGTCCTTGGCAGTGAGCCGGCGAAGCGTGCGCGTCGCCTTGCGCCGCAGCGCGGCGACATCGCGGAACATGGTGTCGAACGCCGAGATCGCCTTGGCGACCAGAGCGGTCAATTCGCCTACCAGCGAGTCGCGCTGTGCATCGGCGTCGGGCGTGCGCCGCTTCTGGACCTCGGCGAGCCGATGATTGAGCGCGTCCACCAGCTGGCCGCGTCGGCGCGGGTTGTCCAGCAGGTCATCGACCAAGTAGGGATTGCGCTGGACGACCCATATGTCGCCGAGCACCTCATAGAGCATACGGGCCGACCGGCCGGTGCGTCGCTCGGATCGAAGGGTTTGCAGCAGTTCCCAACCTCTTTCGCCGAGCAGGCGAATCACGATCTCCCTGTCGGAGAAGCTGGTGTAGTTGTAGGGGATCTCACGCAATCGCGCGGGCTCTGCGGCCTGCGACAACAACGCCGTCAACGCGGTCGGAGCATTCATCGGGGAGTGGCCTCGGTCGGGCGCCGCGCGCCCCATGAACCAGGGGCGTGAATTTTAAGGCAGCCCCGAAGGGCTCGCAGACATGTCAGAAGAGCACCCGACTCCGGATCGTGCCGGGAACCTTCGCGAGTTTTTCGAGTGCAAGATCGGACGAAGCCGCGTCGATGTCGGTCACCACGTAGCCGACCTTCTCGTTCGTTTGCAGGAACTGCGACGCGATGTTGATGTTGTTCTCGGAAAAAATCCGGTTGATCTCGGACAGCACCCCCGGCACGTTGCGGTGGATGTGCAGCAGGCGATGCTTGCCGAGATGCGCAGGCAGCGCCACCTCGGGAAAATTCACGGACGAAGTGGAAGTGCCGTTGTCGCTGTACTTGACGAGCTTTTCAGCCACTTCGAGGCCGATGTTGGCCTGTGCTTCCATGGTCGACCCGCCGATGTGAGGCGTAAGGATCACGTTGTCGAGGCCACGAAGCGGCGACTGGAACTCGTCCTTGTTGCTTCGCGGCTCGACCGGGAACACATCGATGGCCGCGCCCAGCAGCTTCTTGTCCGTCAGGGCAGCAGCCAGCGCATCGATCTGGACCACTGTGCCTCGTGAGGCATTGATCAGGATGGCGCCAGGCTTCATCGCTGCGATTTCGGCGGCGCCGATCATCCATTGGGTGGCCTGCGTTTCCGGCACGTGAAGGCTGACGATGTCGCTTTGCGCGAGCAGGTCCTTCAGTTCACGCACCTGGCGCGCATTGCCGAGGGGCAGCTTTGTCACGACGTCGAAGAAGGCGACGTTCATTCCCAATGCTTCGGCGAGAACCGAAAGTTGAGCGCCGATGGAGCCGTAACCCACGATGCCGAGCGTCTTGCCACGAATCTCGAAAGCGTTCTCAGCCGACTTGAGCCAGCCGCCACGGTGCGCGACGGCGCTTTTCTCGGGCACGCCCCGCAGCAAAAGGATGGCTTCCGCCAGAACCAGTTCGGCAACCGAGCGCGTGTTCGAGAAGGGAGCGTTGAAAACAGCCACGCCGTGTTCGCGCGCCGCATCGAGATCGACTTGATTGGTCCCGATGCAGAAGCAGCCGACCGCGACCAGCTTGTGCGCCTGGGCAAATACTTCGGCCGTCAATTGGGTGCGCGATCGGATGCCGAGAAAGTGCACGTCGGCAACGCGGGCCTTGAGTTCGGCGTCGGGCAATGCGCCGGACACTGTTTCGACATTGGTGTAGCCCGCCGCGTGAAGCACTTCAACCGCCGAAGGATGGATGCCTTCGAGCAGGAGGAACTTGATCTTGCTTTTGTCCAGGGAGGTCTTGCTCATGGGGAAACCGCGAGTCAGTCAGCGCGAGTCGGCGAGTCAGAGAGCGGAGCCGAAAAATGGGAAAACGATCCTAGCATGGTGCGCTGCAACACGCAGGCGTCGGGGTCGCGGCGCACCAAAAGGGTTTCCCCCGTTGAGGCACACTCCCGGCGCACGAAAAATATGTGACCTTGTCGTGTCATACGCGCGATCTAGCATTCGCGCGTTCATTTCTTTCAGTTTCCCTCAGGAGTCTTCATGCGATTCAAAACGCTCGCCTTGGCCTCGGCGCTTGCCGCAACGCTGTTCACACCCGCGTTCGCGCAAACCGAAATCCAATGGTGGCATTCCATGACCGCCGTCAACAACGAATGGGTCAATGATCTGGCCAAGCAATTCAACGAGAGCCAGAAGGAATACAAAGTGGTGCCGGTGTTCAAGGGCACCTACGATGAATCGATGACCGCGTCGATCGCCGCCTTCCGGGCCGGCAATGCGCCGCACATCCTGCAGGTGTTCGAAGTGGGCACCGCGACGATGATGGCCAGCAAGGGCGCCATCATTCCCGTCGGGCAAGTCATGAAAGATGCGGGCGAGAAGTTCGACCCGAGCGGCTACATCTCCGCGGTCGCCGGCTATTACACGGCGCCCAACGGACAGATGCTGAGCTTCCCGTTCAACAGTTCGACCACCATCTTCTACTGGAACAAGGATGCCTTCAAGGCAGCCGGCCTCCCGACCGACAAGGCCCCCGCCACGTGGCCCGAAGTCATCGCCGCGGCCGCCAAGCTGAAGGCAGCAGGCCACAAGTGCCCTTTCACCACGGCATGGCAAGGCTGGACGCAGCTCGAGAGCTTCTCGGCCTGGCACAACGTCGAGTTCGCGACCAAGAGCAACGGGCTCGCCGGTCTCGACGCGCGCATGAAGATCGACTCGCCGCTGCACGTGCGCCACATCGAGAACCTCGCCAATATGGCCAAGCAGGGCCTCTTCGTCTACAAGGGACGCGGCAACGTGCCCGAGGCGAGCTTCGTGTCGGGCGAGTGCGCCATGATCAACACGTCGTCGGGCTTCTACGGCAACGTCGCCAAGAACGCCAAGTTCGCCTATGGGTTGGCCCCGCTGCCCTATTACCCGGACGTTCCGGGCGCACCGCAGAACACCGTGATCGGCGGCGCCAGCCTCTGGGTGATGTCGGGCAAGAAGCCCGCCGAATACAAGGGCGTCGCGAAGTTCTTCACCTTCATCTCGCAGCCTGAAGTGCAGTCCGCCAGCCACAAGCGCACGGGCTATCTTCCGATCACGACGGCCGCCTACCAACTCACCGAGAAGTCAGGCTTCTACAAGGAAAACCCGGGCACGGACGTTGCCGTGACGCAGATGATCCGCAAGGTGACGGACAAGAGCCGCGGCATTCGCCTGGGCAACTATGTGCAGGTGCGCGCCATCGAGGACGAGGAACTCGAACAGGTCTGGAACGGCAAGAAGACTGCCAAGGAAGCGCTGGACGAGATCGTCAAGCGCGGCAACGAGCAGATCGAACGCTTCCAGAAGGCCAACAAGAGCTGAAGCCCCGCTCCCCGCCTGGCGCGGGGGGCGCCGGCCACCGGCCGATGGCGAAGTAGACTCCGCCCCGCCCGCTTCATCCGAGTCGGCGGGTTTTTCTTTTTTGAGGTTGCATGGAAAAACGGGTTGTTTTCCGATCCCGATGGCTGCCGTGGCTGCTGATGGCACCGCAGATGGTAGTGATCCTCGTATTCTTTTTTTGGCCGGCGGCACAGGCGATCATGCAGTCGCTCCAGCAGCAGGATGCATTCGGGACATCCATAGAGTTCGTCGGCTTCGACAACTTTCGCCACCTGTTTGCCGATCCGAGCTACGTCGAGTCGTTCAAGACCACGGCCGTGTTCTCGGTGCTGGTCGCGGGCATCGGGCTGAGCCTGTCGCTCGCGCTGGCCGTCTTTGCGGACCGCATCATTCACGGCGGCATGTTCTACAAGACCATGCTGATCCTGCCTTACGCTGTCGCGCCGTCGGTTGCGGCGGTGGTGTGGGTTTTCATGTTCTCGCCGTCACTGGGCGTGGTCTCTTATGCGCTCGGGAAGATTGGGTTCGACTGGAACCATCTGCTCAACTCGGGCCATGCAATGGCGCTGATTGTTCTCGCGTCAGTCTGGAAGCAGATTTCGTACAACTTCCTGTTCTTCCTGGCGGGCCTTCAGTCGATTCCCAAATCGCTCATCGAGGCGGCCGCTATCGACGGTGCGCGTCCTTGGCGCCGCTTCTGGACCGTGCAGTTTCCGCTGCTGTCCCCGACGACCTTCTTCCTGCTGGTGATCAACGTCGTCTATGCCTTCTTCGACACCTTCGCCATCGTCGATACGGCGACCCAGGGCGGCCCGGGCCGGGACACGGCGATCCTCGTCTACAAGGTCTACTACGACGGCTTCAAGGCCATGGACCTCGGCGGGTCGGCCGCGCAATCGGTGATCCTGATGCTGATCGTGGTCGTGCTGACCGTCATCCAGTTTCGCTACGTCGAAAAGAAAGTGCAGTACTGACCATGGTCGAAAAACGTGGTACTCACGGCATCCTTGCCCAAGTGGTGATGGTGCTCGGCGTCTTCATCATCGCCTTTCCGATTTACCTGGCGTTCGTGGCCTCGACGCACACGGCGCAGGAAATCGTGCAGGCTCCCATGCCGCTTCTGCCTGGAAGCCACATGCTGGAAAGCTACAAATCGGCGCTCTTCGGACGCGAGACCAGTGCCGGCTCCAATGCGCCTGTCGCGCACATGATGTGGGTCAGCCTCGTTACCGCACTGGTCATCGCGATCGGAAAGATCACGATCTCGCTGCTGTCGGCCTTTGCGATCGTCTACTTCAAGTTTCCGTTTCGGCGGTTCTGCTTCTGGATGATCTTCGTGACGCTGATGCTGCCGGTGGAGGTGCGCATCCTGCCCACTTATCAGGTGCTATCGGATCTGCACATGCTCAACACCTATGCCGGGTTGACTGTTCCGCTGATCGCGTCGGCCACGGCGACGTTTCTCTTCCGCCAGTTTTTCATGACGGTGCCGGACGAACTCACCGAGGCGTCGCGCATGGACGGCGCCAGCCCAATGCGCTTTTTCTGGGACGTGCTGCTGCCGCTGTCGAAGACGTCCATTGCCGCGCTGTTCGTGATCCAGTTCATCTACGGCTGGAACCAGTATCTCTGGCCCCTGCTTGCGACCACTGGTGAAGACATGTACCCGGTGGTCGTCGGCATCAAGCGCCTGATCGCCGGCGGCGATTCGCAGAACGAGTGGAACGTTGTGATGGCAACGGCCATCCTCGCGATGGTGCCGCCCGCCCTCGTTGTCGTGCTCATGCAGAAGTGGTTCGTCAAGGGCCTCGTGGATACCGAGAAGTAATCGGAAAGACCGAAAAGACAAGAACAGAACATGGCAGCTCTCTCGTTTCGCAACGTTATCAAGCGCTATGGGCATGGGCCCAAGGCGAACCAGGTCATCCACGGCGTCAGTGCCGAAGTCGCAGACCACGAATTCATCGTCATCGTCGGGCCTTCGGGCTGTGGCAAGTCCACGCTGCTGCGCATGGTCGCAGGGCTGGAGGAGGTCAGCGCCGGCGAGATCCGCATCGGCGACAAGGTGGTGAACAATCTCGAACCGGCCGAGCGCGACATCGCGATGGTGTTCCAGAACTACGCGCTCTATCCGCACATGTCAGTGTTCGACAACATGGCCTACGGCCTGAAGATCGCCAAGGTGCCGGTGCCCGAGATCAAGACGCGCGTTGACAAGGCCGCCAAGATCCTGGAACTGGGGCATCTTCTGGCGCGCAAGCCGCGCGAGCTGTCCGGGGGGCAGCGTCAACGCGTTGCCATGGGGCGCGCGATCGTTCGGCAGCCACGCGTGTTTCTGTTCGACGAGCCGCTGTCGAACCTTGACGCCAAACTGCGCGCGCAGACCCGCCTGGAAATCCAGAAGCTGCATCGCGAACTCGGCATCACTTCTCTTTTCGTGACCCACGACCAGGTCGAGGCCATGACGCTCGCCCAGCGGATCATCGTGATGAACGGCGGCGTGATGGATCAGTTCGGCACGCCCGAAGACGTCTACTCGCGACCCGCCACGACTTTCGTCGCAAGCTTCATGGGCTCACCTCCGATGAACTTGCTGAAGGACGCACCCGGCGTGCGAACCGGCATGATCCTCGGCATTCGGCCGGAGCACCTGACGCTCGACGCAAGCGGATGGTCGGTGCAGGTCGAGTACGTGGAAATGCTCGGCGCCGAACGTCTGATCTACGGCCGGCTCGGCGAAGAGCAGCTGGTCATGCGGGCCGACGAAAGCCAGACCCCACCCGCCGCGGGCGACACCGTGAAGATTGCCGCCCGACAGGACAAGCTTCATTGGTTCGACGCCGGCTCCGGAAAGCGCGCAGGATGAGCGCAGCGCCAAGCATGAAACGCTGGCCCTATCCGCGCTGGATCGCGCACCGCGGCGCAGGCAAGCTCGCGCCCGAGAACACGATGGCCGCGTTCCGGCTGGGCGCCGAATACGGATTTCGCATGTTCGAATGCGACGCCAAGCTCAGTGCTGATGGCGTGCCCTTCCTCCTGCACGACAGCACGCTCGAACGCACGAGCAACGGCCAGGGCATTGCGGGCGACCAGCCCTGGTCGGCACTGTCCCAACTGGATGCCGGGGCATGGCATTCGCGCCGCTACGCTGGCGAACCGCTGGCCAGCCTCGAGGGGCTGATCCGTTTTTGCGTGGCGAACCGGCATGCGCTCAACATCGAAATCAAGCCGACTCCCGGCCTGGAGCGGCCCACTGGCGAAGCCGTGGCGCGGCACGCGGCCGCGCTGTGGACCGACGCGACTCTTGCCCCGCCCTTCCTCACGTCATTTCAGCCCGATGCACTTCGGGGAGCCCTTACGACGCGTCCCGAGCTCCCGCGCGGTCTGCTGCTGGACACCCTGTCGGAAGGCTGGCTCGACGCGGCCTTGCAACTGCGCTGCTCCGCTATCGTCTGCAACTATGCGCTGTGGGACGCGACGACGGTGGCGCAGGTTCACGCGGCGGGTATGCGCGCGTTGAGCTACACGGTCAATGACGAATGGGCGGCCCAGCGTTTGATCGCACTGGACACCGACGGAATCATCACCGATCGGATCGACAGGTTCAGCCCGGCAGACTGACCCTCGGGTCGCAACTCGTCGGGTCCGCCGGCTGTGCGCCTTCTATGATGAAGACATGAGCTGGCTCTCACGTCTCGCGGCCCTTTTGCTTGCCGCCATGCTTTGCTGCACGGCAATGGCGGCAAGTGCGGCACTTGCGCAGGACAACGACGCCACTGAAGTCGCCCCGAGCGTCGCGGCCCTCCGCGCCCGGCTCGACAGTCTGCCGGGAGATGTCGAGCACTCTGAAGATGTCGCCAGCATCATCACCGAGCTCAATGGAATCAGCGCCGCCGCGGAGAAAGTCATCGCCTCGCGAACCGGCGACCTGAACGATCTGAACGCGCGTCTCGGCGAACTTGGCAACCCGCCGCCCGCCGGAGCGCCAGCGGAGAACCCCGACATCACCCGTCGCCGCGCCACCTTGACCAAGGAACGCAACGCGCTGGACGCCGACATCCGCTTGGCACGGCTCGTGACCGTTGACGCCCAGCAACGCGCCAGCGACCTTCTCGCCAAGCGCAGGGCCATGTTCGAAGCCCAGTTGACCGAACGCGCTCCTTCTCCGCTCGGAAGGGAATTCTGGGGCGACATGTCCGAGGCGTGGTCCGGCGACGTCGACCGGCTGCGCGAACTCGGAAGCGAGATTGAACAAGGCGTGGAGGTTGCGAAACAGCCCGCCCATGCCTCGGCCGTGCTCGTGAGCTTGATTCTTGCGCTGCTCCTTGCGCTGCCCGGCAACTGGCTCGCGGAGACCGTGCTCACGCGGATTGCCGCGCGCGTTCTTCCTGCCGGAAGGCTGCGACGCTCGCTGCTCGTGATCGCGATCGTCACCGCCAACGTCGTTCTGGTTGGCGTGGCGGCGCATGGAGTCTTCACTACCCTCGAGCTGCACCAGATATGGGGCGAGAAGACGCGCAAGCTGGGCCAGGCGATGGTGCAGTCGAGCGTATTCATCGCCTTTGTCGTGGGTCTGGGGCGGGCTTTGCTGGCCAACGGCCGGCCCTCGTGGCGGCTGCCGCCCATCCCCAATGCGATGGCGTCTCGCCTCGCGCCTTTCCCCTGGCTGATGGCGCTGGTGGCCGTATTGGTGTGGTTGCCGACGCAGATCAACGCCTTGGTCGAAGCCAGTTTTGCCGCCGTGGTGGCCGCGCACGTCGTCACGGCCCTGGCGCTCACCGGGATCATCGGGGCGATGCTGTTGCGGCTGCGCGGCCCGCGCGAGGTGGCGCCGGCCTCCGAAGCGCTTGGGGACACGGCCGCCCCCGGTCCGGCACCTCAGGAGCCTCACGCCCCTCCTTCGCCCTCAACGGACGCGCTGGAGCGGCCGCTCTGGGTCGGTGTGCTCTTGGGGATGGTCACGCTGATCCTGGTCGTGATCTGGGTTCTGGTGGCAATCGGCTATGTCGCAATGGCGAGCTTTCTGGCCAGCCAGCTCAACTGGTCGGGCATCGTGGTGGCGGCCTTTTATGTGCTCTTCAAGTTCGCGGACGACTTCTTCATGGCCGTTGTGTCGTCGCGCAGCAGCTTCGGCCAACGGCTGCACCTGAGCTTCGGGCTGGCTCCGAGCACTCTGGATCAAGCCGCGGTCGCACTATCGGGCCTGAGCCGCGTCGCGCTGTTCTTCTACATGATCATCGCGCTGGCCACGCCCTTGGGCACGAGCCCCGGCGAGGTGTTCCAACGCAGCGGCAAGTACGGCACTGGCGTCAAGGTTGGCGAAATCCAGTTGGTGCCCGGCGCCATCTTCGCCGCCGTTGCGGTGCTCGTCGCCGGCTTCATCGCCTTGCGCATTGTCAAGAACTGGCTCGACAAACGATTCCTGCCGACCACCGCGCTCGAGCCCGGCATGCAGAGCTCGATTACCACGCTATTGGGGTACGTGGGCGGGATCATCGTGATCGCCTTCGCGATGTCGGCGCTCGGCGTCGGAATCGAGCGCATTGCGTGGGTGGCCAGCGCACTGTCGGTGGGTATCGGCTTTGGTTTGCAGGCAATCGTGCAGAACTTCATTTCGGGATTGATCCTGCTCGCCGAACGCCCGGTCAAGGTCGGCGACTGGGTGGTCCTGGGCAACGCCGAGGGAGACATCCGCCGCATCAACGTGCGTGCGACGGAAATCCAGCTGGGCGACCGCTCGACGATGATCGTTCCGAATTCCGAATTCATCACCAAGACCGTGCGCAACATGACGCTCTCGAACGCCGAAGGCCGGGTGCTGATTCGTCTTCCGATGCCCCTGACCACGGATGCGTCCCGCGCACGCGAAGTGATGTTGGCCGCGTTCGCGAACCATCCCGCAGTGCTCGCCACCCCGGCACCGAGTGTCACGCTCGAAGGCATCGAGGTGGGCTTCATGATCTTCCAGGCGGTGGCCTATGTGCAGAGCCCGCGTCTTGCGGGCGGCGCGCGCAGCGACGTGCTCTTCGCGATCCTGGATGGCCTTCGCGCAGCGGGCATGCCGATGGCCGCCTACCCCGGGGTACCGTCAGGGATGCCGGCACCCCCCTCCCCGATGGCAGCGGTGCCGCCTCCGCCGCCTAGCGTGCTGCCCGGCACTGCGACCTAGCGCCGCCAAGCTCCGGAGACGAGCCACTGGCTGGTGCCGCACGCAACCACCAATGCGGCATAGGTCGCCATCCTGCCGTCCTGGCCGAAGACGATCAGTCCGGCCAGGAGGACTGCGAACCCAACGACGAAATTGATCCCGCCCTGGACCCACAAGGCGAGAGGCTTGCCTGACCGACGCATGGCGAACCGGCCGAGAAGCGCACACAAAAAGCCGACCGCAAAAGCCGGAGCGGCGAAGTTGAGAACGTGATTGAAAAGATCCAGCGGGGTCATTCGAGGGCCATGGAGAAGCGACGTCCAGGAGATCGGAAGCCCTGGCTACGGCCATTTTCTGAAGCTCGGCCCATCCATGGGCGGCGGATTTTATAATCAGCGGCTATGTCAGTCTGGGCCCTCGGGTTGAACCACACGACCGCGCCGCTCGACCTGCGCGGTCGTTTCGCGTTCGCCATCCATCAGATCGCCCCGACGCTTCAAAGCCTGCGACATTCGTTCGGCTCCAACAAGCACCCCGACGTCGAAGCGGCCATCATCTCGACCTGCAATCGCACCGAGATCTACTGTGCCGCGAATCATCTGGCGCTCGACCATACGGTCGATTGGCTCGCCCACAGCGGAGGGGTCTCGCCAGCGCTGCTCCGCTCCCACGCCTATACGCTCCACGACGACCAGGCTGCCCGGCATGCGTTCCGCGTTGCCAGCGGGCTCGATTCCATGGTGCTGGGCGAGGCCCAGATCCTCGGCCAGATGAAAGACGCCGTGCGCGCCGCCGAAACGGCCGGTGCGCTCGGGACGACGCTCAACCAGCTCTTCCAGCGCTCTTTTGCGGTTGCCAAGGAAGTCCGCACCGCGACCGAAATCGGCGCTCATTCCATCAGCATGGCGGCAGCAGCGGTTCGGTTGGCCGGACAGTTGTTCGAGGACTTGCAACGCACTCGCGTGCTGTTCGTCGGCGCTGGCGAGATGATTGACCTGGCCGCCACGCACTTTGCCGCCAGGCAGCCCAAATCCATCGTGATCGCCAACCGCACGCTGGAGCGCGGCGAAAAACTGGCCTCGCGCTTTGGCGGCGAAGCCATGCGGTTGGCCGATCTTCCGGCACGCCTGGCCGAGTTCGACATCGTGGTGAGCTGCACGGCAAGCACATTGCCGCTGATTGGCTTGGGCGCCGTCGAACGTGCCCTCAAGCTGCGCAAGCACCGCCCCATGTTCATGGTCGACCTTGCGGTGCCGCGCGACATCGAGCCCGAGGTCAAGGCGCTCGAAGACATCTATCTCTACACCGTCGACGATCTCGCTCAGGTCGTGCAGCAAGGCCACGCCAGCCGGCAAGCGGCCGTGGCGCAAGCCGAAGTCATCATCGACGCGGGGGTCCAGAGCTTCATGCATTGGCTGGACCAGCGCGGCGCGGTGCCTCTGATCCAGCAACTCAATGCCCAGACCGACGAGTGGCGCACGATGGAGTTGACTCGCGCGCGCAAACTGCTTGCCAAGGGCGAAAGCGTCGAAGTCGTGCTTGAAGCTTTGTCCCGCGGACTCACGCAAAAGATGCTTCACGGCGCGCTCGCCGAACTGCACGCCGGCGATGCCGCCGCGCGCGAACAGACCGCCCAGACAATTTCGCGTCTCTTCCTGCGCAAAGAGCGTTAGCGAGTTTCTTTTCCGGCGCCGCGCCGCCGAAATACCCTTGCCGCCAGCCCATTGGCGTGCGGCTCGAAGGTTCGCAAACCTGCCCCCATCCCGACCGGTCCCGCTCTCTTCCGCCCTCTCCTCTCTCAATCCGTGAAAACCTTTCTGCGTCAACAGCTCGAGCGCTACGTGCAACGCCTCGGAGAACTCGATTTCCTGCTCTCCCGGGAAGACATCATGTCGGACATGGCGCAGTACCGCACCATCTCCCGCGAACACGCCGAGGTCACGCAGATCGCGGGCCGATACAGCCGCTACCTTCAGCGAGAAGCGGATGCGGCCGGGGCGCGCGAAATGCTCGACGACCCGGACATGGCGGAAATGGCGCGGGAGGAGATCACGAGCGCCGAAGCCGAATTGACGCAGCTCGAAGAGGAACTTCAGCGCCTGCTGCTTCCGAAGGACCCGGATGACGCACGCAACGCCTTTCTTGAAATCCGCGCTGGCACCGGCGGCGACGAGTCGGCCCTTTTTGCGGGCGACCTGCTTCGGATGTACACCCGGTATGCCGACCGTGTCGGCTGGCGCTGCGAGATCGTGAGCGAAAGCGAAAGCGAACTCGGCGGCTACAAGGAAGTCGTGATCCGTATCGTCGGGGACGACGTGTTCGGCAAGCTGCGCTTCGAATCCGGCGGTCACCGCGTGCAACGCGTGCCCGCCACCGAAACGCAAGGCCGCATTCATACCAGCGCCTGTACCGTTGCCGCGCTCGCGGAGCCGGACGAGGCCCAAGCCGTGCAGATCAACCCAGCCGACCTGCGCATCGACACCTTCCGCGCCAGCGGCGCAGGCGGCCAGCACATCAACAAGACCGATTCGGCGGTGCGCATCACGCACATTCCGACGGGCATTGTCGCGGAGTGCCAAGACGACCGGAGCCAGCATCGCAACAAGGCAAAGGCGCTGCAAGTACTTTCGGCGCGCATTCAAGAGAAGGAGCGCAGCGAACGGGCGGCCAAGGACGCTGCGCTGCGCAAGGGCCTCGTCGGCAGCGGCGACCGCAGCGACCGCATTCGCACCTACAACTTTCCGCAAGGGCGGCTCACGGATCACCGCATCAACCTGACGCTCTACAAGCTGCTGGCCATCATGGAAGGCGATCTCGGCGACGTGCTGGCAGCCTTGCAATCCGCACGTGAGGCCGAGCAACTGGCCGAGCTCGAAGCCAGCTTGCCCGCGTGAACACTTCTGACGCCAATGCACCCCTGACGCCGGCTCGCATGCTCGCTGCAGCGGCCACTCGGGGACTTGAAAGACTCGACGCACAGCTGCTGTTGCTGCACGTGCTGGGGCGCGCCGCGGACGAGCGCGCCTGGTTGCTTGCGCATGACACCGACACGCTTGCGGAAGGGATCCGGCCCGCCTTTGAACGACTTTGCGAACGGCGAATGGCGGGGGAGCCGGTCGCCTATCTGCTGGGCGAAAAAGAGTTTCACGGCCTGAGGTTGAAGGTCGACAGCCGCGTCCTGGTTCCTCGTCCGGACACAGAGACGCTCGTCGAGTGGGCGTTGCAGTGCCTGGAGGGGCTTGAAGCTCCCGCGGTGCTGGACCTCGGCACCGGCAGCGGCGCCATCGCGCTGGCGATCCAACACGTGCGTCGCGATGCTCGCGTCATGGCGGTGGATGCAAGCGCCGATGCACTTGCGGTGGCGCAAGCGAATGCGACAAGGCTCGGGCTTCCGGTGCGTTTCGCGCAGGCAGACTGGCTTGCGGGCGCCAATTGCGGGCTCGACCTGATCGTCTCGAATCCGCCCTACATCGCCAATGGCGACATCCATCTCGATGCTCTGCGCCACGAACCGCAAGGCGCACTTGTCTCCGGCGAAGACGGTCTGGACGACATCCGCCGCATCGTCCATTCGGCCCCAGCGCACCTGAAAGACGGCGGCTGGCTGCTCCTGGAACATGGCTACGACCAAAGCCAACCCGTTCGACAGTTGCTTTCCCAGGCGGGTTTTCGCGAAACCCAAAGCCGCGACGACCTCGCCGGCATCGCGCGATGTTCCGGCGGGATCTGGCGCGCGGTGAAATAATCCGCCCAGCCAAACTCAGGAGTCACCCATGTCCGATGCCCAGCAACGCATTGACGATCTCGTCAAGACCAATGATCTTGTCCTCTTCATGAAGGGAAACGCCAGCTTTCCGATGTGCGGATTCTCGGGGCGCGCGATCCAGATCCTCAAGGCCGTCGGTGTTGACCCGCGAACACTCAAGACCGTCAACGTGCTGGAAGACGATGCCATTCGCCAAGGCATCAAGGAATACAGCCACTGGCCGACCATCCCGCAGCTCTACGTGAAGGGCGAGTTCGTCGGCGGCTCGGACATCCTGATGGAAATGTACGAATCCGGCGAATTGCAGCAGATGCTGAACGCGGCCTGACGCTCGCCCCCAGCCTCGCCCACTTCGTGTGGCTCTGCACCCCCTACCGGGGGCAACACCCGCGGCCCGGCAAAGCCGGTTCCGCGGTGTTTCACGAAAACGATGGGAGAAACCGTCATGAGTCATGATCACGGGGATGATGGGCACGCCCATGACGGGCCGGCCTGGAAGCACGATGGAGTGCGCGTCATTCCGGGCAACCAGCTCGATACCAACACGGCGCAGACGCCGGGCATGAATCGGGCGGCGGCCGTCAACTTTGCGCGGGTGGGCGCTCAGAAGCTGTGGGCGGGTACCGTGACTATTCACGCCAATGCGAAGACCGGTGCGCATCACCACGGTCATCTCGAATCTGTGATCTATGTCGTTCGGGGTCGCGCCCGCATGCGATGGGGCGAGAAACTGGAATTCACGGCCGAGGCCGGTCCGGGCGATTTCATCTACGTGCCGCCGTATGTGCCGCATCAGGAAATCAACGCCAGCGAAACTGAAGCGCTCGAATGCGTGCTCTGCCGCAGCGACGGGCAGGCCGTGGCCATCAACCTCGACATCGAACCGGTCGAGAAGCCCGAATCCGTGCTGTGGGTCGATCCCACGCATCCGCAAGGCGGTATTTGAACTCTTTGCGACAAATCGACAAATTCGAGAAAACATGGGCATCTGCGAACGCCGGGCACGGCTTATGCTGTATCCAAGTGTTCGAAACCGGAGGTGTCCATGGATTCCCGCAGTCTCGTCCCAGCGTCGTCGTTCCAGTTGCCGGTCGCCAATCTGCGCAGCGTTTTTCAGACGCATGACGTCGAGCGCAAGCTCGCCAAGCTCCCCGATCGCGACCACGAGCACTTGCGAACGACCTACGAACGCATGCTCGAACGCGGTCCCGACCGCTTCCAGGTCAAACCAAGCGGCGTTCCCGAGATGTCCGGGCTCTACGCGCAGTTGCCAAACTTCACAGAAGTGCTCGACGACGTCCGGCGCCACGTTGCGCTCGCACAAGACAGCCGCGACGGCCTGGAAGTCACGCCGATGTTGCTGCTTGGGCCGCCAGGAGTCGGCAAGACTCACTTTGCGAGAAAACTCGCCGAGCTGCTTGGAACCGGAATGTCGCTGGTACCGATGAACTCGATGACGGCCGGCTGGCTGCTGTCCGGTGCATCTTCACAATGGAAGGGATCCAAGCCTGGCAAGGTGTTCGAAGCCTTGGTCGACGGTCAGTATGCGAATCCCGTGATGGTCATCGACGAAATCGACAAGGCAGGTGCCGACAGCCAATACGACCCGCTCGGCGCGCTCTACAACCTGCTGGAGCATGACACTGCGCATGCGTTCGTCGATGAATTTGCCGAAGTCCCGATCGACGCCAGCCAAGTGATCTGGATCACCACTGCAAATGACGAGCGCAGCATCCCCGAGCCGATCCTGAACCGGATGAATATCTTCGAGATCGAGGCACCGTCGCCGGATGCGTCGCGTCAGATCGCGCGCCAACTGTATGCGTCGATCCGGGGAGAACACGACTGGGGCCGGCTGCTGGCCGAAGAGCCGTCCGACGACGTTCTCGACCAGCTCGCCATCCTCTCGCCGCGCGAGATGCGGCGTGCGCTGATGACCGGATTCGGCAACGCCCGTCTGGCGCACCGGGGCGAGGTGCGCGTGGAGGACCTTCCGCGCGTCAGCACGCATCGAAACCGCATCGGCTTCGTGCAGTAGACGCGTGGCGAGGCACAGGGATCGGCTCAGGAAGGAAGGCGCTCGGCTCGTGGCACCATGTCGGTCTTCATCGACTGATCCATGACCCTGACTCAAAGCCTGCTCGTGATCGTTGCCCTTATCGCGACGAGCGCCTTCTTCTCCCTCGCCGAAATCTGCCTGGCCGCTTCTCGTCGCCTTCGCCTGCGTCAGATGGCGGACGAAGGCGACGCGCGCGCCGAGCGCGTGATGCGCATCCAGGAGCAGCCGGGCCACTATTTCACCGTCGTCCAGATCGGACTCAACGCGGTTGCCATCCTCGGTGGCGTCGTCGGCGAAGGTTCGCTGAGCCCCTACTACGCGCGCTTGTTCGAGCTTTGGTTGAGCGTAGAGGCGGCGCAGACTGCTGCCTTTCTCGCCTCTTTCGTCACGATCATTGCGGTGTTCCTCGTGTTCGCCGACCTCTTCCCGAAGCGGCTTGGCATGAGCAGCCCGGAGCAGCTTGCAGTTCGCATGGTCGGCCCGATGCAAGTGCTGATCACCACCTTCAAGCCCTTGGTGTGGTTCTTCACCACCAGCACCGACGTGCTCTTCAAGGTGCTCGGCATGCCCATGCAGCGCGACGAAAAGATCACGTCCGCCGACATCCTGGCGATGACCGAAGCGGGTGCCCGTGCGGGTGTTCTTGCGCTGCGCGAGCAGCAAGTCATCGCCAACGTGTTCGAATTGGATACGCGCCTAGTCAGCAGCGTCATGACTTCGCGGGAGCGCATAGCCTGGTTTCTCCGGGACGACCCGGAAACAGTGCTGCGCGCGCGCATCGTGGCCGAACCGTTTTCCGCCTACCCGGTGTGCGACGGGGACATCGATCATGTTCTCGGCTACGTGGACGCCAAGGACATGTTCCAGCGCGTGCTCAGCGGTCAGCCGCTCTCGTTCGAGCACGGCCTGCCATTGCACAAGGCGCTGGTCATTCCAGACAGGCTGTCATTGACCGAGGTCCTCGAACAATTTCAGCAGGCCCACGAAGACTTCGCGATCATCGTGAACGAATACAGCCTGGTGGTCGGCGTGATCACGCTCAATGACGTGATGAGCACAGTGATGGGCGACCTGGTCGGCGTGCAGGACGAAGAACAGCAGATCGTGAAGCGCGATGAGAACTCATGGCTGATTGATGGCGTGACCCCGATCCAGGACGTCCAACGAGCACTCGACATCGAGGAATTGCCGCACCCGGACGAGTACGAGACGCTCGCCGGCTTCCTCATGGTGATGCTTCGCCGCGTTCCCAAGCGGACGGACAGTGTGAGTTGGGCCGGCTACAGCTTCGAAGTGATGGACGTGGACAGTTTCCGAATCGACCAGGTGATGGTCACCCGCACGGCCGCGATCACCGCGAAGGTCTGAGGCTCAGTCCGGCCGCACATCCCGGCGTGGATCCTTGAACATCCACAGCCGCTGATTCGCGAACACTGCGTCGGGGTAAGGCGACTTGCCACGGCTCCCGTTGTAGCGGCCGAGCGTCATGAAGAGATCACCCGATTCCCGGTCGAGATAATGGCGCAGGATCACGCAGCCGAAGCGCAGATTGGTCTGCATGTGAAAGAGCTTCGACGGATCGCCATCGCCGATCACTCGGGTCCAGAACGGCATGACTTGCATGTAGCCTCTCGCGCCCGCGCTCGACATGGCGTACTTGCGAAA
Organism: Variovorax sp. 01N429; assembly: GCF_056399425.1. Lineage (NCBI taxonomy): Bacteria > Pseudomonadati > Pseudomonadota > Betaproteobacteria > Burkholderiales > Comamonadaceae > Variovorax > Variovorax sp. 01N429. Next base: position 113,596 of record NZ_JBFTRG010000011.1, on the reverse strand, counting down.
GTTGCTTTCCACCTGAACCAAGCCGAGCACGAGACTGACATCCAGACCGGCCCGGCGAGCCTCGTACCAGACCGTTTGCAGAAATTCCTTTCGCGTCGGCCAGTCGGGCAGCTTTTTCTTGAGGCGTTCGCTCATTTCGCCGAGCCAGCGCAAATAGGACAGGCGAGATTCGGTGTCCTTGAACTCCGGGACTGGCGGTGCGTTGTTGCGAATGGCCGACGTCAGCGCAGTGCGCACTGAGTCAATGAGCGGTTCCTCGATCTGTGCGCCGGCGAATGCCGGACGGGGCAATGTCAGGCACAACGCGCCGGAGGCCGCAGCGCCCAGACAGAGTCGCCGCGAGAAGCCGGCCGCATCCATGGGCCCCGCCAAGTTCATGCCGCAGCCAGTTTGTCGGCAATGAAATCCGCAATTCCGCTGACAGGCACCTTCGTCGCACCCGCATCGCGGCGATGTTGATATTCGAACTGGCCTTCCTTCAGCCCGCGGTCGGAGATCACGACGCGGTGCGGTACGCCGATCAATTCCCAATCGGCGAACATCGCGCCTGGGCGCTCGCCGCGATCGTCGAGCAGTACATCGACGCCCTCAGCCAGGAGTTGCTCGTAAAGAGCTTCCGCCGCAACCTTGACTTCTGCGCTGCGATCCATGCCGATGGGGCAGACCACCACGGTGAAAGGTGCGATTGCATCGGGCCAGATGATGCCCCGGTCGTCGTGGTTTTGCTCGATCGCCGCGGCCGGCAGCCGGGTGATCCCGATGCCATAGCAGCCCATCTCGAGAAACTGGGGCTTGCCCGCTTCGTCGAGAAAGGTCGCATTCATGGGTTTGCTGTATTTGGTGCCAAGCACAAATACGTGGCCGACTTCGATGCCGCGTTCAATAGCCAGAACACCCTTCCCATCGGGCGACGGATCGCCGGCAACCACGTTGCGGATATCGGCAACAAGGTCCGGCTCAGGCAAGTCGCGACCCCAGTTGACACCGGTCATGTGGAAATCGACCTCATTGGCGCCGCAGATCCAGTCGGCCATGACGGCAACCTCGCGGTCGGCCACGATCTTGAGCGGCTGCTTCAGGTTCAGCGGGCCCAGATAACCCGGCTTGCAGCCAAAGTGATCCTCGATTTCGGCGACGGTGGCGAAGCGGAAGCCTTGGTCGAGGCCCGGCACCTTGCTTACCTTGATTTCGTTCATCTCATGGTCGCCGCGAATCAGCAGCAGCCAAACCTGGACGCCGACGAGGTTGCCGGCCGCATCTAGCTTGTCGGTCGCCAGGACCAGAGACTTCACGGTGGTCGAGAGCGGAACGCCCAGCAATTCGGCCACGTCCTCACAGGTACTCTTGCCAGGGGTGGGCGTCTTGGTGAGCGGTTTCGTCGCAGCGGCGCGCGGTCCCGCCGGGGCAAGCGCCTCGGCTTTCTCCATGTTGGCGGCGTAGTCGCTGTCGGGGCAATAGACGATGGCGTCCTCGCCGGTGGCTGCGATGACCTGGAATTCCTGGCTCACGTCGCCGCCGATGGCGCCGCTGTCAGCTGCCACAGCACGGTAGCGCAGGCCGAATCGATCGAAGATTCTCCGGTAGGCATCTGCCATCACCCGGTAGCTGGCTTTGGCGGCTTCGAGGTCGCGATCAAAGCTGTAGGCGTCCTTCATGATGAACTCGCGCCCTCGCATCAGGCCGAAGCGCGGACGCCGCTCGTCGCGGAACTTGGTCTGGATCTGATAGAGGTTCTTTGGCAGTTGCTTGTAGCTGCGAATCTCCTGGCGGGCGATGTCGGTCACGACTTCTTCGCTGGTCGGCTGGATCACGAACGAACGCTCATGGCGGTCCTTGATGCGCAGGAGCTCGAGGCCATAACCCTGAAATCGACCGCTCTCTTCCCAAAATTCGGCGGGCTGCACCACGGGCATGGTCAGCTCGACCGCGCCCGCCCGATCCATTTCTTCACGGACGATTGCCTCGACCTTGCGAATGACCCGAAGGCCCATCGGCATATAGGTATAGATGCCGGTGCCGAGCTTCTTGATCATGCCCGCGCGCATCATGAGACGGTGGCTCGCCACTTCGGCGTCAGCCGGCGCCTCTTTGAGGGTGGAAATGAAGAATCGGGAAGCTTTCATTGGACGCGCAAATGAGGGATACGGGCAGGGCTCGAATGACAGGGCGGAAGCGCCCGGAACTGGCTGCTTGCCGTACGCAAGCCGGCAGGCATAATCGGCTCAGTTCAAAAATTGGGGTTTGATTATGCTCGACCGGGACGGCTTCAGGCCCAACGTCGGCATCATCCTGCTCAACCAGAGAAACCAGGTTTTCTGGGGCAAGCGTATTCGTACACACTCCTGGCAGTTTCCTCAAGGCGGCATCGATCGCGGCGAAAGTCCCGAGCAGGCCATGTTCCGGGAATTGCACGAGGAAGTGGGCCTCCACCCGGAGCATGTGCGCATCGTGGCCCGTACCCGTGACTGGTTGCGCTACGAGGTGCCGGATCGGTTCATCCGCCGTGACGCGCGCGGCCACTACAAGGGTCAAAAGCAGATCTGGTATTTGCTGCAGTTGATCGGTCACGATTGGGATCTCAACCTGCGCGCCACCGACCATCCGGAATTCGACGCGTGGCGGTGGCACGACTACTGGGTCCCGCTGGACGTCGTCGTCGAATTCAAGCGCGGCGTCTATGAGATGGCATTGACCGAACTCGCCCGCTATCTCCCTCGTCAGGATTTCCGCAACCGTTTTCTGCGCAGCAACGTGCGCGCACGAGAATTTGAGCGCCACCCGTCCGGCGGGGGCCATGAACCTACTTTCGAGCTGCCGCCCGGTGCCAGCTTCGACCCGAATCCGAATGCCAATATTGCGAACGACTCTCCCTCGACACCTGACCCATTTCATGCGCCGCGTTAGCTGGAACGTGGCCATTGCATGCGCGATTGGAGCTTCGAGCCTCGCCCACGCGCAATTGTTCGACGACGCCGACTGGAAGGAAAGCGAAGCGCCCCCACCTCCCGCCTTCGCTCAGGACAAGCTGATCGACATCGACATGCCACGCTACATGAGCCTGAAGTTCGGCGTCGATCCGGCCACCATCAAGGTGACAGGCGACGGCATCGTCCGCTACGTGGTCGTCGCTGCCAATCGTGAAAACGGCGGATTCAACGCCTTCTACGAAGGCATCCGCTGCGCAACCGATCAATACAAGACCTACGCCCACTTCAGCAACGGCGCGTGGGAACAGCAGCGCGATCCCGAATGGAAGCATTTCAATGAGAGGAGTTCGCGCTACGCCAAGGCGCTGGCCCACCAGGGGCTGTGTCGCGGCCATGCTCCGCGCGCGTCCGTCAGCGAGATGGTTCGATACCTGAAGGCCCCGATCCGCGAGACCGAATGATTCGTCAGTGGGCGCCAGGCATCAGGACCATGTTGTCCCGATGGACCATCTCAGCCTCAGCGACATAGCCGAGAAGCCGCTCGAATTCCGCTGACGGCTTGCGGCAGAGCATGCGGGCCTCAGCACTGGAATAATTGGCCAGACCACGCGCGAGTTCAAATCCGCGATCATCTCGTATGGCGATCACGTCGCCGCGCGAAAACTCACCCTCGACAGCGGTCATGCCGATCGGCAACAGGCTCTTGCCTTCGGTGCGCACCTTGGTGGCCGCACCTGCGTCGACCGATACGGCGCCACGCAATTGAAGATGATCGGCCATCCAGCGCTTGCGCGCCTGATGTTTGGCGGTTTGGGCCAGCAAAAGCGTACCAATGGACTCGCCGCGCGAGAGCCGAAGCAGTGCATCGGGCTCGCGGCCCCAGGCGATCACGGTCGATGCGCCAGACGCTGCAGCGCGCTTGGCTGCGAGGATCTTGGTAATCATCCCTCCGCGGCCGATGCTGCTGCCGGCGCCACCGGCCATGACCTCGAGTGCAGGATCCCCCGCCGCAGCTTCATATACGAAGCGAGCATCGGGAGCTTTGCGTGGATCTGCAGTGAAAAGGCCCTTCTGGTCCGTCAAAATGACCAGCGCGTCGGCCTCCACCAGGTTAGCGACCAACGCGCCCAGCGTATCGTTGTCGCCGAACTTGATCTCATCATTGACGACCGTGTCGTTCTCATTGATGACGGGAACCACGCCAAGCGCAAGCAAGGTCACGAGAGTGGAGCGCGCATTGAGGTAGCGCTCGCGATCCGCAAGGTCTGCATGCGTCAGCAATACCTGTGCACTACCTATCCCGTTTTCGCGCAGCTTCGTTTCGTAGATCTGCGCCAGACCCATCTGACCCACTGCCGCGGCTGCCTGCAGTTCATGGACTTCATGCGGGCGAACACGCCAACCCAGTCGCTTCATCCCTTCGGCGATCGCACCGCTCGACACCATCACGACCTCTCGGCCATCGCGCACCAGCGTTGCGAGTTGGCGGCACCACTCGCCAATGGCGTTTTCGTCGAGGCCTCGCCCTTCATTGGTGACCAGGCTTGAGCCCACCTTGACAACGATGCGGCGCGCATCGTGGAGCACGGATGAAGCAGAACTTGAAGGCATGGAGCTATGACTGACTGGATGGCTGCTGGAATGTCCGCCTTGGCTTGCACTCACGAAAACCGCGGATCGATTTCGGTCGGCGGCTGCTCAGCCACCTGTTGAGCCTTGACGTGCTGATAAATCGCCTGCACCAGAGGCTCGCACCCTTCTCGGGTGAGCGCGGAGATCTCAAAGACCGGCCCTTTGAACCGCAATCTCTTGACGAAATCCTTGACGCGCGCGGCGCGGTCGTCGAGGGGGATCATGTCCAGCTTGTTCAAGACTAGCCAACGAGGCTTCTCATAGAGAGCGGCGTCGTATTTCTTGAGCTCACCAGCGATCGACTTCGCCTGGGCCACCGGATCGACGCCCTCATCGAACGGCGCCAGATCGATGATGTGCAGAAGAAGTCGGGTGCGCTGCAGATGACGCAAGAACAGGTGGCCGAGGCCGGCGCCTTCGGACGCGCCTTCGATCAGTCCCGGGAGATCGGCGACTACAAAGCTCTGCTCCGGGCCTACGCGAACGACCCCGAGGTTCGGGTGCAGCGTCGTGAAAGGGTAATCAGCGATGCGAGGACGAGCGTTCGAAATAGCACTGATCAGCGTCGACTTGCCGGCATTGGGCATGCCCAGCAAACCAACGTCGGCCAACACTTTGAGTTCGAGCTTGAGGCTCTTCTTCTCGCCGGGCCACCCAGGAGTTTTCTGGCGAGGAGCGCGATTGATGGCGCTCTTGAATCGCATGTTGCCAAACCCGCCGTCGCCGCCCTTGGCAATCGTGATGACCTCGCCGGGCGTCAGCAGTTCGTACAGCACCTCGCCGGTTTCCGCGTCGGAAATGATGGTTCCGACCGGCATCTTGAGCGTGATGTCGTCGCCGGCGGCACCGAACATGTCCGACCCCATCCCATGCTGGCCCCGCTTGGCCTCATGTCGGCGCGAAAAGCGGAAGTCAACCAGAGTGTTGAGGCTCGGATCAGCTACAGCGAATACGTGGCCACCTCGCCCTCCGTCTCCGCCGTTCGGTCCACCGAATTCCTTGTACTTCTCATGACGGAACGACACGCAGCCATTGCCGCCATCGCCGGCGGCAATGTCGATGAAGGCTTCGTCAACGAACTTCATGAGGTATCCAGTTTACAAATGAAGAAGCCCCGGCAAAGCGGGGCTCCGAAAAGATCGAAGTGACTGGCTTAAGCCGGGGTCACGTTGACCATGTGCTTGTTAAGTGCGCCCTTGGTCCCGAAGGAGACGTGGCCATCGACCAGCGCAAACAGCGTATGGTCTTTGCCGACACCGACGTTGACGCCGGGGTGGAATTGCGTGCCGCGTTGACGCACGATGATCGAGCCTGCACTGATCAACTCGCCGCCGAAAGCCTTCACCCCGAGCATCTTGGGCTTCGAGTCGCGCCCGTTTCGCGTAGAGCCGCCGCCTTTTTTCTGTGCCATGGAATCAACTCCTTAGCCGGCAATCGCGCCAATTTGCAATTCGGTGAATTGCTGGCGATGGCCTTGACGTTTCTGATAATGCTTGCGACGACGCATCTTGAAGATGTGAACCTTTTCGTGCTTGCCGTGCGACAGCACAGTGGCTGTTACAGATGCGCCGGACACCAGGGGCGTACCAACCTTGATTTCGCTGCCGTCGCCGACTGCGAGAACTTGGTCGATCACGATTTCCTGGCCTACGTCCGCAGCAATCTGTTCTACTTTAATTTTTTCGCCGGAAGCAACGCGATACTGCTTGCCACCGGTTTTTATGACCGCGTACATGTGGACCTCTTGGGAAAAGATGGCTCTACGGCAAATTCCGCAGAGCCCAAGATTCTAGCATGCACCTGCTGGCCAAGCACCCACACCTTATCGCCTCAGGCCTGCAAAGCTCTGGCCTCTCTATAATCAGCGCTTCCGGCCCAGCGCCATCGTCGCCCCCTTCGCAGCGCGCAAGCGCCCTCGCCTTGTCAGTTCTCGCCGCAGATTCTTCCCCCGTCGCCAGCGTCCTCAGCCTGATCGCGGAGGATATGGCCGGAGTCGATCTCGTCATCGAGCGCCGCCTAGACACTGGTGTTCCGCTCGTGAGTCAGGTGTCAAAGTACATCATCTCTGCGGGCGGCAAACGCCTGCGCCCGGCGCTGCTCCTGCTGATGGCCGGTGCACTGGGTTACAAGGGCGAACAGCGCTTCAACTTGGCTGCCGTTGTGGAATTCATCCATACGGCGACACTGCTTCACGACGACGTGGTGGACGAATCAACGCTTCGGCGTGGGCGGCCGACCGCGAACGAATACTTCGGCAACCCCGCCAGCGTACTCGTGGGCGACTTTCTCTATTCGCGTGCATTCCAGATGATGCTGGACGCACACAACATGCGCGTCATGGAGATCCTCGCCGAGGCAACCAACGTCATCGCAGAAGGAGAAGTTCTCCAACTTATGAACATGCATGACGCCTCGCTGGACGAGGAAGCCTACCTCAAGGTGATTCGCTCAAAGACCGCCAAGCTCTTCGAGGCAAGCACTCGCCTTGCCGCGGTACTTGCCGATACAACACCCGAAATCGAAGAGGCATGTGCCACCTACGGGCAGGCGCTCGGCACAGCATTCCAAGTCATCGACGATGTTCTGGACTATGCAGGCGACGCGAACGAAACCGGCAAGAACGTCGGAGATGATCTGCGGGAGGGCAAGACGACCCTTCCCTTGATCCTGGCAATGCAACGAGGCAACCAACGCCAACGAGACCTCATCCGCACAGCCATCGAAGCTGGCGACACAACGCAGTTGCCGCAGATCGTCGCCATCGTGCGGGAAACGGGCGCTCTCGAGGCGACAAGGGATGCTGCGGCCGCAGAAGCTCAGCGCGCCATTGATGCGCTTCATGGTTTTCCTGCGAATTCGCACTCTGCCGGTTTGCTACAATTAGCGGCTCAGTTGCTTGAGCGACGCGCCTAAGTCACCCACAAAGGACGACTCTCTTTTTCGCAACATCGGGGTGTAGCTTAGCCTGGTAGAGCGCTACGTTCGGGACGTAGAGGCCGGAGGTTCGAATCCTCTCACCCCGACCAGATATCCGCTGGAAACCAAACGTCCCAGCACATCAATCTGCCTGCCCTGCAAGGGGGCGCGAAGTGCAGATCATCTCCTGAAGGTCCTTCAATTCCCTCGACCTCCTCGGTCTGCTGCTAAGATGCTTTTTCGTCTTCTGACAGAGGCCGGAGCCCACAATCTTCGCTGCGGAACCACCTTTCAAGCTGCAAATGCCAAATGCTCCGCGACGGACGCCTCGCAGAGGTTTACAGCCCCGGAGTGATCAGCGATGATCGTGAAGCACTTTTTCACGTTTCTTACATTGTTGAATGGCCGCTGCCGAACCCCTTGTTAAAGAAAGCTCGCCTGTAGCCCTTCCGGGCTTGGCGCGCGCATTGGTCTCGGCTGGAAAACTCCCCGCCAAGGTTGCGGAAGACATTTATCAGAAGTCGCTTAGCGGGCGCACCAGCTTCATTGCAGAGCTGACTGGCACGGGCGCTGTGTCGGCAGCTGACTTGGCGCATACGCTTTCCACAGCTTTCGGGGCACCGCTGCTCGACCTCGATGCCATTGATCCACAGCGCCTTCCCAAGGACCTGCTGGACGCCAAGCTCTGTCAGGCCTACAGGGTCGTTGTGCTCAGCAAGCGCAATAATCGTCTCATTGTTGCCACAGCAGATCCTTCCGACCAGCAAGCTGCCGAAAAGATCAAGTTCGCCTCGCAGATGGGCGTCGACTGGGTCATCGCCGAGTACGACAAGCTCTCTCGCATGATCGAAGCGGCGGCCGTCACGGCCTCCGAAACCATCGACAGCATCATCGGCTCCGAGTTCGAGTTCGACGAGATCTCGACGGATACGCCCGGCGAGACACCCGACCAAGCCGTCGCCGAGGTCGAGGATGCGCCAGTCGTCCGGTTCCTCCACAAAATGCTGCTCGACGCGTTCAGCATGCGCGCATCTGACATCCACTTCGAGCCCTACGAGCACAACTACCGGGTTCGCTTCCGCATCGACGGAGAACTGCGCGAAATCGCGAGCCCGCCAACCGTCATCAAGGACAAGTTGGCATCGCGCATCAAGGTGATCTCGAGGCTGGACATCTCGGAGAAGCGCATTCCCCAAGACGGCCGGATGAAGCTGAAGATCGGTCCTGATCGCGTGATCGACTTCCGGGTGAGCACCCTGCCGACCCTTTTCGGTGAAAAGATCGTCATCCGTATTCTTGACCCGAGCAGTGCGCGGCTGGGCATTGATGCCCTCGGCTATGACGCCGACGAAAAGGAGCGTCTGCTGCAAGCCATTGCCAGGCCTTATGGGATGGTGCTGGTCACCGGGCCCACGGGCTCCGGCAAGACGGTGTCGCTGTACACCTGTCTGAACATGCTCAACAAACCGGGCGTCAACATCGCGACGGCGGAAGATCCTTCCGAAATCAATTTGCCTGGCGTGAACCAGGTCAACGTCAACGACAAAGCAGGCCTGACTTTTGCCGCAGCACTGCGTGCTTTCCTGCGCCAGGATCCCGACATCATCATGGTCGGCGAAATCCGGGACTTGGAGACCGCCGACATTTCGATCAAGGCCGCCCAAACAGGTCATCTTGTGCTCTCGACTCTGCATACGAATGACGCCCCTACGACCTTGACGCGAATGCGTAATATGGGAATCGCCCCCTTCAATATTGCGTCGAGCGTAATCTTGATTACTGCACAGCGCCTTGCAAGACGCTTGTGCACGGTTTGCCGCGCGCCGTCGGACGTGCCCAAACAAGCGTTGCTGGACGCCGGCTTCAAGGAGCACGATATCAATGGCACCTGGAAGCCCTATCACCCCGTCGGATGCTCTGCCTGCAATGGTGGCTACAAAGGTCGCGTCGGCATTTACCAAGTGATGCCGATCAGCGAGGAAATTCAGAAGATCATTCTTCGCGACGGTTCCTCACTGGACATCGCCAAGCAAGCCGAGGCCGAGGGCGTGCGTTCGCTCCGTCAGTCAGGATTGAAGAAAGTCATGCAGGGACTGACGTCACTTGAAGAAGTGCTCGCGGTCACCAACGAGTAGCACCGAGAAGCGGAGAATCAATGGCAACGGCAGCAGCATCAAACCGAACGCTCAAGGAATACGTATTCGAGTGGGAAGGCAAAGACCGCAGCGGAAAGACAGTCCGCGGCGAGGTCCGGGCTGCTGGCGAAAACCAGGTACAGGCGGCGCTTCGACGGCAAGGCGTGCTGACGACGAAGATCAAGAAGCGTCGCATGCGCTCCGGCAAGGCGATCAAGCCGAAGGACATCGCCATCTTCACGCGCCAGTTGGCAACGATGATGAAGGCGGGCGTCCCCCTGCTGCAAGCCTTCGATATCGTGGGCCGCGGGAACGCCAATCCGAGCGTGGCCAAGCTGCTGAACGACATTCGCAGCGACGTGGAAACCGGCACCTCCCTCTCCGCCGCCTTTCGCAAGTTCCCGAAGTACTTCGACAACCTCTACTGCAATCTCGTCGAGGCCGGCGAGGCCGCCGGTATTCTTGAGGACCTGCTCGACCGCCTGGCCACTTACATGGAGAAGACGGAGGCGATCAAGTCGAAGATCAAATCGGCCCTGATGTATCCGACTTCCGTGATCGTGGTTGCGTTCGTGGTCGTGGCGATCATCATGATCTTCGTGATCCCCGCGTTCAAGCAGGTGTTCACGTCCTTCGGCGCAGACTTGCCTGCCCCGACGCTGATCGTCATGGGCATCAGCGAGTTCTTCGTCTCCTACTGGTGGTTGATCTTCGGAGTGATCGGCGGTGGAACGTACTTCTTCCTGCAAGCATGGAAGCGCAACGAGCGCGTTCAAAAAGTCATGGACCGGCTTCTGCTTCGCCTACCGATCTTCGGCGCGCTCATCGACAAGTCGTGCGTCGCACGCTGGACGCGAACACTTGCCACCATGTTTGCAGCAGGCGTCCCACTGGTCGAAGCACTCGATTCGGTCGGTGGTGCTTCCGGCAACTCTGTCTATGCGGAGGCCACGACCAAGATTCAGCAGGAAGTGTCGACCGGCACAAGCCTGACCACAGCGATGACCAACGCCAATCTGTTCCCTTCGATGGTCTTGCAGATGACTGCTATCGGAGAGGAATCGGGCTCTATCGACCACATGCTGGGCAAAGCCGCAGACTTCTACGAGAGCGAAGTCGATGACATGGTCGCCGGTCTCTCGAGCCTGATGGAACCCATCATCATCGTGTTCCTCGGGGTGATCATCGGCGGAATCGTCGTTTCGATGTATCTGCCCATCTTCAAGCTCGGTCAGGTCGTCTGATGCTCGTTTCGCAGGGGGTGGATGCCGCACTGGCCGGCTTGCTCGGATTGTTGATCGGCAGCTTCCTGAATGTCGTCATCTATCGCTTGCCCAAAATGCTCGAGCAGCAATGGGCGGCCGACTGCGCCAGCCTGAATGATTCGGAGCCTCCGTCCGCGGAGCGTTTCAATCTGATGGTGCCGCACTCGCGCTGCCAACAATGCGGCCACGTCATTCGCTGGTACGAGAACATTCCAGTGCTCAGCTATCTGCTTCTGCGCGGGAAGTGTTCGGCATGCAAGACGACCATCAGCATGCGTTATCCGGTGGTCGAACTGGTGACGGCTGCGCTCTTCGCGTGGTGCGTCTGGCGCATGCCAGGCTCCCTTGGGGGCCTCGCATGGTGTGGATTCGCAGCAGCCTTGCTGGCGTTGGCGCTGATCGACTGGGATACGACCCTCCTGCCTGACGACATCACACTTCCGTTGCTATGGGCAGGGTTGCTGGCGTCGATGGCCGGCTTCACCGGAACTTCGATAACGAACGCCATCTGGGGGGCGGTTGCCGGCTACTGTTCGCTCTGGGCCGTCTATTGGCTGTTCAAACTGACGACAGGGAAGGAAGGGATGGGCTACGGCGACTTCAAGCTGTTTGCTGCATTCGGCGCCTGGTTCGGCTGGCAGGCCTTGATACCGATCATCCTGATGGCATCGGTCATCGGCGTGATCGTCGGAGTCGCACTCAAGATCAACAGCAAGCTTCGCGAAGGCGGCTACGTGCCGTTCGGGCCGTTCCTCGCGGGGGCGGGCTTCACCGCCATGGTCTTCGGCCCCGATGCGATTCTCCGAGTGGTTGGCCTTTGAGAAGGACACTCGAATCATGCGCATCGGGCTGACCGGCGGCATAGGAAGCGGCAAGAGCACGGTCGCCTCCGAACTGGTTGCGCTGGGCGCGAATCTGGTCGATACCGATGCCATCGCGAGAGCGATGACTGCGCCGGGCGGCGCTGCGATGCCCGCATTGGAAGCCGAATTCGGCCGCTCCATCGTCACGCCCGAAGGCAGCATGGACCGCGCGCGCATGAGGGAAATCGCGTTTCTCGACCCCATGTCCAAGAGGCGGCTGGAAACCATCCTGCATCCGCTGATTGGAGTGGAGTGCGAGCGCCAAGCTGCCGCAGCGGTCACAGGACAACCCATCGTGTTCGACGTGCCGCTGCTGGTGGAATCAAAGCGTTGGCGTGGCATCGTCGATCGCGTTCTGGTGATCGACGCCAGCGAACAGACGCAACTCGAACGCGTGATCGCAAGGTCAGGCTGGACGCCCGATGCAGTCCGCGCGGTGATTGCCCAACAAGCCCATCGTGCTTTGCGCAGGGCGGCAGCAGATGCGGTGATCTACAACGAGCGGTTGACTCTTGCGGAACTCTCTTCCGTCGTGCGGGGTCTCTGGAAGCAGTGGACGGTCGCGGGCACGCGATAATCCGTGGCTAAGCCGGCCCTGCGCCGGACAACAAGAAAGCGGCGCGTCAATGAGCCCCGCGACAGATCCCAAAGATGCTCTTCAATTCATACGCGTTCATCTTCTGCTATTTCCCGATAGTCCTTTTCGGGTTCTTCCTCATCGGAAAGCGAAATGCGCGTGCTGCGGCCGGTTTTCTCGCGCTGGCCTCACTGTTCTTCTATGGCTGGTGGAGCATCAACGCTCTCCCACTGCTCATCGGATCGATCTGCTTCAACTATTGGGCGGGGCTGCGCCTGACGAACGGCCCCGGGCGGACTCTGTCCAGCAGAAAGCGAACGCTGGTCTTCGCGCTCGTGGTCAACCTTGGCGTGCTCGCCACCTTCAAGTACGCGAATTTCTTCTTGGCCAATGTGAATGAAGGCCTTTCCGTCGCCGGATTCACACCCCTGCCGTTGCTGCATATTGCGCTGCCGATCGGCATCTCTTTCTACACGTTCACGCAGATCGCTTTCCTGGTGGATTGCTGGCAAGACAAGGTCCACGAGCGCAGCTTCATTCACTACGCGCTATTCGTCACCTACTTTCCGCACTTGATCGCGGGTCCGGTGCTGCATCACGCGCAAATGATGCCGCAGTTCGCCAATCCGGCGACTTACAGAGTGGACTTGAACAAGGTTGCACTAGGTTTGGCGATCTTCGTATTCGGGCTGGCCAAGAAGCTGCTGATTGGCGACAAGGTGGGCGAATACGCCGACCTCATGTTCACGGGCGTCCACAACGGCGCGGTACCCACTCTCTACACGGCCTGGCTCGGGGTGCTCGCGTACACGCTTCAAATCTATTTCGACTTTTCGGGATATTCAGACATGGCCGTGGGCTTGTCGCTGTGCCTGGGCGTGCAGTTGCCGCTCAATTTCAATTCCCCCTATAAGTCGACCAGTCTCATCGAATTCTGGCGCCGCTGGCACATTTCGCTGTCAACGTTCCTTCGCGACTACCTGTACGTTCCTTTGGGGGGCAACCGCAAGGGGCCCGGGCGCCGGTACCTGAACCTCTTCATCACGATGCTGCTAGGCGGGCTATGGCATGGCGCTGCGTGGACGTTCGTCATATGGGGGGCCCTGCACGGCGCCTTTCTTGCGGTCAACCATCTCTGGAATGCCAAGGTGCGTCGCAACGCCAAGCCGGGGCGTTCGGCACGGGTCCTTGGCTGGTTCCTGACCTTCGTCTTCGTCATGATTGCCTGGGTCGTGTTTCGCGCGGAAAGCATGCATGCCGCGATCGAGATCTACAAGGGAATGCTCGGAATGCATGGCGCGCCGCTCGTCGCCTTCGAGGAATTCGGCCGTGTGCCGTCTCGCAAACCGGAGTTCTTCCAGACCTTGCTGGTTGGCCTGTTCATCTGTCTTGCGCTACCGCCGACGATCACGCTGCAGCGCTGGGTCCCTCAGGCTCAGGCGCTTGCTGGGCGGCCGCGTGCGGCGACAGCTTTCACTGCGTTCATGGCGCTTGTGACTGTCGTCCTTTTTGGCCTTTGCGTGTCGAGGTTGGGTACGTACAGCCCGTTCCTCTATTTCCAGTTCTGATATGACGCCCGCAAAACTTTGGTTGCAGATCTTCGCGGCGGGCTTCGCCGTTGTGGTCGCAATGCTGCTCATCACGATGGGAACGCCCATCCCTTATGGGGACCTGTCAAGAATTGGACAGGTATCGGACCACGAATTCGGCTGGCAGTTGGAGCCGCCCCATGTCGATCCTCAATATCTTCGAGGGTCGCCCATCACACAGGCCGACATTCTTGTGATCGGCGACAGCTTTTCCATGACCTACCGCTGGCAATCGGTACTCACCAGACAAGGCTACAAGATCTCCACCGTTTACTGGGGCGAACTCGGTGAGTCCCTCTGCGACGACTTCGATGCATGGCTCGACCGCGCCGGCTTCAAGGGCAAAGTCGTGGTGGTCGAGAGCGTCGAACGCCTGCTTCGAGATCGGCTGATCAACACGCAGAAGTGCGCCAAGATGCAAAAACCAATCGAGCCACTGGCCAAGCCGTTTTTCGAATCTCCCGAATACGTTCCTGGTTTCGCACTCAATTCGAAAGCCAAGCTGACCTCCGGCCTCACGACTTACCGGAATACGCGTGCCGCGAAGAAATCCGAAGGCACAACGCTGGCCGGCGAAGCGACCTGGGTGCGGCCCGTGCCTGATGGCTGCTCGATGTTCAGCAACCGCTTTTGCGAGAAGGCCTTGTTCTTCAAGGAAGACGACGACAACGGGGAGCTTACTGTCGAGAATGTTGCACAGATGAGCGCCTTCGACAAAGCCCACCCTTCCCGATCCATCATGTGGATGGTGGTGCCCAACAAGACGACAACCTACGTCATGCCGGATCACTCGAAAGATTTTGTGACGGCCTTCAACCATGCAGGCTTGGGACCGGACCTTTTCACGTTCGCGCAGGAGCAGAAGTCGAAAATCCGTGACTTCTACTTTCCCAACGACACCCACCTGTCGATGCATGGTCAGTTGGCGCTTGGCCAAGTCATGCTGGAGGCAATTCGTAAGATAGTGCCGCAACCGTCGATGAAGCCATCTTGACGCTATCATCGTCTCTGATCGGAAGCCGTCCCGCGTGATCCTTTACGAGTACCCATTCAACGAGCGCATCCGGACCTATTTGCGGCTGGAGCATCTGTTTCGCCGTCTTGGCGAACTCGTGCCTGCCGATTCGGCCCTGCTGCATCACTACGCACTTGTGACGATCTTCGAGATCATGGATGTGGCCGCGCGCGCCGACCTCAAGGCCGATTTGCTGCGAGACCTCGATAAGCACAAGAACGTGTTCAACAGCTATCGGGGAAACCCGGCGATTGCCGAGTCGGTGCTGGATCAGGTGGTCAGCAAGCTCGAGAGCAACTTCACAACCCTCAACAACATGCCTGGCAAGGCCGGCCAGGCGTTGACCGAGAACGAATGGCTCATGAGCATCCGCAGCCGTGCAAGCATTCCCGGCGGCACCTGTGAATTCGACCTCCCGGCCTATTTCGCGTGGCAGAACGGCCGCCCCCCCGAGCGACGCGCCGATCTGGAACGTTGGTCGTCGACGCTGGCGCCTTTGGCGGAATCGATTTATCTGCTGCTGAAACTACTGCGTGACGCGGACGTGCCTTACAAGGTCATGGCGGCGAACGGGCATTTTCAGCAGACTCTGCCGCAAGGCCGTAGCTTTCAGCTGTTGCGCTTGAAGATCGATCCCAAGCTGGGGCTGATTCCTGAAATCAGCGGAAACCGCCTGATGGTGTCTGTGCGGCTCATGCGCAAGGAGACAGACGATCGCTTGCGCCAGAGCACGGACGACACGCCATTCGAGCTGACTCTCTGCGCATGAGCCCCGTCAATTCTTTCGGCGAGCGCATCGTCAAGTGTCCCGCGTGCGGACAAGACAGCGCCTACGCACCAAGCAATCCTTATCGGCCATTCTGCAGCGCCCGCTGCAAGGGAATCGATCTCGGCGCATGGGCAAGTGAAGATTTCAGGATGCCCGCGGAAGCGCCGCCGGACGACGATCCTTTCGGCGACCCGAAGCGGCAATGACGCGCGAGGGCGTCAGCGCTGCTTAAATAACGCTGGGCCGGGTCCGTTCTTCAGCGAGCCACTCCAAGACGGGTAGCGCTCCGGGAAGCACCGGCGCCACATCGAGCGGCAATTGTTGCCAGCACATCGACTGGCCTTCACGCATTTCAAAGTCGCCCGCCCATGCAATGACCTTGCACCAGTGCAATCGAACAAGCGCGTGCGGATAGTCGTGCTCAGTGACTTTCCAAATGGCCGCGGAATCAATGGCGATGCCGAGTTCTTCGTGGAGTTCGCGGCGCAATGCCTGTTCGACCGTCTCACCGGCTTCGATCTTGCCGCCTGGAAACTCCCAGTAGCCTGCGTAGGGCTTCCCCTCGGGTCGCGTAGACAGCAGCAGCGCGCCATCCTCACGGATGAGGATGCCGACGGCAACCTCAGTGTGCTTGCGCGCGGTTGTGCTGGCGGGCATCAGGCGCGCCCCGCGTAATCTCGTGCGAACTGGTAGGCGACGCGTCCACTGCGCGAACCCCTTTCGAGTGCCCACACGAGCGCCTCCGGTCGCGCCGCCTCGATGGCTTTTGCTTCGACGCCAAACGACGAAAGCCACTGCGCGACGATCGTCAGGTATTCGTTCTGGCTGAACGGATAGAAGCTCACCCAGAGACCGAAACGCTCCGAGAGCGAAATCTTCTCTTCGATCACTTCGCCAGGATGCACTTCGCCGTCCTCCGTGTGGGTGTAGCTGAGGTTGTCCTTCATGTACTCCGGGAGCAAATGACGGCGGTTGCTGGTCGCGTAGATCAACACGTTGGGCGTCGCCGCAGCGATGGAGCCGTCCAGAATGGACTTGAGCGCCTTATAGCCCGGCTCCCCCTCGTCGAAGCTCAGGTCATCGCTGAAGATGATGAATCTCTCGGGCCTATTCGAAACGACCTCGATGATGTCCGGCAGGTCGGTCAACTCGGCCTTGTCGACCTCGATCAGGCGCAGACCCTGCGGCGCGTAGGCATGAAGACAGGCGCGGATCAGCGATGATTTCCCGGTGCCGCGGGCACCCGTCAGCAGAACGTTATTGGCCGGCTTGCCTTCGACGAACTGACGGGTATTGCGCTCGATTTTTTCCTTCTGAAGATCGATTTCTTTCAGCGCGTCGAGTGGCATCGTCGCAATATGGCGGACAGGTTCCAGCGTGCCGTGACCAGAACTGCGTCGCCGGTAGCGCCATGCGATGGATGCGTTCCAGTCGGCGGGCGCAGCCAACGGTTGCGGCAGGATCGACTCGATGCGACCCATCAGATGCTCGGCGCGCTCGATCAGGCGTTCGAACTTCTCGTTCATGACCTGTAGTCGGCGTTGATCGAAACGTAGTCGTGGCTGAGGTCGCAGGTCCAGACGGTGTCGGCAGCATCGCCGCGGCCAAGCGCAATGCGCACCAGGATCTCGCTCTGCTTCATCACCCGTTGACCGTCTTCCTCACGATAGGACGGATTGCGACCCCCCTTCACCGCCACGTGCACGTCATCCAGGAAAAGGTCGATGCCTGTCTGGTCCAGGTCGGCAATGCCGGCGTATCCGACCGCCGCCAGGATACGCCCAAGGTTCGGGTCGCTCGCATAGAACGCGGTCTTGACCAATGGCGAATGCGCGACCGCGTAGGCCACCTGCCGGCACTCGGCAGCGTCCTTGCCACCTTCGACACGAATCGTGATGAACTTGGTCGCACCTTCGCCGTCGCGGACGATGGCTTGCGCCAGTAGCCTAGCCACAGTCTGCATGGCCTCCAGCAAGGCGCGCCCCTCCGCGGAGTCGAGCGAGGTGATGGTGCCGTGGGCAGCCTTCTGCGTCGCAATGACCACGAACGAATCGTTGGTCGATGTATCCCCATCGATCGTCACACGATTGAAGGATGCTTCCGCCAGAGCCCTCGCGAGCGGCTGGATCAGCGATGCATCGATCTTCGCGTCAGTCGCCATGAAACCGAGCATCGTGGCCATGTTCGGACGGATCATCCCGGCACCCTTGCTGATGCCGGTGATCGTGACAGTCGCCCCGTCGATCATCACTTGCCGGCTGAAGGCCTTGGGCACCGTATCGGTCGTCATGATGCCTTCTGCGGCGCGCGCCCAGTTGGTCGCCTTCGCATCGGCCAAGGCAGCAGGCAAACCAGCCTCGATGCGGTCGATAGGCAGCGGCTCCATGATCACGCCAGTGGAAAAAGGCAGAATCTGCGCAGGGGCCAGGTTCAATTGCCGCGCAAGCGCAATACAGGTGGCACGCGTACGCATCAGGCCGTCCTCGCCCGTTCCGGCGTTCGCGTTGCCCGTGTTGATGAGCATCGCGCGAATCCCGAAATTTTTCTCGAGGTGATCGCGGCAGACCTGAACCGGCGCGGCGCAAAACCGGTTCTGCGTGAACACGCCGCCCACGGCGGCGCCTTCGTCGATCAGCACGACAGTCAGGTCCTTGCGGTTGGCCTTGCGCACGCCGGCTTCGGCGACGCCAATGCGAACACCTGGCACAGCGTGCAGCGCTGCGGGATCGGGGGCGGAGAGATTCACGGGCATCCAGACGTCCTCCAGATCGATATCAAGAAAGTTTGCCGTGGCAATGCTTGAATTTTTTACCACTGCCGCAGGGGCACGGATCGTTGCGCCCGACGCGCGCAAATGCGGCAGCGCCGGCGCCCAGTCCCATGGCAGCCTGGCGGCGAAGGCTTTCCTCGTCCACGCGCACTTCGACTTCGCCGGTCTCGGTCGGCGCCGTGTAAGTGACGTTCGCGAGGTTCTCACCTCGGCTTTCCATCGCTTCGGCAGCTTGCTCAAGCTGCTCGCTGGACTGGACGCGCACGGTCATGAGTTGACGGGTCACTTCGTTCTTGACGGAGTCGAGCAATTGACCGAAGAGCTCGAAAGCTTCGCGCTTGTATTCTTGCTTCGGCTGCTTCTGCGCGTAGCCGCGAAGGTGAATGCCCTGCCGCAGGTAATCAAGGGAAGCCAGGTGCTCACGCCAGTGTGTATCGATGCTTTGCAACAGAACCATGCGCTCGAACTGCGTGAAGTTCTCCTGCCCGATCAGCTCGACCTTGGCATCGAATGCCTTGTTGGCCTCGGCGACGACCTTTTCGACAACGTCTTCGTCGCCGATGGCCGTGGCGGCCTCGACCTCTTGCCGCAGCGGCAATTCGAGGTGCCAGTCCTCGGAGAGAGTCTTTTCCAGGCCCGCGAGATCCCATTGCTCCTCGACCGACTCGGCGGGCACGTACTGGCGAACGAGATCGTTGAAACAGCCCTCGCGCAGCGCCCCGATTTGCGCGGTGAGGTCACCCGCATCCAGGATGTCATTGCGCTGCTGGTAGATCACCTTGCGTTGGTCGTTCGAGACATCGTCGTATTCGAGCAGCTGCTTGCGGATGTCGAAGTTGCGCGCCTCGACCTTGCGCTGGGCACTCTCGATACTGCGCGTCACGATGCCCGCCTCGATGGCTTCGCCGTCGGGCATCTTGAGGCGATCCATGATCGCCTTCACGCGGTCGCCGGCAAAGATGCGCATCAGCGGATCGTCCAGGCTCAAATAGAAGCGGGACGAGCCAGGGTCGCCCTGCCGGC
The DNA here is from genome assembly GCF_056399425.1 of Variovorax sp. 01N429. Taxonomy (NCBI): domain Bacteria; kingdom Pseudomonadati; phylum Pseudomonadota; class Betaproteobacteria; order Burkholderiales; family Comamonadaceae; genus Variovorax; species Variovorax sp. 01N429. The sequence continues at coordinate 94,115 of NZ_JBFTRG010000011.1, read as the reverse complement.
CCGAGCGGCCGCGCAGCTGGTTGTCGATGCGGCGAGATTCATGCCGTTCGGTGGCGATGATCCGCAAGCCGCCGAGCGACTTCACAAATTCGTGATCCTTCTCCCACTGGGCACGAAGCCGGGCGACCTCGGCAGCCTTGGCGCTGGCGTCGAGTTCTTCATTGGCTTCGACCGCTTCGATGGCTTTCTCGACATTTCCGCCCAGAACAATGTCGGTACCACGGCCCGCCATGTTGGTTGCAATGGTGATCATCTTGGTGCGGCCGGCCTGCGCGACGATGTCCGCTTCGCGTGCGTGTTGCTTCGCGTTGAGAACCTGGTGTGGCAGGTCGGCTTTCTCGAGCAAGCCTGCGATGATTTCGGAGTTTTCGATCGACGACGTGCCGACCAGCACGGGTTGGCCACGCTCATAGCACTCGCGAATGTCCTGGATGGCAGCTTCGTATTTTTCGCGCGTGGTCTTGTACACGCGGTCCAGCTGGTCATCGCGCTTGCTCGGGCGATTCGGCGGGATGATCATGGTCTCGAGACCATAGATTTCCTGGAATTCGTACGCTTCGGTGTCGGCCGTGCCGGTCATGCCGGCGAGCTTTGCGTAGAGGCGGAAATAGTTCTGAAAGGTGATCGAGGCGAGCGTCTGGTTCTCGGCCTGGATCTCGACGCCTTCCTTGGCTTCAACCGCCTGGTGCAAGCCGTCGCTCCAGCGCCGCCCAGTCATCAAACGGCCGGTGAACTCGTCGACGATGATCACTTCGCCTTGTTGCACGACGTAGTGCTGGTCGCGGTGATATAGATGCCGCGCGCGCAACGCTGCATTCAAGTGATGCATCAGCGTGATGTTGGCGGGGTCGTAGAGAGAGGCGCCTTCAGGAAGCAGCTTGAACTCGGCAAGAATCTTCTCTGCCTTTTCGTGGCCGTCTTCGGTCATGAACACCTGGTGAGTTTTTTCATCGACCGTGAAGTCTCCAGGCTTGGTAACGCCTTCGCCGGTGCGAGGATCAGCCTCGCCTTCCTGGCGAACCAGGAGCGGCACGACCTTGTTGATCGCAAGGTACAGGTCCGTGTGGTCTTCGGCCTGGCCGCTGATGATGAGCGGGGTCCGGGCTTCGTCGATAAGGATCGAGTCAACCTCGTCGACGATTGCGTAGTTCAAGCCGCGCTGAACCCGATCGCCGGGCTCGTACACCATGTTGTCGCGCAGGTAGTCGAAGCCGTACTCGTTGTTCGTGCCGTAGGTGATGTCGCTGCCGTAGGCCTGCTGCTTTTCTTCGCGCGGCATTTGCGGCAGGTTGATACCGACGGAAAGGCCGAGGTAGTTGTAGAGCCGACCCATCCAGGTGGCATCGCGGCTGGCGAGGTAGTCGTTCACCGTGACCACATGGACGCCCTTGCCGGTGAGCGCATTCAGGTAGACCGGAAGGGTCGCCGTCAGCGTCTTACCTTCACCGGTGCGCATCTCCGAGATCTTGCCGTTGTGGAGGGCCATGCCGCCCAGCAACTGGACGTCGAAGTGGCGCATCTTCATGACCCGCTTGGATGCTTCGCGCACCGTCGCAAAAGCCTCTGGCAAGAGTTCGTCGAGCGATTCGCCCTTGGCAACGCGATCCTTGAACTCCTGCGTCTTGCCGCGCAGCGCAGCTTCATCGAGCTTCTCGAACGACGGCTCCAGCGAGTTGATGCGTTCGACCGTCTTGCGATACTGCTTCAGAAGCCGGTCATTGCGACTGCCGAAAATTTGGGTCAGGAGGTTGGTGGCCATGAATGGAGATCGAAGGACACTCGCTGGATGCGGGCACTTCGACCGAAATCCCTAAGATAGACGAGAAGGAACTTGGGCGCGCTTTGCTGGAAAGCAAGCCGACCGGCCCGCAGGATTGCCGGCAAACCGCAGATTTTAGCCGCCTTGTCCAAACTCTTGAGTCCAGACCTTTGCCCATGAACCGCCGCTATCACGCCGTCACTTTGCTCCAGGCGACCGAGGAGTCGCCAACCCTGGCGAGCCTGACCGCCCGAGCGCGCGACGCGAACGAACGGCTCGCTGCCATCCAGGACCTGATCCCTGCCGAACTGCGCCCCACCATCAAGGCAGGGCCGGCGGAGGCAGATGTATGGTGCATGTTGGTCAGCGGCAGCGCCGCAGCGGCCAAGCTCCGTCACTTGGCGCCACTTTTCCTGTCGCGACTGAAGGCCAGGGGTTGGGACGTCGCCACCCTCCGCATCAAGGTCCAGACAGGCCGCTGAGTCAGAGCTGCGCCAAAACCAACCCGAGTGTGAGCACGACCGATGTGCCAAAAATGGTCAGGCCGACGCGCCGACGGCGATGGGTCAGCATCCACAGCGCCACGCCAGACACCGACAGGAAGATCAGACTCCCCGCCAGCGTGTCCACCAGCAGAATCCATGCGACCGGCATGCCGACCCCCTTGTGCAGATTTGCGAGCGTGGCGACAAACCCGTTGCTGGTGGTCGTGACACCCACCGAGCGATTGCCGCGCCAGTATTCCGCCTGAACAATGGCATCGGGACCGCCATAGTTGAAGACCCAGCGTTCCGGCTGCATCAAGGCTGGTTCACGAGGCGCGTCTTCGGGCGCGGAGGCGCTGGCGTGCTTGCCTTTCTCCGCCCAGCCGACCGGTTTCGAAGGTTCCACGCGCATGGAGTTCGGCGGGCCACTCTGCCCCAGCGCCGTCTGAAGCCAGGTGGCCATCTCCTTGGCGTTGGCCGGCGCCGGGTCGGGCAATGACAATTGCGCGTTAAGGCGCTGCTGGGCCATCGGCAATTTGAGCACCGCACGGTGGTTCAGCCATACGCCGGCCGTGCCGAAAATCAACCCGAGAATCGCGCCCCACAGGCCGATCCAACCGTGAGTCTTGCGAATCCATTGCACGAGCGCAGTGCGGCGTTGCCGGCTTCGAAGGCGCTCGTCAAGCGGCGTGGACGACATGAATGCAGTCCCACCGGGGCCGGCTGAAAAATCGTGAGCGGTGTTCATGTGGACGACCTACGTGTCGCTCCATTTGCGAAGAAGGTTGTGATACGTCCCGACCAGCGTCCGCCGCGCGGATTCGTCTGCGCCGGTCTGATTCAGTCGCTGGATAGCGTTGTCGAGGTCAAAAAGAAGCGCCCGGTCTCCCGCGTCACGGATGAGGCTCTGCACCCAGAAAAAGCAAGCGAGACGTACGCCCCTTGTGACGGGAGTCACCTGGTGCAGGCTGGTCGCCGGATAGATGACCATATCACCGGCGTCCAGCTTCACGTTCTGCATTCCATGGGTGTCTTCCATCTGCAGGTCACCGCCGTCGTAGCTATCGGTCGGCGAGAGGAACAACGTGGCGGAAAGATCGGTGCGCAGCTTGCGCCCGTTGTGAGGATGTATGCGCACTCCGCCATCCACGTGCAGGCCAAACGTCATACCGGCACTGTAGCGGTTGAACATCGGCGGATACAGCACGTTGGGCAGCGCCGCGCTGATGAAGAGCGGATTGCGTTCGAGTGCACCGACCACGATGGCCTGGCAGTCCCTGGCCACCTGTGACCGTTCGTCGATCTGCTGGTTGAACTTCACCTCCGCGCCCTGGTGCCCCGCTGTGACTCGGCCATCCACCCATGCGTCACCTGCAGCATCCAGACGCGCGCGAACAGCTTTGAGTGACTCGGGATCGAGAACCTGGGGAATACAGAGCAGCATGGCGGTGAGGATTGACGTCAGAACCGGTAGTTCACGGACAGCATGGCGGTGCGCGCCATGCCGGGGACGGCCCGGCCGCCGTCGGACGGGATCAAGGCGTCGTAATAGTGCTTGTCAAAAAGATTGAACAGGTTGAGCCGTACATCGTAGTGAGGCTGGTGATAGGCCAACATTGCGTCGATTCGCGTGTAGCTCCCTACCGCGACGAGGTTGGTGTTGGAGGCATAACGGCTCCCGACGTAAGTGGCGCCGCCGCCAAATTCCCACTGAGGGGTGACGGTATAGACGGCCCAAATGCTGGCGGCGTTGCGGGGCGTATTTGCCGGCACGTTGCCTTGGGTCGCGGGGGCGATGCCGTCGACGATCGTGCCGTCGAGAAAGGTATAGGCGCCGAACACCTGAAAGGCGTCGGTGATCCGCCCTGCAATGCCGGCGCGGGCGCCATTGACACGCACGGTGCCGGTCGCGGAGTAGGTGCCGTCGGAGTTCTGCGCTCTCGCGTTGTCTTGCGTGATGCTGAAGGCCGCAGCGGTCATCGACAGCGCGCCGCCATTGGCATCCCACTTGCCGCCCAGTTCGTATGCCTTGTTTTCCTGTGGAGGCAAGGGCTGGGTGGCCCCGGTCGTCGCCACCAGTTGCTCGAGCGAAGGATTGAACGAGGTGCTGTAGGAGACGTAATAGGACTGCTCGGTAGTCGGTTGCCAGATGCCTCCGGCGCGGACGCTGGTGTAGTTGACCGTCTGCCTTTCGTAGGCGAGGGTTGTCGCGCTCGTCACCGTGTTGTTGATGCTGGCCCGATAGTTGTCCTGGCGCACGCCGCCAACGAGCTTGAACTGAGGACTGAGGTCGACCGTGTCGTTGACATACCCCGCAACCGTGTCGGCAGCTGCCGTCGCAAGATTGCCAGGAAGCCCCGGCGCATTGAGAGGCGAATCGGACGGGATGGGATTCAGAAGCGGTGTGCAAGACACATAGCCGCTTGTTCCGCCCACCGGATTCATCGGAATGCCGGCGCAGGTGCCGTTGCGGTAGTAGCCTTGGTTCCTGTACGTATCGTGCCCGAGTTCCAGCCCCACCAGCAGTGCGTGCTTGAGCGTGCCCGTCTCGAATTTCGTGTTGTATTCGGTCAGGTTGAACAGCGAAGTGTCGCGGATGTCCCGGTCATGACTCTGTTGACGAACCCACATCTGACCGAGGGGCAAGGTGCTGGTTGCCGCGGCGGGGAAAGCTGTGGTCCCCGTCGAAAACGGCGTATAGCCCCTGACGCTCACGGTTCCGATGCCCTGCGGCGCGGTCTCCGTCGCGTTGGTCGTGACTTGGTTGTACTGCGTCTGGTTGCGAATCGAACTGGTCGATGTCAGCTTGTGGAGGATCGTTGCATTGAATGCGCCGATATCCGAAACGGTGCGATCGTCGTTGAATCCATAAGCATTGTTCCGATCGACCTGCGCCGGCGCGCCGTTCAGCGGGGGAATCCCGTAGTCGGCCATGTCGCGGTTGTGCTGAAGTAACGCAGACAAGGTGATCTGAGTGGGCGTGTTGATGCCGAACTTCAACGACGGGGCAACGCCGACGTCCTGAATTCTCGTTTGGTCGCGATTCGACGCATCACCTTCCTGCCCCATTGCGGAGATGCGAAATGCCGACGTCTCCGACAGCGGCCGATTCACATCGACAGTCGTCCGCACAAGACCGTTGCTCGTGACTGAAAGCTCCGCGTTCCCCGCGGGTGTCAGAGACGGCTTCTTGCTGACCTGGTTGATCACGCCACCCGTCGAACCGCGACCGAACAACATGGACGAAGGTCCCATCAGCACCTCGATGCTGTCCAGCGCAAACGTATCGCGGTAGTACTGGCCACGGTCGCGTGCACCGTCCAAGAAAATGTCCGTTCGAGCCGAAAAGCCGTTGAGATTGATGTTGGTGCCGATTTGCCCACCTTCAGCAGCACCAATGGTCAGGCCCGGGACGTTGCGCAGAGCACTCGCCAGCGAGGTGGCACCCTGCGATTGCATCAGCGGCTGATTGATGATGGTGACCGACTGCGGCACATCGTGCGGATCCGCAGGCAACCGGCTGATCGACAGCGGATTGGGGCCGAAGCTTCCGTTGTCGGCAGTGTCCTGAACCTGCACTTCGCGCAATGTCGCCGGAACCGAAGTGCTCGCCGGAGATGATGGCGCGCCGGCCGGCTGTTCGGATGTCGCAGGTGGCGACTGTTGCCCGGTGGCCGGAAGGGAGGCCATGGCAATCACGGTCAATGCGATGGGCGTACGCAACGTACGAGGGCACTCCGAGCGACTCATGGAACTCCTGAAGGAAAGCTTGCAGGGCCCAAATCGTCAACGGGACTGCCTTGCAGTCGGCGATTCTAAATACGAATCAATCTTTCTATCTTTTTCTATCTACGCGCCAGGTCCTCGCTCGACTGCGACATCCCTGGCTCGCAAAGCCTCATTGCATTCGGAGCAGACCGTCACGGGATCGAACAGGTGTCCGCATCCGGAGTGACGATGGAGCAGCGGCCTTCCGGCCTCTCCTGACATGTGGACATCGCCCCAATGCACCACTGCCATCAATACCGGATGGAGGTCCATGCCCTTGGGCGTCAACCGGTACTCATAGCGCACAGGAGAGTCCTGATAGGCCACCTTCTTGAAGACCCCCGCATCGACCAGTTTGGTCAGACGATCAGCGAGCATGGGGCGCGAGATGCCCAGTCGCTCCTGAAAGTCCTCGAATCGGCGCACACCGAGAAACGCGTCGCGCAGCACAAGCATCGTCCACCGGTCTCCGATCACTGACACGGTCCGTGCGACCGAGCAATGCTCTTGTTGCAGATCTGTCCATTTCATGGCGCAACTCTACGCTTGACGAGTTCATTTTTCAAACTTATGGTGCGGTCAGTTCTAAAAATAAACGCAAGGGACGTCGCGATGATGAGAACACTCAGTGCACTCGCCGAACAGCTCGCCTCGCTGCCCGCACGCATGTCTCACGTGCTCCGCCCTTGGGCGCGGCAAAAGCCGGTCGCGCCCGCACTGATCGAGGCCGCACACCAAGGAGTTGATCATCCGATCCGGCTTCAATGTGTATCCACCGGAAGTCGAAGCTTTGATCGCAAGCCATCCGGCGGTCGCCGCCTGCGCGGTGGTCGGCCGCCAAGCCCCGGGCAACGAGGAAGTCTTCCGCCGGAAAGATCCTCAAGCACGAACTGTCCAAGCAGGCGTCCGAGCTCTCCGCGCAACGCCGGTCGTTCACGTGTTCGCAATAGTCGCGCACGGTGAATTCCTTCAAACCCAGCCAAGGAAATTCAATGTCAGAAAAGAAAGCGGTTCTCGTGATCGGTGCCGGCGATGCCACTGGCGGAGCGATCGCGCAGCGGTTCGCGCGCGAGGGCTACATCGCCTGCGTGACTCGGCGCGACGCTCAGAAGCTGAAACCCCTCGTGGACCAGATCCGCGCTGCCGGCGGTGAGGCGCACGGCTTCGGAAGCGACGCCCGCAAAGAAGAGGAGATGGTTGCTCTGGTGCAGAAGATCGAAAACGAGATCGCGCCCATCGAAGTGGCTATCTTCAATATTGGGGCCAATGTGCGCTTTCCCATTACGGAGACCACCGCCCGCGTGTACTACAAGGTCTGGGAAATGGCCTGCTTTGCCGGATTTCTGATGGGCAGGGAAGCCGCCAAGGCCATGCTTCCGCGCGGCCGTGGAACGATCATCTTCACGGGGGCCACCGCGAGCTTGCGCGGCCGGGATGGCTTCGCGGCGTTTGCGGGTGCCAAGCACGCGCTGCGCGCACTTGCGCAGAGCATGGCGCGCGAGCTGTGGCCCAAGGGCATCCATGTGGCGCATCCGGTCGTGGACGGCGCCATCGATACCGAGTTCATCCGCACCAACTTCCCGGAGCGCTATCAGCTCAAAGACCAGGGCGGCATCGTCGATCCAAATCACATCGCAGATCTGTACTGGCAGCTGCATATGCAACCGCGGGACGCCTGGACTCACGAGACCGAGATCCGGCCGTGGATGGAATCCTGGTGAGAGCCGCCGGCCATTCCAGCAAGCACGTCTTATGAATCCTGTTCCTGTGCAAATTCTTTTCGACTTCGGTAGCCCCAACGCCTACCTCAGTCACAAGCTCATTCCGGAGATCGAGGCGCGCAGCGCAGCGCGTTTTGAATACGTGCCGATCCTGTTGGGCGGCTTGTTCAAGCTCACCAACAATCGCTCGCCCGGCGAGACGAATGCCGAAATCCCGAACAAGCGCAATTACGAGCTCCTGGAGCTCCAGCGTTTCGTGCGAAAGCATGGGCTCACCGCCTTCCGACGCAATCCATTTTTTCCCATTAATACGCTGCAAATCATGCGGGCGGCGGTCGCGGCACAGAAGCTAGGCTGCTTCGATCGCTATGTCGAGGTGGTCTTCTCGAGCATGTGGGAGCAGGAGAAGAAGATGGACGAACTGGAAGTGATGCGGGCGCAGCTGCGTGCGGCCGAGTTGGACGCCGACGCGCTCGTGGCGCTGAGCCAAGCTCCGGAGGTGAAAGCGCAACTGATGGCCAGTACGCAAGAAGCGCATGCGCGCGGAGCGTTCGGCTCGCCTACCTTCTTCGTTGGAACAGAGATGTTCTTCGGCAAGGACCGCCTGCGGGAGGTCGAGGAAGAAGTCATGGCCGTTCGTGACAGGCAACAGCAGAGGTCCTGAACATGTTTGGGGCGTTTCGAAGCTGCTGAAGCAACCCGTGATCGTCGAGAGCCGGCCAAGCGCTGGTGGGACTTTGCCAAGCAAAGTGCTTCGGAGCGCCGGCAACGGCGGCTCCACCTTGGGCATTGCTTCCCTGGGCATCTATCGCCTGCCCTACACGACCGACCTGAAGTGGGATGCAGCCACGGACCCGTCCTACTTCGTTGGCCTGACAGGATATTCGTTTGGCATCGTAGTGCCGGCCGCCTCTCCGATCAGGATGTGGGCCGACAATATCGCAGCCGCCAAGGTTCGCTGCAGCCGTTTCGAATGCTGGCGGACTCGGCACGTTGACCTCCCTCACGCAAAGCACACCGGCGGACTCTTCGCTGGGGAAATCGAGCGATGCCGACCGACGACGGTCAAGCCGGTCGCAATCAACCTCCTGTCAAAGAGCGCGAACTCGGGACTGCGATCAGCTTGGGCGACATGGCCGCGCAAGTGGGCGGCGTCTACCCGAAGGTCATGCGATGGGGCGCATGGACGCCAGTGCCTGGTCGTGCGGCGTGGTCGCTGTACTGATCCATGAGCTGCCTTCTGCCGGTATCCTGATCAAGGAGATCATGGCCGACGCAGAGTCGATCGTCAGGCAAAGTCAGGGGGACATGTTCGCTGTGTAAGCGCCCTTCCGCGAAACATTCTGTGGCGGCGCGCAGCATGGATCCAAATTGAAGAGCATCGGATCTGCGCATCCATTCTGGCGCCGCAGTCGCGGCCAGATGGCGCCCTGCAAGGGAAGTGGTGCCGCTTGTCGGAATCGAACTGACGACCTACCGCTTACAAGGCGGTTGCTCTACCAACTGAGCTAAAGCGGCGTATTGACGGATTCTAGCGGCGCGGCGCCTGCTCGAATTTCACTTGATTCGCTTGAGTGAAGGCCGCGAGCCTCCACCATTGGGCGGCCGGGGCGGGTCCGCCGGGTCCACGGGTGCATCCGTGGTCTCGACAGCTTCTTCAGCACCTTCGCCGGTCACAAGATGGACGATCTTGCTTGCATCGCCTTCAGTGCCCCGCGAAGCGTCCCGCAACGGCGTCCGTGTCGGGGCGGACGGCGGCGTGGAGTTCCCCGGAACCGAGCCCGTTTCGATCTGCGCAGGTCCTGGCGCAGGCGCAGGAAAGGCCATTCCTTGCCCGTTTTCGCGCGCGTAGATCGCGATCACGCGACCCACCGGCACACTGATTTCGCGCGCCGTGCCCGCAAAGCGAGCCTTGAATTCGATGAACTCGTTGCCAAGATTGAGCGAGCTCGTGGCATCGAAACTGATGTTCAGCACGATCTCGCCGTTCTTGACGTACTCACGGGGCACCTGGACGGTATCGTCGACCTGAACCGCGACGTACGGCGTGAAGCCGTTGTCCGTGCACCATTCATACAGCGCCCGTATCAGGTACGGGCGAGTGGATGACGATTCGAGTGCGTTGATCATGACCGGCGGCGTCAGCGCTTCACTTGCGCATGACCTTTTCGGACGGGGTCAGTGCTTCGATGTAGGCGGGACGAGAGAAGATTCGTTCAGCGTACTTCAAAAGCGGCGCAGCGTTCTTGCTCAGGTCGATGCCATAGTAGTCAAGGCGCCACAGCAGTGGCGCGATCGCCACGTCGAGCATCGAGAAATTGTCACCCAGCATGTACTTGTTCTTGAGGAACACAGGCGCAAGCTGCGTCAGCCGGTCGCGAATGTGCGAGCGGGCCTTCTCGAGCGCCTTCTCGTTACCCTTCGAACTGCGATTTTCGAGCGTCGACACATGCACGAACAACTCCTTCTCGAAATTGAGCAGGAACAGTCGGACGCGAGCCCTGTCGACCGGATCGCCAGGCATCAATTGCGGATGCGGAAAGCGCTCGTCGATGTACTCGTTGATGATGTTCGACTCGTACAGGATCAGGTCGCGCTCCACAAGGATCGGAACCTGCCCATAGGGGTTCATGACGCTGATATCTTCAGGCTTGTTGTAGAGATCGACGTCGCGAATCTCGAAATCCATGCCTTTCTCGAACAGCACGAAGCGGCAGCGGTGTGAAAAAGGGCAGGTCGTTCCCGAATACAAGACCATCATGGCGAAAGGCTCCTAAAAATCAAAAAGAGTGGGTCGCGTTCGCAACCCACTCTGCGGGACCAGACGCGCAAGGCGACTGATCGGCATCGTCGTCGTACTACTTGACGTCTTTCCAGTACGCGGCATTCAACCGCCAAACAAAGACCACAGCCATGACGAGGAACAACAGCACCCAGACACCAACCCTGATGCGCGTGTTCTGCGCCGGTTCGGCCATCCACTGGAGGTAGCTGACGAGGTCACCCACAGCCTGATCGTATTGCAACGGCGTCATGGTTCCCGGGGTAAATTGCTCCCAACCCTTGAACACCTCGGTTTCGTGACCGTGCGATTCGACCTTGTCGAAAATCGGGCGGCGTTCACCCTGCAATTCCCACAAGACGTGTGGCATGGCCACGCTCGGAAATGCAAGATTATTCCAACCGGTCGCCTTCGTGTCGTCTCGGTAGAAAGTCCGCAGGTAGGTGTAGAGATAGTCTGCACCGGTGCCACCATGGCCTGCGCGCGAGCGCGCGACGAGCGTCAGGTCGGGCGGAACGGCACCGAACCACTCCTTGGCTTGGCGTGGATCGATGTTGGCCTTCATGGTCTCACCGACCTTGTCGGTCGTGAAGAGCAGGTTGTCCTTGATCTGCTGCTCAGTGATGCCGAGGTCCTGCAGCCTGTTGTAGCGCATGAACGCAGCCGAGTGGCAGTTCAGACAGTAGTTGACGAAAAGCTTGGCGCCGTTCTGCAAAGCTGCGAGGTCGTTCGTCCGATTTGGCGCCTTGTCCCAAGGCATGCCTTCTTCCGCGGCGTGCGCGCCTGCTACGAAACCAAGCGCTGCGATCAACGTGAGGATCAGTTTCTTCATTCTTGTCTTCTCCCGGTCAGTGCGCTGCAAAGGTCACGCGCTCAGGGACCGGCTTGAATTCACCCAGGCGGCTCCACCACGGCATTAGCAGAAAGAAGCCGAAATAGAACAAGGTACCCACTTGCGACACCCGCTCGCCGGTAGGCGACGGCGGTTGAACACCCAGGTACGCAAGCACCACGAAGTTGATGACGAAAATCCCGTACAGGAACTTGTGCCAGCTCGGGCGGTAGCGAATCGACTTCACAGGGCTGTGGTCCAGCCAAGGCAGGAAGAACAGGATGATGACGGCGCCGCCCATCACGAGAACGCCCCAGAACTTCGCATCGATCGACAGCATCATCGCGGCCACGCCGAGCGCCACGATCACGATGAGCCCCTTGAAGATCGACGGGATGCGTGTCTTCAAGACGCCAAACGCTGCACCGGCGACCACGCAGGCAATGAGCGCGTACATCATCTCGCTGGTGATCGCGCGGAGCATTGAATAGAAAGGCGTGAAATACCAGACTGGTGCGATGTGATTCGGCGTCTTCAGCGAATCGGCCGGGATGAAGTTGTTGTATTCGAGGAAATACCCACCCGCTTCTGGCGCGAAGAAGATCACGGCCGAGAAGATCGTCAGGAACACAACGACGCCGAAGATGTCATGCACCGTGTAGTAGGGGTGCGACGGGATGCCATCCAGCGGATTGCCGTCAGGACCGCGATTGGCCTTGATCTCGATGCCATCGGGATTGTTCGACCCCACTTCGTGAAGCGCGATCAAGTGAGCGACGACAAGGCCGAGCAGCACCAACGGCACCGCAATGACGTGGAAGCTGAAGAAGCGATTCAGGGTAGCGTCGCTCACCACGTAGTCACCGCGAATCAGGATCGCGAGATCAGGGCCGACGAATGGAATCGCGGAGAACAGGTTGACGATCACCTGTGCGCCCCAGTAGCTCATCTGACCCCAAGGCAGCAGATAGCCCATGAACGCCTCGGCCATCAGGCAAAGAAAGATGGCGCAGCCGAAGATCCAAATCAGTTCTCGCGGCTTGCGGTAGCTTCCGTAGATGAGCCCGCGGAACATGTGCAGGTAGACGACGATGAAGAACGCCGAAGCTCCCGTCGAGTGCATGTAGCGGATCAGCCAGCCCCAAGGCACATCTCGCATGATGTACTCGACCGACGCGAACGCGAGTTGCGCGTCCGGCTTGTAGTGCATCACGAGGAAGATGCCCGTCACGATCTGGATCACGAGGACCAGCATCGCGAGAGAGCCGAAGATGTACCAGAAATTGAAGTTCTTGGGCGCGTAGTACTTGCCCCACTGATCGTTCCAGAGCTTGGTCAGCGGGAAGCGGTTGTCGACCCAGTTCAGCAACTTTTCGCCGGCGGGTGCGTTGGGGGAGATTTCCTTGAGTTCAGCCATGTCGTTCTCCTCAAGCCTTCTTGTCGTCGCCGATCAGGAGGCGGGTGTCGGAGAGATACATGTGCGGAGGCACCGGGAGATTGTCCGGCGCGGGCTTGTTCTTGAACACGCGAGCCGCCAGATCGAAAGTTGAACCATGACAGGGGCAGAGGAAGCCGCCGTGCCAGTCGTCCGGCAGCGAAGGTTGCGGGCCGGGCTGGAATCTGTCCGTTGGCGAACAACCCAAGTGGGTGCAGATGCCGACGACAACGAGGATTTCGGGCTTGATCGAGCGGTGCTCGTTGCGCGCATAGGGAGGAGTGAACTCGTCGGGATTGCGCTTTGATTGGGGATCGGCAAGTAGCGGATCGAGCTTGGGCAACTCAGCGATTTGTTCGGGTGTGCGCTTGAGAATCCAAACAGGCTTGCCCCGCCATTCGACGGTCATTTTTTCGCCCACCTGAAGGCCGCTGATGTCGACTTCGACCGGCGCACCGGCAGCCTTGGCTTTTTCTGAAGGCTCGAAGGTGCTGACGAACGGAATGGCAACTGCCACTCCGCCCACCGCTCCTGCACAACCTGATGCGATCAACCACGTCCGCTTGCTAGTGTCGATCCGGGGGCGGCCGGCGGTGCTGTCACTCATGGGGATCCTCAATGTTCTTCGCTAGGGTCTTGGGGTCAACCGGCGATTGTAGCGGAGCGTAAATGCCGATTTCAACGCGCCGAGTCGCGCGAGAGCGACGAGTTCCCCCTTGATAAAACCCTTGAGTCGCAGCCCTATACTGGCCGGCGTCTCAATCCGCACATGAGGTACCCGGCATGAGTTTCTTCAAGGAGTTTCGAGAGTTTGCCGTCAAGGGAAACGTGATCGACCTCGCAGTCGGTGTGATCATCGGCGCCGCTTTCGCCAAGATCGTCGACTCGCTGGTGAGCGACATCATCATGCCGCTGGTTGGCCTTGTCTTCGGCAGACTCGACTTCTCGAACCTGTACATCCTGCTGGCGCAAAAACCGCCGAACGTCGCCGACAACCTCATCGAACTCAAGAAGGCCAACGTTCCTGTGCTGGCGTACGGCAACTTCATTACCGTTGCGCTCAATTTCGTGATCCTCGCCTTCATCATTTTCCTGATGGTCAAGCAGATCAACAAGGTGAAGAACGCGATCGACGCTGCGCCGCCGCCGCCAGCCGCCACGCCGGAAGACGTCCTGTTGCTCCGCGAAATCCGCGACAACCTCAAGCGGCCCTGAGCGCCGCAGCGTCTCGCGAGAGCGTGCGTGCCATGCGCACCGCCTCGACGAGGCTCGACGGATCGGCACGCCCCGTGCCGGCAATGTCGAACGCAGTGCCGTGATCAGGGCTGGTCCGTACCAGCGCCAAGCCGAGTGTGACGTTGACGCCCTTCTCGACGCCGAGGTACTTGACCGGAATCAGGCCTTGGTCGTGATACATCGCAATCACCACGTCGAACTCCCCTCCCCCTGCAGACTTCTTGCGGGCCCGCATGAAAACGGTGTCCGGCGCATGGGGTCCATCGGCATCGATGCCCTCTTTCCTCGCAGCCGCAATCGCCGGCGCAATGACGTCGCGCTCCTCGTTCCCGAAAAGACCTCCTTCGCCAGCGTGTGGATTGAGCCCCGCCACGCCAATCTTCGGAGACCGGCCCAGCACTGCGCTCAACGCGCGATGCGTGATCCTCATCGTGTCGAGAACACCGTCGAGCGTCACCGCCTCGATCGCATTGCGCAGCGACATGTGAATGCTGACCAGCACGGTTCGCAGTTCGTCGTTGGCAAGCATCATGCGGACCGGGACTTCAGCCACTGGACGGCCCAGATGGATTGCAGTCTCGAACTGAAGCAACTCGGTGTGTCCCGGGAACTGAAAGCCCGCCGCAGACAGCGCTTCCTTGTGCAAAGGCGCAGTCACGACCGCCGCGATGTCGCCTTTCAGGGCTGCTCGAGCGGCCCAAACGACGCACTCACCCGCGATGCGCCCCGCGACCGCGCTGACTCGCCCGACGTCGATTGGCGTCCTGACTTTATCGACCACCTGCAGGACCGGTACGCAGGCAGGCGGGACATCGGCCGCAGCGTCGGGTGATTCGATTTCTGCAACGGGCAGCGGCAGCGAACCCGGAACCGCCAAGGATTGCGCAGCGCGCCGAATGATGCCGACGTCACCGGCGACGAAGCATCCCCGCAGATCATGCGCGTTACCGCCGAAGGCCTTGACGATGATCTCCGGCCCGATGCCGGCGGGATCGCCCAGTGTGATCGCGATGGGAAACTGAAGATTGCTCACGCCGGATTGTCAATGTCGATGAATTCGTGCGCGAGACCCAGTTGGGCGGCCACATGGCCGGCGACCGCAGGTGCGCCGTAGCGTTCCGTTGCGTGATGCCCGCACGCTAGGAACGCCACGTTCATTTCACGCGCATAGTGAGCCTGGGGTTCGGAGATTTCGCCGGTGATGAAGGCGTCCGCGCCCGCCGCGATCGCCGCCTCGAAGTAGCCCTGGGCCCCGCCCGTGCACCAAGCCACGCTCCTGATGGGACGCTGCTGCGCGGGACCCACCAATGTGACTTTCTTTTGGAGCGCTTTCTCGGCATGCGCCGCCAGCGCGGCGGCGTTGGCAAAGACTTCGCCGTCCGCTCGTCCACCGAAAAATCCGAGTTCCTGATCCCCGAACCGCCCCGTTGAGCCGGCGTGGGCGGTCAGTCCGAGCTTTGCGCCCAATTGAGCGTTGTTGCCCAACTCCGGATGTGCATCAAGGGGCAAGTGATATGCGAAAAGGTTGACGTCATCGCCGAGCAGCAGGCCGAGGCGCTGACGCATCCAGCCAGTCACGCGCCCGTCCTGGCCGCGCCAGAAAAGCCCGTGATGGACAAAGATGGCATCGGCTTCGGCGTGAATGGCGGCTTCGATCAGCGCGCGGCTCGCAGTCACGCCGGAAACGATCTTCCGGACGGTCGTGCGGCCTTCGACCTGGAGGCCGTTCGGTCCGTAGTCCTTGAATCGCTCGGGAGCAAGCAGCACGTCGAAGGCGAGAAGTAGTTCATGGCGGGTCGTGCTCATCGCGCCATTGTGGACCCGGCAGACGCCGGCTGCATGCCAGGGGCGCGGCTGCAGACCCGGAAACCTGTCGCGCGTTGAGGGACAATGAAAAGCACTGCGCCCACCCACAGAGGCGCATTTACTTCCTCGGATCAGTTCTTTTCATGAAACGCATCTGGCTGCTGTTTGCCCAAGCCGTTACCGTTCTTCTCGCGGCCTATTTTGTCGTTGGAACACTCAAGCCCGAGTGGCTCGACAGGCAAGCAAACGGGCTGCGAGGCACGATTGCCTTGACGCAGGCGCCCCCCGTAAATCCACAGGCGACGGCGCCCGGTAGTCTGAGCGGCGCGGCCAAGAAGGCGTCGCCCGCGGTTGTCAGCATCAACACCAGCAAGGCGGCACAGCTGAATCCCCGCAATAACGACCCTTGGTTTCGCTTCTTTTTCGGCGACCCGGGCGCCAACCAGCCGCAGGTTGGACTGGGCAGCGGCGTGATCGTCAGCGCGGACGGTTACATCCTCACCAACAATCACGTGGTCGAGGGCGCCGACGAAATCGAAGTCACGCTCAACGATGGCCGCCACGCGCACGGCAAGGTGATCGGGACCGATCCGGATACGGATCTGGCCGTCCTCAAGATCGATCTGGACAAGCTGCCGGTGGTGGTCCTCGGCGACTCCGATGCGTTGCAAGTGGGAGACCAGGTGCTCGCCATCGGCAATCCGTTCGGGGTCGGTCAGACCGTCACGAGCGGCATCGTTTCGGCGCTCGGGCGCAACCAACTCGGCATCAACACCTTCGAAAACTTCATCCAGACCGATGCCGCCATCAATCCGGGCAATTCGGGCGGCGCGTTGATCGACGTCAACGGCAATCTCGAAGGCATCAACACCGCCATCTATTCGCGTTCGGGCGGCAGCATGGGGATCGGGTTTGCCATTCCGGTCTCGACGGCCAAACAGGTGCTGGAGGACATCGTCAAGACCGGCAAGGTCACGCGCGGATGGATCGGCGTGGAGCCGAACGAACTGTCTCCCGAGCTGGCCGAGACCTTCGGCGTCAAGGCCAAGACTGGCGTGATCATCACTGGCGTGCTGCAAAACGGGCCGGCGGCGAAGGCGGGCGTTCGCCCTGGCGACGTCATTACGGGCGTCGGCAATAAGGACATCCGAAATGTCCAGGAGCTGCTGACCGCCGTGGCCGGTCTCAAGCCAGGCAATTCGACCCGATTTGCCATGCAGCGGGGCGGCGACAAGCTCGAACTGGAAGTGACCGCAGGCGCGAGGCCCAAATCGCCGGTCCGACGCGTGCCCTCGGAGACCGAGTGACAGAGGCGACCGCTGCCGCTCAGGGCTGAGCGGAGTCGGCGCTTTCTTCCGGCGCCTTGGTGTACTTCGAGAAGTAGCGCGCACCGATGATGCCGACTTCGTACAGCAGGCACATCGGGATCGCGAGCGCAAGCTGAGAAACGACATCCGGCGGCGTCAGCACCGCCGCGACCACGAAGGCGACGACGATGAAATAACCGCGGAATGAGCGCAGCTTTTCGACGGTAACCATCTCGAAGCGCACCAGCAACATGACCACGATCGGCACCTGGAAAGCCACGCCAAAAGCGATGTAGAGCGACAGGATCGCCTCTACGTACGACGAAATATCCGGAGTGGCGGCGACAGACGGCGGCGTGAATCGCTGGATGAAGCCGAACATCTTATCCAGAACGAAGAACTGGACGAACGCGATGCCGGCGTATGCGAGCAGGCTGCCGAAGATGATCAGCGGCAGCGCAAACTTCTTTTCGTGGCTGTAGAGCCCCGGCGCCACGAACATCCAGACCTGGTACATGAGCCAAGGCAGCGCCAGGAGCACCGCGGTCATTGCCAGCACCTTGAGCGGCACGAAAAATGGCGAGAAAACACCCACCGCGATCAACTTCGCGTCGTGTGGCATGTGGTTGCGGATCGGCACGGCGATCAGGTCGATCAAACCGCTGGGGCCCGGCCAAATGGCAAGCAGGATGCCGGCAACCACGAGGCCATAGACGCAATAGAGCAGGCGATCCCGCAGCTCCATCAGGTGTTGGACGAAAGGCTGCTCGGTGCCAGCCAGTTCGTCTTCTTTGTTCTTGTCGGTGGAGTCGGCCATGTGGGGGGCGCTGCGGACGGGAATTCAGGGCGCGCTCGATGCACCCGGATCGCGCCGAAACTAGTTGATCTTGTGAGGACGGTAACGGGCTACACGCGCTGCGCCCGAGAGCGCCTTGGTGCGCACCCCGTTGCGCGCCTTGTACCACTGCGGCGTGGCGCCCTGCTTCAAGCGCCAATTCTTGCGTGGGTGCTTGTATTGCGGATAAGCGGCGAGCACCGGCTCTTGATCGGCGGGCGTGTGGCCGATATCAGAAATCTGCTTTTCGAACTCGCTCGCGCCCGATTGGATGCTGTGCTGGACATCGCGAGCGGCATCCTGCACCGTATCTTTCATCTTGCGCAACTCGTCCAGGTCCATCGATCGATTGACCTCGGCCTTGACGTCGTTGACGTAGCGCTGCGCCTTGCCGAGCAGCGTGCCCACAGTGCGGGCAACGCGCGGCAGCTTTTCAGGTCCGATGACGATGAGTGCGACTGCGCCGATCAGCGCGAGTTTCGAGATGCCGAGATCGATCACGGACGTTTGTGGCTCAGGACTTCTGACGCGCTTCGACGTCGATCGTCGACTTGTCGGCAGCGCCGGTGTTGGTCACCTGAGCGTTCGGGTTGGCTGGCGTTTCAGGTGCCGAGCCGTCGCGCATGCCGTCCTTGAATCCCTTGACCGCACCGCCGAGGTCCGAGCCCATGTTGCGGAGCTTCTTGGTGCCGAAGATCATCACCACGACGAGCAGCACGATCAGCCAGTGCCAGATGGAAAGTGAACCCATGGATTACTCCTGAAGAATATGAGAGATTTTAGACGGCGCGCAAATGCCGCCTGATGGGGCGGGAATCACCCTCTGAGCCATGGCCGGGGGCCGCCCATGACGTGTATGTGGAGATGGTGGACCTCCTGCCCGCCCTCGGCCCCGGTATTGACGACGATACGAAAACCGCCGTCCGGATAGGGCCTGCAACCCTGCTCGGTGGCCAGCTTGGGAGCCAGGACCATGATCTTCCCGAGCAAAGGCGCGTCTTCAGGGCTGACCTGTGCCATCGAAGGGACATGCCGCTTCGGCACGATCATGAAATGCACTGGCGCCCACGGCGCAATGTCGTGGAAGGCGAAGAGTTCTTCATCCTCGTAGACCTTGCGCGAGGGAATCTTGCCCTCGATGATCTTGCAAAAGACGCAGTTCGGGTCAGAGGACATTCGATGGCTCCATGGATCGGCCCGCGTTCATTCGCACCATCCCCTTGACGATGCGATAGAGGAACCAAAGGGAAATCAGGGCCCAGGCGATCCAGCCCGGCACGAAGAGAAGCAGCCACAGCCATGCCGTGAGCACATACAGCACGCCGGCCAACACGACCGTTCGAATGCGCCAGCTGAAATGCGATGCCTGCCAAGTGCCTGCCGCCTCGTCGCGCTTGACGAGGTCGATGATCAGGGCGATCAGCAGCAGGCCGACGGAAGCCTGTGCACCAGGCAGGACCGCGCCGATTGCCACCACGAGGTGCAGGATGTAACTGACCCAGCCCCAGGTCTTGAGGGAGTCGTTGGGTTCGACAGTCACGATGTCGTTGGGCATGGTGTCCTCTCGTTTCCTCAGTCGTTGGAAGCTTCGCGATCCTGCGCCTTGCGCAGGGCTTTTTCCTCGATGCCGCTGGTACCTTCACGGCGCTCGAGCTCTGCGACCACGTCGCTTGGCGAAAAGCCGTAATGCGCGAGCGCCACCATGCTATGGAACCAGAGATCGGCCACTTCGTTCACCAGTTTGGAGCGATCGCCGCCATGGTCAGCATCCTTGGCCGCCATGACAACTTCGGTCGCCTCTTCGCCGATTTTCTTCAGGAAAGCGTCCGGCCCCCGATGAAGAAGGCGCGCGACGTAGCTCTTGTCGGGATCGCCGCCGCGCGCAGGCAGCCGGCTCTCGATCACGGCAGCCAGCCGCGCCAGTGCGTCCGCGGAGTTGGATTGTGTGTCGCTCATCTTGGGGACGATGTGTAGATCGCGGCAGGGTCTTTCAAGACCGGTTCGGCAACTGTCCAACGGCCGTTTTCGTATTTGCTGAAAAAACAGCTGTGGCGGCCCGTGTGGCATGCAATCCCCGGCTCGTGTCCGAGCTGAGTGACCTTCAGTAACACGACGTCATTGTCGCAATCGATACGAATCTCATGGACGGTCTGCACGTGGCCCGATTCCTCGCCCTTGAACCAGAGCTTGCCGCGGGATCGGCTGAAATACACGGCGCGACCGATTTCGGCGGTCTTTGCCAGTGCTTCGCGGTTCATCCAGGCGAACATCAGGACGTCCTTGCTGCCCTGCTCCTGTGCGATCACGGGCACCAGTCCGTTTGCATCCCACTTCACTTCGTTGAGCCAATTCATGGCTGAATTGTCGGTCATCAAAACCGCACGGGAATGCCCCGCGCCGCCATCTGCGCCTTCGCTTGGCCCACGGTGAATTCGCCGTAGTGAAAGATGCTTGCGGCAAGGACTGCATCGGCGCCGCCCGTCTGTATGCCGTCAGCTAGGTGTTCGAGGCTGCCGACCCCGCCCGAAGCGATCACGGGCACGCTCACGGCGTCACTGACGGCGCGCGTGAGTTCGAGGTCGAAGCCGCTCTTGGTGCCGTCACGGTCCATGCTGGTCAGGAGAATCTCTCCGGCGCCGCGCCGCGCCATCTCGACCGCCCATAGGACTGCGTCGAGACCGGTGTTCTTGCGGCCGCCGTGGCTGTAGACGTCCCAACCCGGTCCACGGGTTGCAGCGTCCTCCACCGTGCGGCGCTTGGCGTCGATTGCCACCACGATGCACTGGGCGCCGTATTTCTGGGACGCGTCTTCGATGACCTGCGGATTCGCGATGGCTGCCGAGTTGAAGCTGGTCTTGTCCGCGCCGGCATTGAGCAAACGGCGCACATCCGCCACGGTGCGCACGCCGCCGCCGACCGTCAGGGGAATGAACACCTGCGAAGCCACGGCTTCGATGATGGGGAGGATGAGGTCCCGCTCGTCGCTCGTGGCGGTGATGTCGAGGAACGTGAGCTCGTCCGCGCCCTGTGCGTTGTAGCGCGCGGCGATTTCGACCGGGTCGCCGGCGTCGCGCAATTCGACGAAGTTGACGCCCTTGACGACGCGGCCGCCGGTCACGTCAAGGCAGGGAATGATGCGTTTGGCAAGCATGGATTCGAGGGTCAGGAATTCAGGAAATAGTGAGTTGCTGCCAGCCTTGCCACTGCGCACCCGGCACCAGAAGGACAGGCTCGTCGATTCGCGCCGCCTCGACGCAAAGCATGTGGCGCCATCCATCATCGGGCAGGTCGTCGAGCTTGGTGCTCAAGATGGGGCCGGGGTTCCAGACCACCGTCTCGGTGCAGCTCGCACTGTGCGATATCTCGAGCGTGCCTGAAGGCTGGATCAGCCGCAGCGGACGCGCGGGGGATGCATAAACGCTGTCGAATTCAGAGCCGAAGCTGAGCGCGGGCGCCAGTTCGACATGGCGATCGTCACGCACGGCATCCCAGCGATTGGCGCCTTGCAGGCCTTCGAGCCGAAGCGAAGTCACGTCGTCGACACGCAAATAGGTGTGCAGCGCAGCCGCAAAGGACCAAGGGCCGCTCCCGGGATTGTCGACCGTGAGCGCAACGCGCAGCGAATGCGGCGCAAGAGTCACTGTCAGGCGCAGGCGAAACGCATGTGGCCAGATGGCGCGTGTTGCCTCGTCAGCCTGCAACAAGAGGACGGCCGTGCTGCGCTTGCCATTGGTTTCCTGCGATTCAGGCTGCCACGGCACATTGCGCACGAACCCGTGCTTGGGCAGCGACCCACGCATGTTGAACTGCGGCCAGCAGATCGGCACGCCCCCCCGAATGGCGCTGTGGCCGTCGAAACGGGCATCGGGGCTCAGGTATAGGCGCTCCACGCCATCAGCGGTCATCCAGGACAGCACGTTCGCACCGTGGAGGGCGACCATGCAACTGTCGCCGGCGGGAAGCGCAAGGCGCACCACCGGTTGGCCGCGAAAAGCTGACGTTTGGACAGACATGGCCCGATTCTAGGTTTCGCCTGTGTCGGGATTGCGGTCAACACAGATTTCGCTTGAAATCGCGTCAGCAGGCGCTCGCGACGGCGGGATGTCGGCCATAGAAGATCCTCCCGCACGTATTCGCAAGGAGAGCACCCATGAGAAGGAAACTGCCCCCAGCCGTTTGGATCCTGATCGCGATGGTGATTGGGATCATCGTGGGCTACATGGTCTTCGTGAACTTTCCGGACAAGAAGACCGCAACGGAGATCGCCGGCTACATATCGATCATGTCAGACGTGTTCTTGCGGCTGATCAAAATGCTGATCGGTCCGCTGGTGTTCTCCACGCTGGTGGTGGGCATCGCGCACATGGGCGACGCGGCCGCGGTCGGGCGCGTATTCGGCAAGGCGCTGGCATGGTTCGTCACTGCTTCGCTGGTATCGCTGATCCTGGGGCTGGTCATGGCCAACATCCTGCAGCCGGGCCACAACCTGGGTCTGCCGCTGCCGGACATTGGCTCGTCCGCCAACCTGGCCACCTCGAAGTTCACCCTCAAGGACTTCGTCAGCCACATGGTGCCGCGTTCCTTTGTCGAATCGATGGCCAACAACGAGATCCTGCAGATCGTCGTCTTCTCGATGTTCTTCGGCGTGGCGCTGGCCTCGCTCGGCGAGAAGGCCAAGACGCTGGTCAGTGCCATCGAGGAACTCTCGCACGCGATGCTGAAGATCACCGGCTACGTGATGAAGCTCGCGCCCCTTGCCGTGTTGGCCGCTATGGCAGCCACCGTTGCCGTCAACGGGTTGGACATCCTGCTCAAGTTCGCCGTTTTCATGGGCGGCTTCTACATCAGCCTCTTCATGCTGTGGTGCTTGCTGGCCCTCGCCGGCTTCATCTTCCTGGGGCCGCGAATCTTGAAGCTGCTGAGCTATATCCGCGAGCCATTCCTGCTGTCGTTCGCAACAGCCAGTTCGGAGGCGGCCTACCCGAAGATCCTGATCGCACTCGACCGATTCGGCGTGAAGCGCAAGATCTCCAGCTTCGTGATGCCAATGGGCTACTCCTTCAATCTTGACGGCTCGATGATGTATTGCACCTTCGCTGTGCTCTTCATTGCGCAGGCCTATGACATCAACCTGCCCATCGGCACGCAGATCACCATGCTGTTGATCCTGATGCTGACTTCGAAGGGAATGGCCGGCGTGCCGCGCGCGTCGCTGGTGGTGATCGCCGCCACGCTCAACCAGTTCAACATCCCGGAGGCGGGGCTGCTGCTGATCCTGGGTGTGGACACCTTCCTGGACATGGGCCGCTCGGCGACCAATGCCGTCGGCAACTCCATCGCCACCGCGGTCGTTGCCAAGTGGGAAGGCGAACTGATGAGCCAAAGCGAGGCCGAGGCAAACGCCCGATCGCTGGACGCCGAACTCGCCGCCACCATCGCTCATCCTGCCCATGCCTGAGGACGAACGGCCATGGCGCTCTTGCGAACGCGAATACTGTCGGGCATAGCCGCGCTCATTTGCGGCTTTGCGGCCCTTTCAACGCCGTCGACGCGGGCGTGGGCACAGTCCGACCCAGCGCCCGCCACGCCCGCCGCGCTGGCCGGGACGCTGGCCAAGGTGCGCGATGCCGGAGCCGTCACCATCGGCTATCGCGAGTCTTCGATTCCGTTTTCCTACCTATCGTCACGCAATGAGCCGATCGGCTATTCGATCGAACTTTGCAAGGCGCTGGTCGAGGCGATGAGCGACTCGGTCCACAAGACGCTCGCGACCCGGTGGGTTCCAGTGACGTCCGAATCGCGCATCGATGCCGTCGTCAGCGGCCAGGTGGATCTCGAGTGCGGCTCCACCACGAGCAATCTCGAGAGGCAGAAGCGCGTGAGCTTTTCGCCCACGATCTTCGTCTCGGGCACCAAGCTGCTGGTCCGAAAGGATTCGCCGATCCAATCGTTCCGGGACCTGGCCGGGAAGTCGGTCGCCGTAACGCGCGGAACGACCAACGAAAAAACCATGCGCGACATCTCGGAACGCTTCAAGCTCAACCTGAATCTCGTGGTGTCGCACGACCATGCCGAATCATTTGCGCTGGTGAAGTCGGGCAAGGCGGAGGCATTCGCGACCGACGATGTGCTGCTGTACGGCCTGATCGCCCAAGACCGCGGAAGTGCGAACGCCCCGAGCGACTACCAGGTTGTCGGCGAGTTTCTGTCGTATGACCCGTACGGGGTGATGTATCGCAAGAACGACCCTCAGATGGCTGCCGTTGTCAATGACACCTTTCACGACCTCGCGGAGGATGGCGAGATCGAGCGCCAGTACAAGCGCTGGTTCCTGCGCAAACTGCCGTCTGGCACGAGCCTGAATCTTCCGATGAGCCCCCAGCTGGAAACAATCATCCAGATGATGGCAATCAAGGCGGAGTAGGTTTCAGTGCGCGAAGCGCCGCGGAACCGGCTTCGCCGGGCCGCTGGCGCTGCCCCCGGCAGGGGGTGGGCGACCACACGAAGTGAGTCAACCTGGGGGCGAGCCTATTGTTCGGCGAGTTCGTCCGCGCGGGCCTGCGCGGCGGCAAAGTCCAGGTCGCCGGAGTAGATCGCTCGACCGCAGATGACGCCCTCGACACCATCGGGTTCGACAGCGCAGAGCTTGTCGATGTCCGCCATGTTCGACAGCCCGCCAGAGGCTATGACGGGGATCGTGAGCGCCTGCGCCAGGCGCACGGTGGCGTCGATGTTGATGCCCGACAGCATTCCGTCGCGGCCGATGTCGGTGTAGATGATCGATTCCACGCCGTAGTCCTCGAACTTCTTGCCCAAGTCGGCGACTTCATGGCCTGTGAGCTTGCTCCAGCCATCGGTCGCCACCTTGCCGTCCTTGGCGTCAAGCCCGACGATGATGTGGCCACCAAAGGCACTGCATGCGTCTTTCAGGAAACCGGGATTCTTCACCGCCGCGGTTCCGATGATCACATAGCGCAGGCCATCGTCGATGTAGCGCTCGATCGTGTCCAGGTCGCGGATGCCGCCGCCGAGTTGCACGGGGATGTCATCGCCGACTTCCCTGAGGATCGACTTGATGGCGGCGTGGTTCTGCGGCTTTCCGGCAAAGGCGCCGTTCAGGTCGACCAGGTGAAGCCGCCTCGCGCCGGCTTCCAGCCATTTGCGCGCCATTGCGGCTGGGTCTTCGCTGAAAGTGGTGGACTGATCCATATCGCCCTGCTTGAGGCGAACGCAGTGGCCGTCTTTGAGGTCGATCGCAGGAATGAGGAGCATGGTGCGAAATTGCTTGGAACGAGCGATGGAAGAGGAATCGCGGGAAATCGAAGCGGACGGATGAAAGTGGGCGGCAGGAAGCGGGATCGTACTCAGATTCCGGCAGGGCCTGCGGGCGCAGACCGGAGCCGGGTATTCGGTGCGTTCACTGCGTCAAGGATTCCAGTGGAGGAAATTTCGGTAGAGCTGAAGCCCGTCGTTCGCACTCTTCTCCGGGTGGAACTGGGTGGCAAAAATATTATCGCGTGCGACGGCGGCGGTAAAGCGGCCGCCGTAGTCTGCCTCGCCCACACTGTGGGCGGCATCGGCAGGCTTCACGTAGAAGCTATGCACGAAATAGAAGTAGCTTTGGTCGGGCACGCCGGCCCACATTGCATGCTTGCGCGCCTGCACCACCTGGTTCCATCCCATTTGCGGGACCTTGTAGCGGCTGCCGTCCGGCTGCACGCGGCCGGCCAGGTCGAACTTGCGGACGTCGCCAGGGATCAAGCCGAGACCTTCGGTCGGTCCTTCGTCGCTGTGTGACAACAGCATCTGCATGCCCACGCACACGCCAAAGAGCGGCTTGGAAGCCGCGGCTTCGAGAACCGGCTCGAGCAAGCCCGAATCGCGCAACTCGCGCATGCAGTCGGGAATGGCGCCCTGCCCCGGCAGCACGATCCGCGTGGCCTTACGTACGACGTCCGGGTCTGAAGTGACGAACACTTCCACCCCCACCTGATCGGCCGCATGCTGGACGGCCTGCGACACCGACCGCAAATTGCCCATGCCGTAGTCGACGACGGCAACAGTGTTCTTTGTCAGAGCGAACCCTTCGTGGAAGGAATGACCCCGGCGGAACGCGGATCGAGTTCCAGCGCCGCACGCAGCGCCCGGGCAAAAGCCTTGAAGACAGTCTCGCACTGGTGATGCGCATTGACACCCTTCAAGTTGTCGACGTGCAGCGTGACGAAAGCGTGATTGACGAAGCCGTGGAAAAACTCGGAGGTGAGTTGGGTGTCGAAGGTGCCGATCATCCCGCTGGTGAAGGGGACATCCATCACCAGGTCCGGGCGGCCCGAAAAGTCGATCACCACGCGGCTGAGCGCCTCGTCCAGCGGTACATAGGCATGCCCATAGCGCCGGATGCCCGTCTTGTCGCCCACTGCCTTGGCAACAGCCTGCCCCAGCGTGATGCCGACGTCTTCCACGGTATGGTGGCCGTCGATGTGCAGGTCGCCCTTGCAGTCGATGTCGAGGTCGATCAGGCCGTGCCGCGCGATCTGATCGAGCATGTGATCGAAAAAGCCGATCCCGGTCGAGAGCTTCGAGCGGCCGGTGCCGTCGAGGTTGACCTGGACCGTGATCTTGGTCTCGGCGGTGTTGCGCGTGACGGACGCCACGCGCGCGCCAGCTGCGACGACTGCTTCGGGTGCCGTTGGAGTGTTCATAGTGAAGCTTCGAGCGCCGCGATCATCCGCGCATTCTCGTCGGCGGTTCCGACGGTCAGGCGCAGGCAATTCGCGAGCAATGGGTGCATTTTAGAAACGTTCTTGACCAGTACGCCGGCCGCCTTCATGCCCTCGAAGGTCTTCGAGGCATCCGGCACCCGGACGAGGATCATGTTGGCTTCGCTCGGCCAACTCTTCACGCGGGGCAGACGGCCCAAAGCCTCGAAAATCCGGTTTCGCTGTGTTCGAATGTCCGCTGCCTGGTTGGCGAACACGTCCGCATGCTCCAGCGCGAAAAGCGCGCACTCACAGTTCAGGACGCTGATGTTGTAGGGTGGCCGGACCTTGTCGATCTCGGCGACCAGCGCTGCCGGCCCCATCATGTAGCCCAGCCGAACCCCGGCCAGGCCGAACTTGCTGAGCGTGCGCATCAGCAGCACATGGTCATGGCGGCTCACGCGATCGATGTAGCTCTTGCCGGCGAAGGGCTGGTAAGCCTCGTCGATGACGACCAGACCACCCTGCGCGCCTTGCGCTTCGACGATCTTCTCGATCGCTGCGTCGTTCCAGAGATTGGCCGTCGGGTTGTTCGGATAGGCCAGATAGACGATGGCGGGCTTTTCGCGCTCGATGGCCGCGAGCATCGCTGGTTCATCCAGCTCGAAATCGGCCGTCAGCGGAACGCCAACGAAGCGCAGTCCCTGCAACTGGGCGCTCATCGCGTACATCACGAAACCCGGGACGGGCGCCACGATGGTTGCTCCCGGCAAGTCGCAGGCCATGGCAAGGAGCGAAATCAGCTCGTCCGAGCCGTTGCCGAGCATCAGGGCAAAACCTTCCGGCATCGCGGCGTATTTCGCCAGTGCGCGTTGCAAATCGGCGCCCCGAGCGCCCGGGTAGCGATTCAATGCAAGGGCACCGAGGCGCTGTCCCAAAGCCGTCTGCAACTCTGGCGACAGGCTGTATGGGTTTTCCATCGCATCGAGCTTCAGCAGGCCACGCGCGTCTTGGACGGCATAGGCGTGCATGGATTGCACATCAGCACGAATGCGGCCGAGTGCGCGGTTTATGGCGGTCATGGAAGTCATTCGATTCAAGGCGCGCAGCGATAGCTGTTACGCAAGGCAGCGGCAAGCACCAGCTGCACGGGCATGTCCGCTTCGTAGTTGTCGGCGTTGCGGGTCAGTTCGGTTTGGTAGAGCGAGCGCGCCATGACGGGCTCGAGTTTGCGGCCGTTGACGCAGAAGCGCGGCTTGAGGTGCTCCCGCTGATCCGCGTCATTGGCTTCACGCAGACCCTCCATGACCCCGACGAGGTAGTAGTTCGCGTAGAGCTTGCCGTCTTTCTCGTTCGCTTCGAGGGTGCGAAGCTCGCGGATGGTCATGGCTTGCGCACTTGCAGCGAAGACCCACACTGCCAACGCCAGCGCAGCGCGGAGCGTGTTCAGTCGGTTTTGCATCACTTCAGGAATTCCTTCCAAAGACCATCAGCGCAGTCGCATGCGTGCAGCCTCGGCGTGCGCGGACAGCCCCTCGCCCTCTGCCAGAACCATGGCGACGCGCCCCAGAACCTGCGCGCCGGCTTCGCTGACCTCGATGAGGCTCGAACGTTTCTGGAAGTCGTACACGCCCAGCGGAGAGCTGAAACGCGCCGTGCCGCTGGTCGGCAGAACGTGGTTCGGGCCCGCGCAGTAGTCGCCCAGGCTTTCGCTCGTGTACGCACCGAGAAAGATCGCACCCGCATGCTTGAGCAGCGGTTCCCAGCGATGCGGCTCACGGCTGCTCACCTCCAGATGCTCCGGCGCAATCCGGTTGCTGATCTCGCACGCCTCTTCCATGCTTCGCGTGTGGATCAGCGCGCCACGTCCGCTGAGGGACGCCGCGATGATTGCCGCGCGTGGCATGGAGGGCAGGAGTCGATCGATTTCCTGCTGAACGCGCTCAATGTAGGCCGCATCAGGGCACAGCAGAATGCTCTGCGCCAGTTCGTCGTGCTCTGCCTGGCTGAACAGGTCCATTGCCACCCAATCCGGCGGCGTCGTGCCGTCGGCAAGCACCAGGATTTCGCTGGGGCCCGCAATCATGTCGATGCCGACGGTGCCGAACACGCGGCGCTTCGCGGCAGCCACATAGGCATTGCCCGGACCCGTGATCTTGTCCACCGCGGACACCGAGCCAGTGCCGTAAGCCAGCGCCGCCACCGCCTGCGCCCCACCGATGGTGAAGGCGCGCGTCACACCGGCGACGTGCGCCGCGGCGAGCACCAGCGGATTCTTTTCGCCGCCGGGCGTCGGCACGACCATGATGATTTCGCCGACACCGGCAACATGCGCAGGAATGGCGTTCATCAGGACGCTCGACGGATAGGCGGCCTTGCCTCCAGGAACGTAGATGCCGACGCGGTCCAGTGGCGTGACTTTCTGCCCCAGCAGCGTCCCGTCCGCGTCGCGGTAGCTCCAGCTTTCGCCGCTCGCCGTCTTCTGCGCTTCGTGATAGCTGCGCACGCGGCTTGCAGCGGCTTCCAGCGCTTCTCGCTGGGCGTGAGGAAGCGACTCGAAAGCTTCGCGCAGTTCGACGGCCGTGAGTTCGAGTGCGTCCATGGTGGCCACGTCGAGCCGGTCGAACCGACGGGTGTATTCGAGCACTGCCGCGTCACCACGACGTTGCACGTCGGCAAGAATGTCCGCCACGACCTGCTCGATTGCAGCATCTGCCTCCGCGGACCAATGGAGGCGTGCCTTGAATTCGGCCTCGAAGGTGGCCGAACCGGTCGACAGACGGGCGGGGACTGCTTTCAGGTTCATGGCGGGTGCACTGTCACGAAGAAGGTATGGCAGATTCGAAAGCATCGACGATGCGACGGATCGCTTCACGCTTGAGCTTGAGCGCAGCCTGGTTGACGACCAACCGTGCGCTGATGTCCATGATGCGTTCGACTTCCACCAGTTGATTGGCTTTCAAGGTGTTGCCCGTCGACACCAGATCGACGATGGCGTCCGCCAGACCCGTCAGCGGAGCGAGCTCCATGCTGCCGTACAGCTTGATCAGGTCCACGTGCACGCCCTTGCTCGCGAAGAAGTCGCGCGCCAATCCGACGTACTTGGTCGCGACCTTGATGCGCGAACCCTGCTTCACGGCCGAAGCGTAATCGTAGTCGGCGCGAACCGCGACACTGAGGCGGCAGGCCGCGATGCGCAGATCGAGCGGCTGATACAAGCCCTGGTTTCCGTGCTCGAGCAGAACGTCGAGCCCGGTAACGCCGAGGTCGGCGCCACCGTACTGCACGTAGGTCGGCACATCGGACGCCCGCACCAGCACCACACGCACTTCCGGCCGAGTCGTCGCCAGAATCAGCTTGCGGGACTTCTCGGGATCTTCCGTCACCTCGATGCCGGCAGCAGCAAGCAGAGGCATGGTCTCCTCGAAGATTCGTCCCTTCGAGAGCGCCAGCGTGATCATGGCTGCACCTCGGCAGGCCCGGCGACGCGTTCAATGTCGGCACCGAGTCCGCGCAGCTTGGTTTCCATTCGGTCATAGCCGCGGTCCAGGTGGTAGATGCGATCCACCAGCGTCTCGCCGTCCGCCACGAGTCCTGCGATGACAAGGCTGGCCGACGCGCGCAAGTCGGTTGCCATCACCGTTGCACCCGACAGCTGCGGTACTCCCTCGAGCACTGCCACCTTGCCGTCGGTCTGGATGCGGGCGCCCAGGCGCAGCATCTCGTCGACGTGCATGAAGCGGTTCTCGAAAATCGTCTCGGTCACCGTCGAAGTGCCCTCCGAGATTACGTTCAGCGCCATGAACTGCGCCTGCATGTCCGTCGGAAAGCCGGGGTATTCGGTGGTGCGGAAGCTCTGCGCCTTGAGGCGGCCGCGACTTTGCACGCGGATGCCACCATCGACGGCGGTCACTTCAGCCCCTGCGGCGCGAAGCTTTTCGATCACGGCATCGAGATGGTCGGCCCGACCGTGCTTGAGGAGCACGTCGCCGCCCGTAGCCGCCACGGCGCACAGGAAGGTGCCCGTTTCGATCCGGTCCGCCACCACCTGGTGGGTGCATCCGCGCAGCTTGTCCACGCCCTGAATGCGGATGCGGCTGGTGCCGTGCCCTTCGATCTTTGCGCCCATGGCGATCAGCATCTCGGCAAGGTCGGCAATCTCGGGTTCCTGGGCGGCGTTCTCGAGCACCGTCTCGCCCTCTGCCAGCGCGGCTGCCATGAGGAAATTCTCGGTACCGGTGACGGTGACCATGTCGGTGGTGATGCGCGCGCCATGCAGGCGCTTGCGGCCCCCACCGACGCTCGCGACCATATAGCCGTGCTCGACCACGATGTCAGCGCCCATGGCCTGCATGCCCTTGATGTGCTGGTCGACAGGGCGCGATCCGATGGCGCAGCCGCCCGGCAGCGACACCTTGGCCTTGCCGAAGCGCGCAAGAAGCGGCCCCAATGCAAGCACCGAAGCGCGCATCGTCTTGACAAGTTCGTACGGCGCTTCGGGGACTTCGAGCGATCGCGCGTTGATGCGGACTGTGCCGTTGTCATCCCGCTCGGCTGCGACACCCATGTTGTGAATCAGCTTGAGCATCGTCGCCACGTCCTTGAGGCGAGGCACGTTGTGCAGCGTCACCGGTTGATCCGTCAGCAGTGCCGCGCAGAGTTCGGGCAAGGCGGCGTTCTTGGCGCCGGAAATGAGTACCTCGCCGCGAAGCGTACGCCCGCCGCGAATCAGAAGTTTGTCCATGTGAAATCCAGCGGAGGTCTAGCGAGAAGGCGAAGAGTTCTGGCTCGCCCATTCGGCGGGCGTATACGTTTTCATCGAGAGCGCATGCACCTCGTCGGTATGCATTTTGGCACCCAGGGTGGCGTAAACACGCTGATGACGCTGGATGGCGCGCTTGCCCTCGAACTCCGCGGAGACGATCGTCGCGTACCAGTGCCTGCCATCTCCTTCGAGCGCGATGTGCTCGCAGGCCATGCCTGCCGCGATGATCGATTGAAGTTCTTCAGCAGTCATATCAGGGTTATCCGCGAATCTTGTAGCCGATGCGCAGCAAGTGAACGGCGATCGCACTGACCACCAACCACGCAGTGCCGACGATCGCGAAACTCAGCCATGGCGACACGTCGCTGACACCGAAGAAGCCATAGCGAAAGCCGTCGATCATGTAGAAAAACGGGTTCAGGTGACTGACGGTCTGCCAGAAAGGGGGCAGCGAGCCGATGGAATAGAACACGCCCGACAGGAAGGTCATGGGCATGATCAGGAAATTCTGGAACACGGCCATCTGATCGAACTTCTCGGCCCAAAGACCTGCAATCAGCCCCAACGTACCCAGAATGGCAGCACCCAGAAAGGCAAAAATGGCGATCCACCACGGTGCGACGAACCCCGGCACGGCGAACAACGCCGTCACGACGAACACACCCAAGCCGACAGCCAGCCCGCGTACGATCGATGATCCGACGTAGGCAAAAAACCAGCCCCAGTGAGACAAAGGCGTGAGCAACACGAATACCAGGCTGCCCATGATCTTGCTCTGGATGATGGACGACGAACTATTGGCAAAAGCGTTTTGCAAGACGCTCATCATCACGAGGCCCGGTACTAGAAAAGCCGTATAGCTCACAGTCCCGTAGACCTTGACGTGGTCTTCGAGCACATGCCCGAACACCATCAGGTAGAGCATTGCGGTCAGCACCGGGGCGCCGACGGTCTGGAAGCCTACCTTCCAGAAGCGCAGTGTTTCCTTGTAGAGCAGCGCGCGCCACCCGAGCGCATTGACCATCATCTTGCGACCTCCAAGGGCGTCTGCTCGCCGGCCATGAGGTCGATAAAGACGTCTTCCAGGTCAGCCTTGCGCATTTCGACATCCTCGACATCCAGGCCGGCTTCGCGGATTGCGGCAAGCAATTGCTCGACTTCGCGAGCATTCTGGGCAGGCAGTTGGACGATGCGTCCGGTGACGCGCGCGTGCTGCGCAATGGACCATGGCAGCATGCCGTCGGTCTTGAAGCGCAAAACGTTGCTCGCGGCGGAGCGGAGGAGTTCGCTCGTACGGTCCAGCGCGATCACTCGACCCAGTTTCAACATGGCAATGCGATGGCATAGTGCCTCCGCTTCTTCCAGGTAGTGCGTGGTTAACAGCACCGTGCTGCCTTGCTTGTTGAGCTTGGCGATGAACTGCCATAGGGTCTGGCGCAATTCGACGTCGACCCCTGCGGTCGGTTCGTCGAGCACGATTACCGGCGGCTTGTGCACCAGCGCCTGGGCGACCAGCACGCGACGCTTCATGCCGCCGGAGAGCTGACGCATGTTGGCATTGGCCTTGTCGGCCAGCCCCAGGCTGTGCAGGAGCTCGTCGATCCAGTCGTCGTTGTTCTTGATGCCGAAGTAGCCGGATTGGATGCGCAAAGCTTCGCGCACGTTGAAGAACGGATCAAAAACCAGCTCTTGCGGCACCACGCCAAGTTGGCGGCGCGCTTCAGCGTACTGCTTCTGGACGTCGAAGCCGTGCACGCTGATTGCGCCTTCCGTCGGACGCGAAAGTCCGGCGAGCATGCTGATGAGGGAGGTTTTGCCTGCGCCGTTCGGGCCGAGAAGGCCGAAGAATTCACCTTCCTCGATCTGGAAGGTCACGTTGTCGACGGCGCGTAGACCCGGTGTTCCCTGGGCCCGTTGCTGGCGTGAGGCAGGATAGGTCTTTGAGACCGATTGAAAGGAGATCGCGGGCATGGGAACCCGCGATTTTAGAGGTCTGGCCGCTTCTTTATGGCGCGGCAGGCAAAAGTCCCGCAACGCCGTACAAAGAAGCAAGCTCTCGCAGGCGTGGTGGCAGGCCCTTTACGGCGAAGCCGCGTCCTAGCGCGCTCGACTCTCGCCGACATTCGAGCAGCACCGCGAGCGCTGAAGAATCGAAGTGCTGCAACGCAGTGGCATCGACCACCGTGGCGGTGTCCGTCTGCCCGGCCAGACCGCGCTGGAGCATGTAAACGCAAGCGGGCGCTTCGTCGTGGGTCAGCTTCTGCGGCAGGACCAGCATGGCCGATCAGCCCTTGCCGTTGGCAGAATTGCTCTTGTTCCGCGCAACCAGCGCGTCGATCAAGCCGTCGATGCCCTTGCTGTTGATCTGCTGCGAAAACTGCGTGCGGTAGGTGTCGACGAGCCAGACGCCCAGCACATTGATGTTGTAGATCTTCCAGCCGCCTGCTTCGCCGGGCGTTTTCTCAAGCCGATAGTCGAGCTGCACGGGATCGCCGCCGCCGCGGATTTCAGTGCGAACCAGCACTTCCTTCTCGTCTGGCGAGCCTCTGAAAGGCCGCACGCTCACGGTCTGATCACTGACTTGATCGAGCGCCCCCGCGTAAGTCCGCACCAGCAGCTTCTTGAATTCCTCTTCCAGCCGTTGCTTCTGGTCGGGCGTCGCCTGACGCCAGGCAGGCCCGACCGCGGAAGCAGTCATGCGCTCGAAGTTCACGTTGGGCATGATCTTGGTGTTCACCAGCGCCATGATCTTGTTGATGTCGCCGGCCTTGATCGACTTGTCAGCCTTGATGGTGTCGAGCACGTCCGCAGAAATGCGCTTGACGAGCGCGTCGGGCGATTCGTCGGCTGCGCGGGCAGGCTGTACCAACGTCAAGGCCGCGCCGACCATGAGCAGGCCGGCGAGCGCAAGGCGCCCCAAAAATCGGCGTTGAAAAATCTGATTCATCGGTCTAATCCCTTGTTCGAAGTCTTGATCGGTCGAGCGGTGTTGGACGCCGCACCAAGTGCCACGGTTCCATGGCCTCACGAGGCTCGCAGCAACGGATTGCAAACCCCGCAGTCATCCAACGGCTTCAGTCGTCGGACAATTTGCCATCGTTAATGTCATTGCGGCGACGTTGCAAGAAGGCGTCGCGGGTGAACGAATACTTGTCAAGCGCGGCATCCTGCAAAAGCTGCCCCGCGCGCAGAAGGTTGGAGCGCAGGTCCACCAAGCGAAGTGCATACATGGAGTTTCGCAGCGGAATATTGGTCACATAGTTGACGGGGTCGCCGTTCACGTCCACCACGAGCGCAGCGGTATCCCGGAACGTCGATGGACCGAGCAGCGGAAGCACCAGGTAAGGACCGCTTGGCACACCCCAGTGACCCAGCGTCTGGCCGAAGTCCTCGGTGTGGCGATCGATTCCGGCCTCTGTCGCGATGTCGAGCAATCCGCCAAGCCCGAAGAACGTGTTGACGTTCACGCGCATGAAGGTTTGTGCACTGTCTTGCAGCTTGAGCTGCGCCACGCTGTTGGCAAAGCTCCACACGTCCGAGAGATTGCCGAAGAAGTTGTTCACGCCCGTGCGAACCGGTGAGGGAAGGAATCGGCGATAGACCGTCGCGACCGGGCGCAGCACGGCGTCGTCCACGGTGTCGTTGAAGCGCGCGACCTGGCGATTGAGCGGCTCGAGCGGGTCAGCCGGATTGGCGTTCGGGCCAGTTGCGCAACCAGCGAGCATGACAAGAGCGCCGACGGTCAAGCCTCGCAGGCACGCAGCAAGCGCATTCGACATGTCAAAAAGGGATCGTGGGTTCATTTCTTGTTTGAATTGCCTGACGGCGTGCTGCCCTCTGCAGCCTTGCTGTATAGAAACTGACCGATCAGATTCTCGAGCACGACTGCGGATTGCGTCGACGTGATGACGTCGCCGGCCTGCAGGTTCTTTTCATCGGCGCCAGCTTCGATTCCGACGTATTGCTCGCCCAGCAAGCCGCTGGTCAGGATCTTGAGCGAACTGTCCTTCGGGAAACTGTATCGGCTTTGCAGCGCAATCGCGACGCTGGCCTGGAAGTTCTTGTCGTCAAACGTGATCGATTCGACACGCCCAACAACGACGCCCGCGCTTTTGACCGCCGTCTGCGGCTTCAAACCACCGATGTTGTCGAAACGCGCGGTCACTGTATAGGTCTTCTGGAAGTTGAGGCTCAACAGGTTGGCCGACTGGAGCGCGAGAAAAAGCAGCGCGGCGGCACCAATCAGCACGAACAGGCCGACCCAGATATCTTTGTTTGAACGTTGCATGTCTTGCACTCTCCTGATCGTTTTTTCTAGATGCTGAACATCATGGCGGTCAGCAGGAAGTCGAGCCCCAGCACGGCGAGCGAAGCGACGACCACAGTGCGTGTAGTGGCGCGGGAGACGCCTTCAGGGGTTGGCTGTGACGCATAGCCTTGCAGCAGTGCCACGAAGGTGACCGTCAGCCCGAACACGATGCTCTTGACGACACCATTGCCAACATCCTTCCAGACATCCACGCCAGTCTGCATCTGCCCCCAGAATGCCCCAGGGTCGACGCCCAGCATCAGGACGCCCACGACGTAACCACCCAACACGCCCACAGCGCTGAACACCGCAGCCAGCAGCGGCATCGTGATGACGCCGGCCCAGAACCGCGGGGCAAGAATGCGTTGCACCGGATCCACAGCCATCATTTCCATGGCACTGAGCTGCTCGCCAGCCTTCATCAGGCCGATCTCCGCCGTGAGGGAAGTGCCCGCCCGCCCGGCGAACAACAGCGCCGCAACAACCGGGCCGAGTTCACGGACGAGGCTGAGTGCCACGAGCAATCCCAGCGCCTCGGAGGAACCGTAGCGCTGCAATGTGTAGTAGCCCTGCAGCCCGAGCACGAACCCGACGAACAGACCGGACACCGCGATGATCGCAAGCGAATAGTTGCCAAGGAAATGAATCTGGTCGCGCACCAGTCCAAAGCGGCGCAAGCTGCCCGCTCCGCGTATGAACAATCTCAGGAATAGCCGGGCGCCAAGGCCCAGGTCCGCGAGCTTGCTGCGCACTGCGAAGCCAATGTCCGCCGGCCGATACCAACTCATGCCCGCCCTCCCTGGGCGTTGCCGAAGTCGTCCTCGACCGCTACGGCCGGATAGTGGAAGTGCACCGGTCCTTCGGGCAGCGCATTGACGAACTGATGAACCAGTGGGTCGTTGCTGCGACGGACTTCTTCAGGGCGGCCCTGCGCCGCAATGCCGCCGTTGGCAATGATGATCACGTGGTCGGCAATGCGGAATGTCTCTTCGAGATCGTGCGAAACGATGATGCTGGTCAGACCCAACGTGTCGTTGAGCTGCCGGATCAGTCGCGCTGCCGTGCCTAGCGAAATGGGATCGAGCCCCGCAAAGGGCTCGTCGTACATCACGAGATCGGGATCGAGTGCAATGGCCCGGGCCAATGCCACGCGCCGCGCCATGCCGCCCGACACTTCGCTGGGCATCAGCTGCCGCGCGCCGCGCAAGCCGACCGCGTCGAGCTTCATGAGCACGATGTCGCGAATGAGGGATTCAGAAAGCGCCGTGTGTTCGCGAAGGGGAAACGCGACGTTGTCGAACACACTCATGTCGGTGAAGAGCGCTCCGAACTGGAACAGCATGCCCATTCGGCGCCGTGCGGCATAGAGGGCGTCGGAATCGAGCTTGCCGACATCCTGCCCGTTCACCAGGACCTCACCGCGCTGCGCGCGCAACTGGCCACCGATCAGCCGCAGGACCGTCGTCTTTCCGCCGCCAGACGCTCCCATGAGGGCAGTTACCTTGCCGCGCGGCACGGAGAACGTAACGCCGTCGAGGATGGCACGCGCGCCGTATCCGAAGATGACGTTGTGAAATTCGACAACTGAGGTGGGAGGGGATGTGTCCATGGGCAATGAAAAAGCCGGGCACCCTAAGGCATCCCGGCTCGCGGTACGGCGCAATGATACGGGAAGCACAAGCGGCCGGCCGGCCCAGACAAATCCGAAAGCGGGGCCCCTTTTTCCGCCCGCTGCTTCCCTCGCTTCGGCCGCCGCTTCAGCGTGGCAGGTCGCTGAATCCCATCAGGAATTCATCCACCGCGCGCGCTGCCTGGCGGCCTTCGCGGATGGCCCATACCACCAGTGACTGGCCGCGGCGAATATCACCGGCGGCGAACACCTTGGGTACGTTCGTTGCGTAGCCACCGATGAAGTCCACTGTGGCCTTTGCATTGCCGCGCGCGTCCTTTTCGACACCGAACGCATCCAGCACATTGGCGACGGGGCTCACAAAGCCCATTGCGAGCAGTACGAGGTCGGCCTTGAGCACTTGTTCGCTGCCGGGCACCTCGACCATCTTGCCGTCCTTCCACTCGACGCGAACGGTCTTGAGGCCCGTGACCTTGCCCTTTTCGCCGATGAACTCCTTGGTCGAGATGGCGAATTCGCGTTCGCAACCCTCTTCGTGGCTCGAACTGGTGCGCAGCTTGTACGGCCAGTAGGGCCAGGTGAGCGGACGGTTTTCCTCTTCCGGCGGCTGGGGCATGAGTTCGAACTGCGTCACGCTCACTGCGCCATGGCGATTGCTGGTGCCCACGCAATCGGAGCCGGTATCGCCGCCGCCGATCACGATGACGTGCTTGCCGTCGGCGCGAAGCTGACCCTTGACCTTGTCGCCCGCATTGACCTTGTTCTGCTGCGGCAGAAACTCCATCGCGAAATGGATTCCGTCGAGATCACGGCCGGGCACGGGCAAGTCGCGCGACTGCTCCGCGCCGCCGGTGAGCAGTACCGCGTCGAATTCCTTGTCGAGCTGCTCAGGCGTGACGATTTCCTTGGCCCAATTGGTGACCTTGGAGCCCTTGCCCAGCGGATCCTTGGCAGCACCGACCATCACGCCGGTACGGAAGGTCACGCCCTCGCCCTTCATCTGATCGACGCGGCGATCGATGTGCACCTTCTCCATCTTGAAGTCGGGAATGCCGTAGCGCAGCAGGCCGCCAATGCGGTCGTTCTTCTCGAAGAGGGTCACGTCATGGCCGGCGCGCGCCAATTGCTGGGCCGCCGCCATGCCGGCCGGACCGGAGCCGATGACCGCGACCTTCTTGCCGGTCCTGTGCTTGGCAGGGCGCGAAGTGACCCAGCCTTCATCCCAGGCCCTGTCGATGATCGCGTGCTCGATCGACTTGATCCCCACTGGATCGTCGTTCACATTGAGCACGCAAGCCGCCTCGCAGGGCGCGGGGCAGATGCGGCCGGTGAACTCCGGAAAATTGTTGGTCGAATCGAGCACCACGAAAGCGCTTTGCCAGTCGGCGCGATAGACCAGGTCGTTGAAGTCCGGAATGATGTTGTTGACCGGGCAGCCGCTGTTGCAAAACGGCGTGCCGCAATCCATGCAACGCGCGCCCTGCACCTTGGCCTGCGTGTCGTCCAGTCCGATGACGAATTCCTTGAAGTGCTTGACCCGTTCGTCGACGGGCTTGTAGCCCTCCTCGATACGCTCATGCTCCATGAAGCCGGTGATTTTTCCCATCGTGCTTTCCTCTGTTCTTCGTTCTCGTGCGCGTCAGACTGCAGCGACGGGCTTGGCAGCCGTTGCTGCATGCGGCTCCATGCCGGCATGCGCGTTGTTGCCGCTGCTGGTGAGTTCGACCTCGCGGTCGTGCATCTCGGCCAGTGCGCGCTTGTATTCGTTCGGGAACACCTTGACGAACTTCGTGCGGGCGACCGCCCAGTTGTCGAGCAGTTCGCGCGCGCGCTTGCTGCCCGTCCAGCGGTGGTGGTCTTCGAGCAGCTTCCTGAGCTGCGCTTCATCGGTCTCGCCGTCGTGCCAGATCTTGCGGTGCACGCTGGCCACCTGCTCGGCCGAGGTCAGCACCTTGTCCAGCGACACCATCGAGAGATTGCAGCGCGAAGCAAATTGGCCGTCTTCGTCGTAGACGAAAGCGACGCCGCCGCTCATGCCCGCCGCGAAGTTGCGGCCCGTCTTGCCGAGCACGGCCACCGTGCCGCCGGTCATGTATTCGCAACCGTGGTCTCCGGTGCCTTCGACCACTGCCGTGGCGCCCGACAGCCGAACTGCAAAGCGCTCACCCGCGACGCCGCAAAGATAGGCCTCTCCCGTGGTTGCGCCGTAGAGCGCGGTGTTGCCGACGATGGTGTTGCGTATGGCCTCTCCGCGGAAGTCCAGGCTTGGTCGAACCACGACACGGCCGCCCGAAAGCCCCTTGCCTGTGTAGTCGTTCGCGTCGCCGATCAGGTACAGCGTGATGCCGCGCGCCAGGAAGGCGCCGAAAGACTGGCCGCCTGTGCCTTCGAGCTGGATGCGAATCGAGTCGTCCGGCAAACCTTGAGGGTGCACCTTCGTCAACGCGCCGGACAGCATCGCACCGACCGAACGGTTCACGTTGCGCGCCACCTCGATGAACTGGACCTTCTCGCCCTTGTCGATCGCCGGGCGCGAACGCTCGATCAGCTTGTTGTCCAGGCTCTTCTGAAGACCATGATCTTGCGATTCGACGTGGTAGCGCGGCACGTCGGCCGGCACGTTCGGCTGCGCGAAGAGGCGGCTGAAGTCCAGGCCGCGCGCCTTCCAGTGCTCGATGCCCTTCTTGGTGTCCAGCAGGTCCGCGCGGCCGATGAGGTCGTCGAACTTGCGCACACCGAGCTGCGCCATGATCTGACGGACTTCTTCGGCGACGAAGAAGAAGTAGTTCACCACGTGCTCAGGCTTCCCGGAGAACTTCTTGCGCAGCGTCGGATCCTGCGTGGCCACCCCGACCGGGCAGGTGTTGAGGTGGCATTTGCGCATCATGATGCAGCCCTCGACCACCAGCGGCGCAGTCGCGAAGCCGAACTCGTCGGCGCCCAGCAGCGCGCCAATGGCGACGTCGCGGCCGGTCTTCATCTGGCCGTCGGCCTGCACGCGGATGCGGCCGCGCAAGCGATTGAGCACCAGCGTCTGCTGCGTCTCGGCCAAGCCGATTTCCCACGGGCTGCCGGCATGCTTGATCGACGACCAGGGCGATGCGCCCGTGCCGCCGTCATGACCGGCGATCACGACGTGGTCGCTCTTGCACTTGGCGACGCCGGCCGCGATAGTGCCGACCCCCACTTCGCTCACCAGCTTGACGCTGACGCTCGCATGCGGCGCGACGTTCTTCAGGTCGTGAATCAACTGCGCGAGATCTTCGATCGAATAGATGTCGTGGTGAGGCGGCGGCGAAATCAGGCCGACGCCAGGTACCGAGTAGCGCAACTGGCCGATGTAGTTGGACACCTTGCCGCCTGGCAATTGGCCGCCTTCACCGGGCTTGGCGCCCTGGGCCATCTTGATCTGCAACTGGTCGGCGGACGAGAGGTACTCGGCCGTCACGCCGAAGCGGCCGGACGCGACCTGCTTGATCTTCGAACGCAGCGAGTCACCGTCCTTCAGCGGAAGGTCCACCTCGACGTTCGCCTCGCCGATCACGCTCTTGAGCGTGTCGCCGACCTTGATCGGAATGCCCTTGAGCTCGTTGCGATAGCGGGCCGGGTCTTCGCCACCCTCGCCGGTGTTGCTCTTGCCGCCGATGCGGTTCATCGCCACAGCCAACGTCGAATGCGCTTCGGTGCTGATGGAGCCGAGCGACATCGCACCTGTGGCAAAACGCTTGACGATCTCCGCTGCCGATTCGACCTCGTCCACCGGAATCGCCTTGGCCGGATCGATCTTGAACTCGAACAGACCGCGCAACGTCAGATGACGGCGGTTCTGGTCGTTGATGATCTGCGCGTATTCCTTGTAGGTGTTGAAGTTGTTGGCGCGGGTGCTGTGCTGCAGCTTGGCGATCGCGTCGGGCGTCCACATGTGCTCCTCGCCACGCGTACGCCAGGCGTATTCGCCGCCAGCGTCGAGCATGCGCGAGAGAACCGGGTCATCGCTGAAAGCCGCCTTGTGCATGCGGATCGCCTCTTCGGCGATGTCGAACACGCCAATGCCTTCGACGCGGCTCGCAGTGCCGGTGAAATACTTCTCGACCGTCTCGCTGTTGAGGCCGATGGCTTCGAACAACTGGGCGCCGCAGTAGCTCATGTAGGTGCTGACACCCATCTTCGACATTATCTTCGACAGGCCCTTGCCCACCGCCTTGACGTAGTTGTAGATGGCCTTTTCAGCGCTCAGGTCGCCTGAGAGATCTTCATGCATCGCGGCGAGGGTTTCCATCGCCAGGTACGGATGCACCGCTTCGGCGCCATAGCCGGCGAGCACGCCGAAGTGATGGACTTCGCGCGCGGAGCCCGTCTCGACGACGAGGCCCGCCGTGGTGCGCAGTCCCTCGCGAACGAGGTATTGATGAATCGCCGACAGCGCCAGCAGCGCAGGGATGGCGATCTGGGTGGGACTGACGCCGCGGTCGCTCACGATCAGGATGTTGTGTCCGCCCTTGATCGCATCCACCGCTTCCGCGCAGAGTGAGGCCAGCTTGGCTTCCACGCCTTCTTCGCCCCAGCCGAGCGGATAGGTGATGTCCAGCGTATAGCTCTTGAACTTGCCCTGCGTGTACTTGCCGATGTCGCGCAGCTTGGCCATATCGGCAAAGTCGAGGATTGGCTGGCTCACTTCGAGCCGCATCGGCGGGTTGACCTGGTTGATGTCCAGCAGGTTCGGCTTCGGTCCGATGAAGGACACGAGCGACATCACGATGGCTTCGCGGATCGGATCGATCGGCGGGTTCGTCACCTGCGCGAACAACTGCTTGAAGTAGTTGTAGAGCGGCTTGTTCTTGTTTGAGAGCACGGCCAGCGGGCTGTCGTTGCCCATCGACCCGATGCCCTCTTCGCCTGCCGCGGCCATCGGGCTCATCAGGAACTTGATGTCCTCTTGCGTGTAGCCGAACGCTTGCTGGCGGTCGAGCAGGCTCACCTGGCTCGACGGCGGCTGCACCGTCTCAGCCTCGACGCTGTCGAGCTTGATGCGCAGGTTTTCGATCCATTGCTTGTACGGCTTGCTGTTCGCGAGGGTCGCCTTGACTTCCTCATCGTCGATCATGCGGCCTTGCTCGAGGTCGATGAGGAACATCTTTCCCGGCTGAAGACGCCACTTGCGGACGATCTTCTGTTCAGGCACGGGCAGCACGCCGGATTCCGAACCCATGATGACCAGATCGTCATCCGTCACGCAGTAGCGCGAGGGACGCAGGCCGTTGCGGTCGAGCGTAGCGCCGATCTGCCGGCCGTCCGTGAAGACGATCGAAGCCGGGCCATCCCACGGCTCCAGCATCGCGGCGTGGTACTCATAGAACGCGCGGCGACGCGGATCCATGGTGGCGTGCTGTTCCCACGGCTCGGGGATCATCATCATCACGGCCTGGCTGATCGGATAGCCAGCCATGGTGAGCAGTTCGAGGCAGTTGTCGAAGGTCGCGGTGTCAGACTGGCCGGCAAAGCTGATCGGATAGAGCTTCTGCAAGTCGGCGCCCAGTACTGGCGAAGACATGACGCCTTCGCGCGCCTTCATCCAGTTGTAGTTGCCTTTGACAGTGTTGATCTCGCCGTTGTGCGCCACGTAGCGATACGGGTGCGCGAGCGGCCACTCGGGGAAGGTGTTGGTCGAGAAACGCTGGTGCACCAGGCCCAGGGCCGAGACGCAACGCTTGTCCTGAAGATCGAGGTAGTAGGTGCCGACCTGATCGGCGAGCAGCAGACCCTTGTAGACCACCGTGCGGCTCGACATGCTCGGAACGTAGTATTCCTTGCTGTGCTTGAGCTTCAGGCGCTGGATGTTGGCGCTGGCGGTCTTGCGGATCACATAGAGCTTCCGCTCCAGCGCGTCCTGCACGATGACGTCGTTGCCACGGCCGATGAAGACCTGACGCAACAGCGGCTCCTTGGCGCGCACGTTGGGCGACATCGGCATGTCGCGGTTGACCGGCACATCGCGCCAGCCCAGCAGGACCTGGCCTTCGACCTTGATGGCGCGTTCCATTTCCTGCTCGCAGGCTTCGCGCGAGGCGTGCTCTTTGGGCAGGAAGATCATGCCGACGCCGTACTCGCCAGGAGGGGGAAGCGTGACGCCCTGCTTTGCCATCTCCTCGCGGTACAGCAGGTCCGGCAGCTGGATCAGGATCCCCGCGCCATCGCCCATCAGTTTGTCAGCGCCTACTGCGCCGCGGTGGTCCAGGTTCTCAAGAATCTTGAGGCCCTGCAACACAATGGCATGGCTCTTTTCGCCCTTGATATGGGCCACGAAGCCAACGCCGCACGCGTCGTGCTCGTCAGCGGCGGAATAAAGACCGTGTTGTTGGAGATGCTCGATCTCGGCAGCCGTCGTCATGGGCGTGCTCCTTCAGTTTTCGCAGGGAAAAGGAGCATATTGCTTTGCACAAATAATGCCAAACAGTTTAAAGGGGGTCAGATCAATATTTACCGGCGACGGTTCCGTTTTTTTATTAATCGGGGACACATCAAAAAGCATAGCACTCGATCACCGGCTGGCACAGCCTGCAGCCGGTCCATCAATGTCCGCGCGTCGCCCGCGGACGCCCCGGACGGCCTTTGTGCGTCCGACGGCCTGTCGTTTTTTGTAACGACTCCAGAAAACCGCCGTCGCCGACCGCCCAACCATGGAGTGTGGCGTCCGTCAGCATTGCCTGATCGACACTCGAAAC
The DNA here is from genome assembly GCF_056399425.1 of Variovorax sp. 01N429. Lineage (NCBI taxonomy): Bacteria > Pseudomonadati > Pseudomonadota > Betaproteobacteria > Burkholderiales > Comamonadaceae > Variovorax > Variovorax sp. 01N429. The sequence continues at coordinate 50,024 of NZ_JBFTRG010000011.1, read as the reverse complement.
GCCTCTGCGCACCAATTCGGCATACGCCGCTTCTCGAGCGAACGGCGTGTTCCCCAGCGCCCAATAGAGCGAATGCGGCGTGACCAGCTTGTCGTGGCGCAGGCCCGCATAGTGGCCGTAACTTGACCACGGATAGTCTCGCGCGTCCTCGACGATGCCGGCGCGCACCGGGTTCAGGTCCATGTACGCCATGCATGCCAGCAGATAGCGATCCGTCTGGATCAAGGTCGACTTGTAGCGCCCTTCCCACAAGGTGCCAGAGCGGCCGTGCCTGTCGTTGAAATACCGAACGTAGCGCCTGCCGATCGCCTGCATCCATTGCGGCAGCGCTTCGGCGGTCGATGGCGTCGCCAGGAGATGGAAATGGTTGTCCATCAGCACGTAGGCATGAAGGGCGACGCCCGAAGCGATGGCGTTCTCCCCGGCGAGGGCCAAAAACATTTCGTGGTCCGCCCGATCGACGAAGACGACTTGTCGATTGTTGCCACGCTGGATGATGTGATGCGGCTGGTCGGCCAGCGTGAGGCGGGGCAGTCTTGCCATGGCGCGAATATGGAGGATGAACGACTCAGGAAAGCCTGAAGCGTGTCTCCATCAGCGACTCGAGACCGAACTCGCCCAGCAGGTCCCGCAAGCGCGCCGCCGCACTGGCCTTTCGTTGCCCCGTGTGCCGCGCGATGATCAGCTCGTTCTTCATGCTGTGTTCCCACCCCACCAGTTCGGTGACGGTGACCTGGTACCCATTGGCTTCGAGGTATAGGCAGCGCAACACGTTGGTGAGTTGGCTGCCAATCTCGCGCGTGTGCAGCGGATGACGCCACAACTCGGCCAGTGGCGTACGCGACAACGCCAGCGCCTTCGTCTGGCGCAGACACGCAGCAATCTCCGCCTGGCAGCAAGGCACCAGCACCATGAAGCGCGCCTCTTTCGCGAGTCCGAAAGCGATCGCGTCGTCGGTGGCCGTGTCGCAAGCGTGCAGCGCGGTCACGACGTCGATGCGGGGCGGCAAGGCGGCAGATGCCGCAGATTCCGCCACCGTCAGGTTGAGAAACGACATGCGACTGAATTGCAGCCGCTCGGCGAGCGCGCGTGATTTGTCGACGAGATCCGCCCGAGTTTCGATGCCGTAGACGTGACCGCCCTCTCGCGCACGAAAGAACAAGTCGTAGATGATGAATCCGAGGTACGACTTGCCCGCGCCGTGATCGGCCAGCGTGGCTTGCGCGCCTTCCGCGGGCAGTTCACGCAGCAGCTTTTCGATGAATTGGAAGAGGTGATAGACCTGCTTGAGCTTGCGCCTCGAATCCTGATTGAGCCGGCCTTCGCGCGTGAGGATGTGCAGTTCCTTCAAAAGCTCCACCGATTGCCCCGGGCGCAGCTCGCTCAACACGCCGGCTTCAGCCTTGGAGGTTTTTGCTGTCTTGTTCATCGCGCTGCCCCTCCCGGGCCGACGTCCAACGCGCGCCATCCCTCGGCGCCCAGCGTTTCCAGCGTCTCGATGTTGCGGCCAAAGATCGCTTCTGCGTCAGGAAAAGCTTCGACCGCGCGGCTTACGCTGTCTTCGCGCAGGAGGTGCAAGGTCGGGTACGGCGCGCGGTTGGTCGAGTTGGTGATGTCGTCCGCAGCGGTGCCGGCGAACTGAAACTGCGGATGGAAACTGGCCAACTGGAATTCGCCACCATAGCCTTCGCGCGCCAGCCGCCGCTCGGCGCGGGCGGTGAAGTCATTGAAATCGAGAAAATCTGCCAAGGTATTCGGTGCAATCAAGAGTGTGGTGTCGCGCTCGGCGGCGGTCATGGCGGAAAGCGCTTCGGCTTCGACAAGCAGCGCGTCGATGAGCTCGGAATCGCTGTCGGGCAGATAGACCGAATAGTGGATCTGGCCCCTGACATGCACCGCCTTGGCAAACGGGCACAGGTTGAGCCCGATCACGGCGCGCTCGAGCCATCGGCGCGTATCCGCCTCGGCCTGCAAAGGTGACACGACCTTGGGAGCGCTCATCTCATGCCGCTTCCGTACGCGGAACTGCCGGCGAAAGCCTGGCGGCGAATGCAAGGCCGGCCAGCGAGCAAGTCAATGTGACCACCCAGGTCCATTGCCACCCGCCCGCGCGGTGCGCGATCCACGCGACGACTGGCGGCGCAATGAACTGGCCCAGCGACGACGCCTGCTGCATCAGCCCGATCGTTGTCGACACCGTCGATGGCCCCGGAGCGAGCCGCACGCCGAGCATGAACAACGTCGCCGGCACCACGCCCCCGCCGAGCGAGAACATGCAAACCGCCAGGTAGCGCAGCGCGGGAGGAAGGCCGAGCGCGTCGTGCGAGCCGCCGATTTGCGCGAACGCCGCAACACTTCCGAGCGCCATCACGACGAAGCCCCACCGCAGCAATCGATCAGGCGCCACCCCGCGCTGCAGCAGCCGCCCACCCGTCACATTGCCGACGATGTTCATTGCGGCGGCAAGCGCCGTCAACGCCGCAGTCCATGTCGCCGGAACGCCTGCTTCGACATAGATGGCCGGCAAAAAACCGATCACGGCCATCCATTGCGACGAGTACACCGCGAAAGCCAGCGCGAGCGTCCACGGCCCGCTGGCGCCCGCCGTGACACGCAATCGCGCCGTCCAGGGCTCTGTCGATGCGCCCGCCGCCGCTCGTCGGGCGCTGTCGCGAGGAACCACCAGCGCCACCCAGATGGCCGCGGCCGCGGAGACGCACGATAGCGTCCACCACCAGCCCTGCCAGCCAACGCGCGAGATCAGCGCCGGCCCGACAAGCAGCGCCAGCGCCACGCCGATGGGCATGTAGGCGCCCCACAAACCCATCGCAGCCTTTTCGGCGCTGGCGGGCGCCAATGCCCGGATCAGCCCGGGCCCAGGCATTGCCGCGAGCAGAAAGCCGAATCCCTCGATCGCCCGAAGCGCAAACAACAACGGCAGCGCCTGCGACTTGTCACCAGCCCAGACTCCGACCGCGCCGCCCAGCAAACTGGCGAGGGTGACGACGATCAGTCCGGTCAGCATGCTCCGCCGGAGCCCGATGGCATCCGCCGCCAGGCCGACGAAAAGGCCGAGCGTCATGCCGGCGACCTGCACGAGCGAAAGCAGGAACCCGGCTTCGACCAAACCGATGCCGAGGTCGAGTTGCAGAGCCGGGACTGCCGGCGGAAGCTTGCCGAGGTGCAACGCGGCGGCGACGCCCGCGGCAATCACGGCCAGTGCGGCGGCGGGTATGCGTGTTCCGGCTCGGCCAGGCGTCGTCATTCGGTCCACCGCTGCCCAGTGAGGCGCTCGTATTCGCGGATCGCAAATCGATCGGTCATGCCGGCAATATAGTCCGCCACCGCGCGGTACCGGTCGTCGCGCACGGCATAGGCTTCGGGCATCAGGGCGGCATCGTTGACATAGGCAGCGAAGAGCGATCGGACGACGTCCTGCGCCTGATTGGCCGTTTGCATCACGCGAGGATGCCGATAGAGATTGCGATACAAAAAACGCTTGAGTTCGATGGACTCCAGTCGCATCGCTTTGCTGAACAACACCAAGGGCGGCGCCTTGCGCGCCGCGTCGGCATCCGAAGGCGCGGTCGATTCCAGGGCCGCCGTCGTCGCATCGATGACGTCGTAGACCTGATCGCTGAGCATGCGCCGGATGGTTTCGTAGAGGACTCGCCTGCCTTGCAGCTCCGGATATTCGTCCAAAGTTTCGCGGCGGTACCGGTCGAAGAGCGCGACTTCGCTCAGCCGCTCGATGCCGATCAGGCCCGACCTCACGCCGTCATCGATGTCGTGAGCGTTGTAGGCGATCTCGTCCGCGAGATTGCAAAGCTGCGCCTCGAGGCTCGGCTGCGTGCGATCGCAAAAACGTCGCGCGACGCCGCCGGGTTCCTGAGCCTCGATCCGCTCGGCGTTGGCACGCGAGCAGTGCTTGAGAATGCCTTCACGGGTTTCGAAGCTGAGATTCAGGCCGTCGTACTGCGGATATCGATGCTCCAGTTCGTCCACCACGCGAAGGCTCTGCAGGTTGTGCTCGAAACCGCCGTGATGCTGCATGCATGCATCGAGCGCATCCTGCCCCGCATGGCCGAATGGCGTGTGCCCCAGATCGTGCGCCAGCGCGATGGCTTCGACCAGATCCTCATTGAGTCGAAGCGCGCGGGCAATCGATCGCGCAAGTTGAGCCACCTCGATCGAATGAGTCAGCCGCGTCCGGAACAGATCCCCTTCGTGGTTGAGGAACACCTGGGTCTTGTAGACCAGCCGCCGGAATGCCGTCGAATGCACGATGCGGTCGCGGTCGCGCTGGAACGCGTCCCGCGTCGGTGCGGGCGCTTCGGCATACCTGCGCCCGCGCGAGTGCGCGGCATGGCTTGCGTAAGGAGCGAGGCTCACTTCGGCTGCGGCGGTGCCGCTCAGTGTGCGCTGCAATGCGCGATCACCTCTCGCACCATCGCATCGGGGGCGCTGCGCATCACAGCCGATCCCGGCTTGTCGATCACGACGAAGCGAATCTCGCCGGCCTCGGACTTCTTGTCGATGCGCATCAGTTCCAGATAGCGATCTGCGCCAAGCGCCGGCGCGACCACCGGAAGGCCGGCCTTCTGGATCAGTGCCGTCAACCGCCGCACAAAAGCGGCGTCGACGCCGCCAAGGCGCTGCGACAGGTGCGCGGCCATCACCATCCCGCAGCCGACGGCTTCGCCGTGCAGCCACTCTCCATACCCCAGGCCGGATTCGATGGCATGCCCGAAGGTGTGGCCGAAGTTCAGGATCGCGCGAAGACCGGTCTCCCGCTCGTCCTGGCCGACGACTGCCGCTTTGATCTCGCAGCTCCGCTTGACGGCGAGCGCCAGTGCAGCGGGTTCGCGCGCCACCAGAGCGTCGATGTTCGCTTCAATCCACGACATGAACTCCATGTCATAGATCGGGCCGTACTTGATGACTTCCGCCAGCCCGGCGCTGAGTTCGCGGGCCGGCAAAGTCGCGAGCGTTGCCAAGTCGCACAACACGAGCCGCGGCTGGTAGAACGCGCCGATCATGTTCTTGCCCCTCGGATGATTGATAGCGGTCTTGCCGCCAACCGACGAGTCGACCTGGGCGAGCAGAGTGGTCGGTACCTGGACGAACGGGACGCCGCGCATGTAGCTCGCGGCGGCAAAGCCTGTCATGTCGCCCACCACGCCACCGCCGAGCGCGAACAACACTGTCTTGCGGTCGCTCCCGTGGGACAGCAATGCATCGAAGATCAGGTTGAGGGTCTGCCAGTTTTTGTGCGCCTCGCCGTCGGGGAGTTCGAGGACGTGGACGGAGGGATAGCGGCCGGCTAGTGCTGCGCGCAGCTTCGCCGCATAGATGGGGGCGACCGTGGTGTTGGTGACGATGAGGGCCGTTGCGGCTGCGGGCAGGGCCGCAAAACTGTGCGGGTCTTTGAGCAGCTCGTTGCCGATGAATATGGGGTAGCTGCGCTCGCCCAGGTGGATCTCAACGCATTCGGGGGGGACGGACAATCGCATGGCCCCGAGTTTAGGTCCATGCGCTGTCCCGTACGTTCAATCCGGGAGATCCGCTTCAGGGGGAACTAGGACGACGCCGGCCAGTTCAAGCTGCATCACGATGATGTTCACCAGCATGGCCACTGTGGGCCTTCCCGTCTCGACCACATCGTGAGCGGTTTCGCGGTAGAGCGGGTCACGCGCGTTGTACAGCTCTCGCAAGCGACCCAGAGGATCGGCGACTTGCAGCAGAGGGCGCTTCACATCGTGCCGAAGTCGACGAAAGAGATCCTCGGGCGCAGAACGCAGATAGATGACGTGAGAATCCGCCCGCAGCCGATCGCGGTTGGACTGTCGCAGTACTGAACCACCCCCTGTCGACAGCACGCCTTTGGATGAGGCTACCAACTCTCCTATCACTGTCTCTTCGACGTCTCGAAAGCGGTCCTCGCCTTCGCGGTCGAAGAAATCACGAATCGAGCAGCCGATACGCTGCTCGATTACGTGGTCAGTATCAATGAACGGTACGTCAAGTCGCTGGCTCAAGCGGCGACCGACGGCCGATTTACCGGCCCCCGGAAGACCGACAAGGCAGATCAGAGGGATTTGGTCGTCACGATTCCGGCTGGTGACTTTACTGTGATAGCTATGCTGGCGGTGCTGCAACTGGGGTCCCCGTTGAGCGTAATCGTATGCTGGCTGGCACCTGACGAATTTGGAACTGTACTCGGACTCGTAGCGACGATGGTGCAAGCCGTTCCGGTTGTAGCCACCACTGCGGATACGGTACTGCCGGTGGGCATCGAATTTCCGTTCAGATCCGAAACAGTGATCGTCAGAGCGGTGGGCGTCCTGCCAGCCTGTGAGATGTGGGCCTCGCCAGTGGCTAGTGCGATCGTCAGCTGGCGCCGCACCCGGATATTGGAGCTCCAGATGCCATCGCAGGTGTTCGCGATAGATGGCGCACCAAGATCGACAGTCGCACAAGCAGCTGCACCCGTCATTCCGCCCGGATACTGCTGTTCGGTAGAGACATAGCTGCCGTCTTCGTTGTCATCGCGATAGACGGTGCCCATGTCCGTGAATGCCTCGCCAGCGTCGTAGCTGTTGTTGCCATTCGTGTCGACAAAGCTTTCTTCTCCGTCCAGATAGGCCAGAATGGTTGCACGGCCATTGGCAGGCCGAGTTCCTTGACTCGTATAGGTCACAGTGCAAGCTGAGGCTTGGTTCAAGGTGCAGCTCCCACCTACTTGACCGTTGGAAGCGACGAACGTTACAGCGGTACCTTCAGGCACTGGATTGCCTTGGCGGTCGGCGACGCGGAATGTGACGTCTGTCGTCACCCCATCGACATTGGCGGCCTCCAGGCTCAACTTGGTAACGCTCAACGAAGCGGCGCTTTGAGTCGGAACGCCTGCGGTCACGGCCAAGGTGAGCGATGAAGCGGGTGGCAGTGAGGCGTTTGATGGAAGTGTCGCTGTCACAACGACGGGTGTAGGCAAGGCACCGGCTGAAATGGTGACCGCAGCCAGCCCGCTCGCATCCGTGCTGACATTTTGAGGATTGGACGTCCCATCCGCAAATGTCACGCCAGCAGCCACCGCAGATTGCGACAGCGTGAGCAATACGCTTTGGGATGCCATCGCGTTCCCGCCTGCATCAACCACTTTGAACTTGAGGATGGCCTGCTTGGCGCCACTGGCTGCTCTGGAGGTGAAGATGGTTTGCGGGCTCGCACTCTGGAACAAGAGATTTGCAGCTTGCGCCGGCACGACATTAATGGTCGTGGAGACCGCGGCAGAGCCGGCTGCTTGCGCGGTAAGTGTGACTGGCCCACTGCATGTCCCCAGTGATTGGTAGACAGTAGACACCACGCCATTACTTCCTGTAGCGGCCGACGGCGGGCTGAAGGTGCCGCACGATGCGGCAAAGCTAACATTCACCTGGCCAGACGTTGCGGCGACGCCATTGACGAGACCCTTCACTGACACTGCCGCTGTTTGCAATGCGGTAATGCTGGTGGGAGTGGTAGAGAACTGGCTGAGCGCGACATTCGCCGTGGACGTCTGGTAATCCACTGTTGCCGTGGTCGGCGTTGTCCCCTCAATCGTCGCCGCAACCGTGACCGTTCCGGCCGCAGCAGCCGAAGCGCTGGTCGGAGCAATCTTTGCCCTTGCGACGCCACTCGCGTCACTCAACACAGTTGCCTGAAGAATGGTCGCGACGGTCGCGTCTGTTGAGAAGGTGACCAGTTTGTTGGGAACGACTGCGCCCGTTGCCGTTTTTAGGACGGCTTTTACGTATGTCGACGACGAGTTGATCGAACTTGAGGCAACCGGCACATCCGAAGCGTCCACGATGGACGCTGAGATCGTAGCGGCAGCAGCAGTCGACCCCGACCCCGACCCGGTGCCTGTTCCTGTGCCAGTTCCGGTCCCTGTCCCACTACCAGAAGTAAGTGGCGGAAGTCCAGGGCTTCCTCCTCCTCCACACGCAGCAAGAGCACCCGCAATAGCCAGCAGCCCAACAAATTTCTTGTACCCCATTGCCATCTTTCTCATAGAACTACTAGTTACTCAACGAGCCGCATTGCGGTCGGTGATCATCTTCGGCGAAATAAAGACCAGCAATTCAGTCTTGTTCGCCGTGCGATTTCGCGTACGGAAAAGCGCTCCGACGTAAGGCACTTCGCCGAGGACCGGGATGCGCGATTCATCGGTCGCTTCCGTCAATTCAAAAATACCGCCGATCACCACGGTGCCGCCGTTTTCAACGAGCACCTCGGTTTGCACGTGCTTGGTGTTGATGGCAAATCCAGCCGTCGTGTTTTGGCCGACGGTGTCCTTGTTGACGTCGAGCGTCAGGATGATGTTGCCTTCAGGGGTGATTTGCGGCGTCACCTCGAGCTTCAGGTTGGCCTTGCGGAAAGCGATGGAAGTGGCACCGCTGGATGTCGCGACCTGGTACGGGAGTTCCGTACCCTGTTCGATCAAAGCCTTGGTTTGATCGGCCGTCACGACACGTGGGCTCGACACGACCTTGCCCTTTCCGTCAGCTTCAAGTGCGGAGATTTCCAGATTCAGAATTCTCGACAAGCTCGAATTGAACAGCGAAATCGCGAAGGTTCCAGCCGCATTTCCGTTGCCTGCAACACCCGTCGAAGGCAGGTTCACGAAATTGGAATTCGTGAAAACCGTTGTTGCGGTCGGCTGGTTCTGGAACACGCCATTCACGACCGGATTCGGCGTGACGATGGGGTTGGCTCCAACTGTGCCGTTGGTGTTGATGATGCCGCCGCCGAGCTTGACGCCCAGCGACTTGCCGAACGTGTCTGTCGCCTCGACGATGCGCGCTTCGATCAGCACCTGACGCACAGGCACATCGAGTTTCTGGATCAGTTCGGCCACTTGCGCCAGGCGCGAGGGGATGTCGGAGACGAAGATCTGGTTCGTCCGTGCTTCGGCGAGCACGCTGCCCCGAGGGCTCAGGATTCGCGTCGCCGTACCGCCGCCACCACCGCTGCCCGAACCGGTGCCGGTCAGGCCCTGCGCAATCTGAACTGCCTTGGTGTAATTGAGTTGGAAGGACTGCGTGCGCAGCGGCTCCAGGTTCTGAATGGCGTTCTCGGCCTCGAACTGGAGCTTTTCCTTGGCGTTGATCTCATCCTTCGGAGCGATCCAGAGGACGCTGCCGTTCTTGCGCATGCCGAGGTTCTTGGCCTGCAGGATGATGTCCAGCGCCTGATCCCATGGAACATCCTTCAGGCGAAGCGTCAGCGCACCGGTGACCGAATCTGACGTCACGATGTTGAAGTTCGTGAAGTCGGCAATCACCTGGAGAAGCGATCGCACTTCGATGTTTTGGAAGTTCAAGGACAGCTTCTCGCCGCTGTAGCCAACACCCTGCGTCAGCTTGGTCGGGTCGACCTTGCGTGGACGAACTTCAACCACGAACTGGTTTTCGCTTTGATAGGCGCTGTGCTCCCACTCGCCCTTGGGCTCGATGGTCATGCGCACGCGATCGCCGACTTGCTGCGTCGTCACCAACTGAACGGGCGTTCCGAAATCGGAAACGTCGAGCCGGCGACGCAAGCCTTCCGGCAGGGTCGACTTCGTGAACTCGACGACGAGGTTCTTGCCTTGCTGGCGGATGTCCACGCCAACCTGGTTGTTGGCAAGATCGACGATCACGCGACCGGTGCCATCGGATCCGAGCCGGAAATCGACGTCGCGAAGAGGCAGCATGTCGCGGTTGCGGTTTTCCGCAAAGGTCGACTGCGCCATGGTGGTCGCCAGGGCCGCGCCAGCGACGGGCTCGAGCGACACCAGGAGCGACTTGCCCTGGATTTCGGTCTTGTACGCCGTCGCCTGCTTCAGGTTAAGGACCAGACGCGTGCGTTCGCCAGCCTGAACCACATTGACGGACTTCAGGTTGCCCTGGTTCACTTCGACGGCCGAGCGTCCGATGGCATTGGTGACGCCCGGAAAATCGAGCGCGACGCGTGCCGGCGATTGGATGGCAAAGCCAGTCGGCGGCGCAGCCAGCGGTTGCGTGAAGTCGATCCGGACGACCTCCGAACCGGACTGCATCGAACTCGTGACCGACTCGATCGCGTTCTGGGCATGGACGACGGCAGCGGCACTGAGGGCCAGCACGGCCGCGCCGGCAGCGCGCAGCCACTGCGCAAGCATTGATTTTTCTTGGTTCATTTCGTCCTCTCTTGCAACTGCAGCGTCGCCACGCGTTCGATCCATTCACCGGCGGCGTCCTGCACGATTTCACGCAAGCCGAGTTCGGTTTCACTGATATGGGTGATGCGCCCGTAATTGAGTCCGAGGTAGTTGCCGACCCGGACCTGATAGAGCAACTTGTCGACACTGATCAACGCGACCGGTTGGCCATTGCGATTCAGGCTTCCCACCATCGACATCGAATCGAGCGGGAATGCTTCCAGCGCTTCCTTGCGGCGGGTCAATTCCGGAGCGATGAGTGCGGAGGTGCTGGGCTGGCTGGAGTCGCGACGCAGCGCCTGCGTCAGCTTCTGCATGTCGAACGGTTCGACGGCGCTGCCTTCCGTATAGGCTTGCGGAGTGAACTTCTTGGGCTCCGTGATCGGAGGCACGGTCGGCTTGACCTGCGCGCGCTGCTCGTCCATCCAGCGCTGCAGATCCTCTTGTTCGGACCCCATGCAGCCGCTCAGGACCGCCGCGGCGACACAGAGACCCAGAAAACCGAGCGTTCTCATTTCTTCTTTGCCCCCGCCGCCGCACGCTTCTGCATGTTTTGCTCTTCCTCATCCAGATAGCGGTAGGTCCGCGCAGTGGCATCCATGACAAGGGCCCCGTCTTTTTGCGGAGTCACGGAAAGATTGTTCAGGGTCACGATGCGCGAGAGGTTCGCGACGTCGGCCGCGAATGCACCCATGTCGTGGTAGCGACCGGTCACGCGCACAGCGATCGGCAGTTCGGCGTAGTAGTCCTTCACCGAAATCTGCCCGGGCCGGAACAGTTCGAACTGAAGGCTGCGGCCAAGCCCCGCCTGATTGATGTCGGAAAGCAGGGCATCCATTTCAGCCTTGCTCGGCAATTGCTTTTCAAGCAGCGTGACGTATTGCTGGACCTGTTCGCGCTGCTTCTTGAGCAGTTCGAGGTTGGCCGCTTGCGCGACCTTCTTCTGGTAGTCGGCACGGAGAGTGACTTCCTTTGCACGCGCCGCTTCGAGCTCGTCGTTCGAATTGGTCAGCCAGACAAACCAAAGAGCTGCCAACACGGCTGCGGCGACGGCCACACACAGCGCATAGCGAGGCACAGGCGGCCATACCGAAGGATCGTTCGGATTCAGTCCCTGGAATTGCCGACCCAGGCGCTGCACTGCGGCGCCCACGTCGAACTTTTGGGAAGAGCGTTTAGTTGCCATGATGAACGCCTAACCCTTGGCTGCTGGTGCTGCTGTTGTTGCTGGTGCCGCAGGCTTGCCGGCCGCGGGCTTGCCGGCCGCGGGCTTCTGCGCATCGGTGGGCCGCTTGAGGCCGATGCGCATCGTGAAGTTCGCTACGCGTCGCTGGTCGCGCGGGCTCAGGCTGACACTGCCCGATGTGATCTCGATCAGTTCCGGCTTGACGAGCCATGGACTGTTGTTGCCAAGATTGCGCAGCAACTCGGACACGCGCTCGTTGGACTGCGCCATGCCTTGCAGGGTCACCGTCTGGTTGTCCTGCTTCATGCTCGTCAGGTACACGCCGTCAGGAAGTTGCCTCACAAGCTCGTTGAGCAAGTGCACCGGCATATTTCGATCGCCCTGCAGATCTTCGACCGCCTGCTGCCGCGCGCGCAGTGCTGCGATTTCAGCTTGCAGGGTCGAAATTTCCTTGATTTCGGTTTCGAGCTTGGTGATGGAGGTTTGCAGCAGGCTGTTCTTGGCCTGCTGGCCTGATATCTGGGCCTGGTACCAGAGGTAAGTCCCGCCGGCGAGCACCGCGCCCAAAATGGCGGCAAGCCCCAGCGTCGCGTAAAAAGTCTCTCGACGACGCTTGCGCGCAGCTTCCCTGTGAGGGAGCAGGTTGATGAGGATCACTGCAGGAACCTCCGCATCGCCAAGCCGCACGATGTCAGGTACGAGGGCGCTTCACGGCGCACCTTCTTTTCCCGGATCCCGCTGCCAATTTCCATTCCGTCGAAAGGATTGACGAGCGAACAAGCGAACGAAGTCTGGCGCGTGACCGCGCTGGTCAGGCCGGGGAGCGATGCCGAGCCGCCGGCCAACAGCACGTAGTCGACGCGGTTGTGCGGTGTGCTCGTGAAGAAGAATTGCAGCGCCCGGGCAATTTCCTGGGCGATGCTGGCGACGAAGGGCTTGAGCACGCCCGAGCCGTAATCTTCGGGCAGATCGCCGCTTCGCTTCTTGGCTTCGGCTTCTTCTGCGGAAAAGCCGTATTGGCGAACGATGAGCTGGGTGAGCTGAGCGCCGCCGAATGCCTGGTCCCGGTCATACAGCACTTCCTGGTTGCGCAGGACCTGCATGCTGGTCGTGAAGGCACCTACTTCGAACAATGCGACGACGGCGTCACGACCTTGACCGGGAAGTTGCTCGATGAGGCGCGCAGTCGCCAAACGCGATGCGTAGGATTCGACATCCAGAATCACCGCCTTGAGGCCCGACGCTTCAGCCAAGCCCTGGCGATCCTGCACTTTTTCCTTGCGCGATGCGGCAATCAATACCTCGACGTCCCCCGCCGAACTCGCGCTCTGGCCAATGACGCAGAAATCAAGACTCACCTCGTCCAAGGAAAAAGGAATGTATTGATTTGCCTCGGACTCGACTTGAATTTCGAGTTCCTGCTCGCTCATTCCACCCGGCAAGACTATTTTTTTGGTAATTACCGCAGACGGCGGCAAAGCAAGCGCGACGTTTTTGGTGCGCGTGCCGCTTTTGCGCACGACGCGCCGCACGGCCTCCGCCACCTCATCGAATTTTTCCACGTTGCCGTCGGTGATCCATCCGCGCTCGAGCGGCTCTATGGCGCATCGCTCCAGCACCAACTTGCCGCTCGCGTCACGGCCCAGTTCGACCAGCTTGACGCTGGACGAGCTGACGTCCAGCCCGAGCAATGGCGCGGGCTGGCGGCGAAACAACGATCCCAAGTCTGTCAAGTTCGATCCGTCCGTTTGTAACGATTGGAAAAATTTGCGTGTGGTTGCATGCTAGCAGCAGGTAGTACGCCAACCAAGAGACGAACCCCTCACGGCATCACCAATCGTTGTCAAAAGTCGACGCAACAGTTCCCATCTGCAACTTACGTCACAAATAGGAGTACTTGGGTCCTAACTGATACGAACTCTCCGCCTCCATCAAGCGCGTTTTTATAATGCTCAAAGACTCAAACAGCCTCAATGCCAGAAACTTCCCGACCCAAGGGCGCCGCAAAAGCCCCTGCTCCTGCCCCCAAACGACCGGCCTGGCTGAAATGGTTGATCCGAATCATATTGTGGTGCCTGGGCCTCGCTGCCGCGGGCGCGATCGCCGTCATTTGCGTCATTGCCGTCGCGTTGGCCGTCGCTTATCCGAACCTTCCGGACATCTCCGAGCTGGCTGATTACCGTCCGAAGCTTCCCCTGCGGGTTTTTTCGTCCGAAGGCATCCTGATCGGCGAATTCGGCGAAGAGCGCCGAAATCTGACGCCAATCGCCACCGTTCCCAAGGTCATGAAGGATGCCGTCCTCGCAGCCGAGGACGCGCGCTTCTACGACCATGGCGGCGTCGACTACAAAGGCATGCTGCGGGCCGGACTCGCGAACATGAATCGCGTCAAGAGCCAAGGGGCGTCGACCATCACCATGCAGGTCGCTCGAAACGTCTACCTGAGTTCCGAGAAAACCCTCACCCGCAAGATCTATGAGGTCTTGCTGACATTCAAGCTGGAGCACCTGCTCACGAAGGACCAGATCCTCGAGATCTACCTGAACCAGATCTATCTGGGCAATCGGGCCTATGGTTTTGCGGCTGCGTCGGAAGCGTATTTCGGCAAGCCCCTGCAGGACATCACCATTGCGCAGGCGGCGATGCTGGCGGGCCTCCCGAAGGCGCCGGGCGCGAACAATCCCGTCAACAATCCGACGCGCGCACGCGGCCGGCAGCTCTATGTGATCGACCGCATGCAGGAAGCGGGCTTCATCACCGCCGAACAGGCGGCCGAAGCCAAGAAGGAAGACCTTCACCTGCGCGACGCCGCCGACCCCACGCGCCTGCATGCCGAATACGTCGCCGAAACGGTTCGGCAGCTGATGTATGCGCAATACGGCGACAGCACCTACACGCGCGGCCTGAAGGTCTACACCACGCTGGTGGCGGACGATCAGGCAGCGGCGTACCGCGCGCTTCGCAAGGGCATCATGGACTACGAGCGCCGCCAGATCTACCGCGGGCCTGAAAAGTTCGTCGATCTTCCGAACGACCCGAAAGAACTCGACGAAGCCGTGGACGATGCGCTGGCCGAACATCCCGACAACGGCGATGTGATGTCGGCGGTCGTGCTCAAGGCCAACGCCAAGGAAATCACCGCGGTTCGCAGCAACGGCGACACCTTGCAGATCGTGGGTGACGGCCTGAGGCCCGCGCAATCCGGCCTCTCAGAAAAAGCACCGCCCAACATCAGGGTTCGCCGCGGCGCAGTGATCCGCGTGGTCAAGACGCCGAAGGGATCATGGGAAATCACCCAATTGCCCGAGGTCGAGGGCGCTTTCGTCGCAATGGACCCGCGCGACGGGGCCGTGAAGGCAATGATCGGGGGCTTCGATTTCGACAAGAACAAGTTCAATCACGTCACTCAGGCTTGGCGGCAACCCGGCTCGAGCTTCAAGCCATTCATCTATTCGGCGGCGCTGGAAAAGGGCTTCACGCCCAGCACGGTGATCAACGACGCGCCCTTGTTCTTCGACGCCGGCACGACCGGTGGCCAGCCCTGGGAGCCGAAGAACTACGACGGCGCTTTCGAAGGGCCCATGCCCTTGCGTCGCGCGTTGATGAAGTCGAAGAACATGGTGTCGATCCGGATCCTGCAATCGATCGGAACGCGTTACGCACAGGACTGGATCACCAACTTCGGCTTCGAGCGAGAAAAGCACCCGGCCTACCTGCCAATGGCCCTTGGTGCCGGTTCGGTCACGCCGATGCAGATGGCGACCGCCTATTCCGTGTTCGCGAACGGCGGATATCGCGTCAATCCTTATCTCGTGACGCGCGTGACCGACCACAAGGACAAAGTCTTGGTGGACAAGCAGCCGCCCTTGCTCAACGAATCGATGCGAGCGATCCCGCAGCGCAATGCCTACATCATGGACAGCCTGCTGCAATCAGTGGCGAGCGGCGGCACGGCGGCCAAGGCGCAGGCCACGCTCAAGCGGACGGACATTTACGGCAAGACCGGGACCACCAACGATTCGCTCGATGCGTGGTTTGCGGGATTCCAGCCAACAATGGCTGCCATCGCGTGGATGGGCTATGACACGCCACGCAAGCTCGGCGATCGCGAAACCGGCGGCGGCCTGAGTCTGCCGATCTGGATCAACTACATGGAGACCGCCATCAAGGGCGTTCCAGTCGCTGAAGTACCCGCGCCTGCCGGTGTCGTCAACGTGGGCGGCGAGTGGTACTACGACGACTACGCACCGGGCCGGGGCGTTGCGACGCTGGGTGTCGAAAGCGGCCCGACGCAGCCGGTGGAAGCAATCAGCGGAGCACCGATCAGCCCGACGCCGGCGCCGGAAGAACGCAGCAAGATCCTCGACCTGTTCCGCAACTGACCTGTCGAACCGGCCGAATCGAACGAGCCGGGCGAATGATGGGTCGTCAGTCGGCGGAGAACCTCAGAGGTTGACCGGCCTGGAGGGTCGCTTCGCGCGAGAGATTCTCGAAGAATTCCTCGCGCGTCTTGGTGTCCACCCAGGCGCTGCCGTCATGGCGGTAGTGATAACCGCCAGAACGCGCGGCCAGCCAGATTTCCTGCAAGGGTTTCTGCAGGTTGATGATCAACTGGCTTCCATTGCGAAACGTGATCGTGATCATCCCGCCGACGCGCTGGTTGTCGATGTCTGCATCGGTCGAATCGTTGATGCGATCGCAAGCTCGCTCGATCGCTGCGAGCGCTGCTTCTGCGCGGTCCATGTACTCGGGGTCGGTCATTACAATTTCGCCATGTTGAATGTTCGCCAAATTCTAGTGAGCGCCGTCGGCCTCACGCTCGTTGGGGTCGCCTTGACGGGCTGCGGCCAGAAGGGTTCGCTCTACCTGCCTACGGATCCCGCTGCGAAGGAGCGTGCCACGCTGCCGCAGGCATTGCTTCCGGGCATTGGAAAGTCCGACTCGGCGACAAAGGCCGCCCCTCAGCCTGAACAACCAACACCTCCGACGAACGCCGCCCCGCCGCCGTCCACACTGAACGACTCGACTGCACCGAACGCACCGGCAACGCCGCACGGAGATACCAAGTGAGCGAAGTCGCACGACTCCCCGGCCATCCTCACATTGCACGCAGGGACGGCGAATTGCATGTTGAAGGACAGAAGCTTTCCGCGCTCGCCCGGGAGCATGGCACTCCTCTCTTCGTCTATTCGAGGCAATGGATGCTGGACGCGCTCGAGGCCTACCAGCGCGGTTTCGAAGGTCGCGACGCGCTGATCTGCTATGCAATCAAGGCAAATTCATCACTCGGCGTCCTGCGCGTGTTCGCGGAGGCCGGCTGCGGCTTCGACATTGTTTCCGGCGGCGAACTGGCACGCGTGCTGGCAGCGGGCGCTGATCCCGCCAAGGTGATCTTTTCCGGCGTCGGAAAGACGCGCGCCGAGATGCGCCAGGCGCTCGCCGCCGGCATCGCATGCTTCAACGTGGAAAGCGAAGCGGAAATCGACGTGCTCAACGCAGTCGCCGTTGAAGAGGGGCGCCGCGCTTCCATCAGTGTGCGCATCAACCCGAACGTCGACCCGAAGACGCACCCCTACATTTCCACCGGCCTCAAGGGAAACAAGTTCGGCGTCGCCCACGACCGGGCAGTGGCAATTTATCAGCACGCGGCTTCTCTCAAGGGATTGCAGGTCGTCGGCATCGACTGCCATATCGGCTCGCAGATCACCGACACATCCCCCTACCTCGAAGCGCTCGAGCGTGTATTGGACCTCGTCGAGGCTATCGAAAAGACCGGCATCAAGCTGCACCACCTCGACTTCGGCGGTGGGCTCGGCATCGATTACAACGGCGATACACCCCCCGGTGCCGATACGCTTTGGCGCCAGATGCTGGCCCGTCTCGATGCGCGAGGCTTCGGCGGGCGTCGGCTCATCGTCGAACCTGGCCGTTCGCTGGTGGGCAACGCGGGCGTCTGCGTGACGGAGGTGCTCTACACAAAGCCCGGCGAAGAAAAGAACTTCTGCATTGTCGATGCGGCAATGAACGATTTGCCGAGGCCGGCCATGTACCAAGCCTTCCACCAGATCGTTCCTGTCGCGGAGCGGCAGGACGGTGCTTTCGTGCTGTACGACGTGGTGGGCCCGATTTGCGAAAGCGGCGACTGGATCGGGCGTGATCGTGCCCTGCGTACCGAAGCCGGCGATCTGTTGACTGTGCTCTCGGCCGGCGCCTATTGCATGGCAATGGCCAGCAACTACAACACACGCGGCCGCGCGGCTGAGGTCCTCGTCAGCGGACAAACCGCGAAACTGATCCGCCGCCGCGAAAGCGTCGAAGAGCAACTCCGAAGCGAACGCTTCAGCGACTGAGCGTCCGCCGCCGCAGACCGCCGAAAACTCCTACTTGCTCAGCTGCGCGCGGGGGGCGACCGAGGGCGCCAGCTTCTGCTTTGTCTTGCTGGCGAAGTTCCACAGCCGCCATCCCAGCAGAACAGCAATGATCCCCGCGTAGACGAACACTTCAGAGAAGTTGTTCTTGCCCGCGCGCATCCAGAAGAAGTGCAGCAAGCCAAGCCCGGCGATCACATAGACCAGCCTGTGCAGCGCCTGCCAGCGCTTTGCGCCCATTGCCTTGATGGCCCTATTGAACGATGTCGCGGCGAGCGGCGTCAGCAGCACAAAACCGGTGAAACCCACCAGGATGAACGGCCGCTTCGCGATGTCCTTGGCGATGTCCTGCACTTCGAAACCCATGTCGAACCAGCTGTAGCTCAACAGGTGGACAACAACATAGAAGTACGCAAAGAGCCCCAGCATCCGGCGAAAACGCGCCAACGCGTTCGTCTTGGTGATCACCCGCAAAGGTGTCACGGCCAACACGATGCAGATGAAGCGAAGCGTCCAGTCACCGGTCGAGCGGATGAGGTGCTCCGCCGGATTCGCGCCCAGCCCGTCGGTGAGCGCGCCGTAGAACAACCACGCGAACGGCAGAAGACAGGCGACGAACACCGCCGGCTTCGCGGCCGGGTGCATCAGGAGCTTGTTCACGACAGGCTCGCTCAGTAGTACTTCTTGAGATCCATGCCGGCGTACAACTGACCGACCTGGGCCTCGTAGCCGTTGAACATCTGCGTCTTCGCCCGCTTGGCGAACAGGCCGCCGCCGTCTCCGATGCGGCGCTCGGTCGCCTGGCTCCAGCGCGGGTGATCGACGTTGGGATTGACGTTGGAGTAGAAGCCGTACTCCTGCGCCGCGGCCTTGTTCCACGCGGTGCCGGGCTCTTTTTCGACGAAGCGGATCTTCACGATCGATTTGCCGCTCTTGAAGCCGTACTTCCAGGGCACCACGATTCGCACGGGGGCGCCGTTCTGATTCGGCAGCACCTCGCCATACATGCCGAAAGTCAGCAAGGTGAGCGGATGCATGGCCTCGTCCATGCGCAGGCCTTCGGTGTAGGGCCAGTCGAGAACGCGCGAGCCGACAAAGGGCATGGTCTTCGGATCAGCGAGCGTCACGAACTCCACGTACTTCGCGTTGCCCTGTGGTTCGACCTTCTTGATCAACTCGGCCAGAGAGTAGCCAACCCACGGAATGACCATCGACCAACCTTCGACGCAACGCAGCCGGTAGATGCGCTCTTCCTGGGCGCTGAGCTTGATCAGGTCTTCGATTCCGTACTTGCCCGGCTTCTTGACGAGGCCTTCGACTTCCACCGTCCAAGGCTTGGTCTTGAGCGTGCCCGCGTTCTTGACCGGATCTTCCTTGTCGGTGCCGAACTCGTAGTAATTGTTGTAGCTGGTGACGTCCTTGTAGTCGGTCAGCTTTTCCATGGTCTGCGCACCTGGAACGGTCGACTTCACACTTGGAAGCGGCGCCAGCTTGCCGGGTGCGGCGACCTGTGCGAGCGCCTCGCGGGATGCCCACGACGCCATCGCGGCGCCCGCTACGCCGGTGGCGAGCCACTTCAGCGTGTCACGCCTGCCTTCGTACACGCCTTTGGGCGTGATTTCGCTCGAATGCGGATGGATAAAGCCGTTGTCACGAGACCGAATCAACATGGGACGCCTTTTCGACAGAATGGGTATGCATGACTGAGTTCGTTCCCGGCAACGATCTGGTTACGCGGCAAGCCGATTCACGGCTCTACAGGGTTCCGTAGCTGTGCAATCCGCTCAGGAACATGTTGACGCCCAGGAACGCGAAAGTGGTTACTGCGAGTCCGCCAAGGGCCCACCAAGCGGCCACAGTGCCGCGCAACCCCTTGACGAGCCGCATGTGCAACCAGGCCGCATAGTTGAGCCAAACGATCAGCGCCCAAGTCTCCTTCGGGTCCCAGCTCCAGTAGCCGCCCCAGGCGTCGGCCGCCCAAAGCGCCCCGAGCACGGTCGCGATGGTGAAGAAGGCAAAGCCGACGGTGATGGACTTGTACATGACGTCGTCCAGCACCTCGTTCGCGGGCAGGCGCGCAGCAATGCGGCGGCGGCCGAGCAGGATTCCTGCCGCGATCAGCGCCGAAATCACGGCATAGCCGACCCAGTAGCTGCCGCCGGCCTCCTGCGCCCGCTGGCGGAACGCCACGGGCACGAAGCACAGCGCCACCCCGAGCAGCCAGATAGGCGTGAGCTTGTACCAGCGGGTCTCATCCGCCTGTTCCTTGATCAGATAGGCGAAGGCCACCATGGCTGCAAGGGAGAAGGTGCCGTAGCCGATGAAATTGGCCGGCACGTGCAGCTTCATCCACCAGCTCTGCAGGGCCGGTACCAATGGCTGGATCTCGTGGGCATCGCGCACCAGCGTGTACCAAAGCAGAAAGCCCACCGCGGCGCTCACCACCAGCATCACGAAGGCGCCGAGCGCGCGCGTGCGATATCGCGACTCGAAGTAGAGATAGAAGCTCGCCGTCAGCCAGCAGAACAAGACGAATACCTCGTACAGGTTGCTGACGGGGATATGGCCGATATCCGGGCCCAGCTGATGGCTCTCGTACCAGCGAACCATCGTGCCGATCAGCGCCATCGTCACAGCGGCCCAGGCCAGCCGCGAGCCGATGAGATCCATGGCGTCACCCTGCTTGCCACCGAAGAAGCCGATCCAGTAGAACAGCGTGCTCATGAAGAAGAGCACGCTCATCCACAGGATGGCCGACTGGCTCGACAGGAAGTACTTGAGCCAGAAGACCGAATCGGCACGCGCCAGATCACCCTGGTAAGACGTGATCGCCAGCAGCGTCGCACACCCAACCACGATGGCGAGCACCCGCAGGGGCCGCCAGAACCAGCCGATCCAGACACCGGCGACCATCGCCGCGACCAGGATCACCTTTTCGTAATAGTCCATCGAGCCGGCATAGCGCGAGAAGGCAAAGAGCCCGCCCGCCACGACCAGGGCCGCAAAGATCCAGTCGAAGGTGTTTCGGCGCGACAGCCAGCTGTCGTTGAGCGTGAGGGTGGTGGTAGTCATGACGCCGTGTCTTTCCTGATGGCGAGCAGCTTGTCTTTCAGATGCTCGAATTCGCGATCGCTATCGATGGTCTTGCGATTGACCGAAAAAGCCATGGTGGCGGACGTTCCGGGTCTCGTCACGCCGTCCTTCGTCAGCCAGACCCACAGTCTGCGCTCCCGGACGTAAAGCATCGCAAAAATGCCGATGATCAGCAACAGGCATCCAAGATAGACGATGTTCTTGCCCGGCGCCCGAGCCACCTGAAAGACACTGGCCTGCACCTGCTTGAAGTCCGTCATCATCATCGCCACCGGGGCGGGATAGAAGTGCGCATCGCTGATCGCCAGGACGGCCTGGGTGAGAAATGCCTGCGAGTTCTCGTCAGGCGGCAGCGGAGCGAGACTCGCCCTCTCCCGGCTCACATTGAGCACTTCAAAGAGCACATCGTTGAGGATGCGCACCAGCACCGCGCCCGCGCGTTCGCGCTCGGCCTCGGGCACGTTCGCCTCCATGAATTCGGCAATGGCCTGCCAGCCGCCGGTGCTCACCGCATCGGCCTTGGCCCGTTCCGTGCCCGCGAACAGCGCGAGCGCGCGCGTGGCCGACGTGCGCAGTTGGTTCGCCAGCTCGGGACGTTTCGGATCGGTGGTCCGCTCGATGTAGCGGTCGATGGCGAGCGCTCGCCCCTTGGGGTCCGCGAGCGTCTCGCGCATGCGCACGAAACCGTCCATTGAGCCCTTGTCGTCGGCGGGCACGCGAAGATAACGGAAGGGATCTTCAGGGCGATCACGCACGCCGAGCAGGAAGACCGGGTGGCCGTCGCCGGTGTCGACGGGGACCATGTAGTTCTGGTATTCGCGCGCTTGACCGGCAGCGTCGCGCAACTTGTAGCCAATGCTCGGGCCGATGTTGCGCAAGGTTTTCGGTTTGTTGGTCTTGTTGGCGGCGCCCAGGCGGGATTCGAGTTCCCCGCGCAGATCGACCTTGCGAACGTCCGCCCCGCTCGTCATCTCGCCAGAGCTATCGCCGAAGTTCTCGACGTTGATCACGCGCAGAGCCGTGTACTCGAGCGTGAGCCGATCGCTGCCGTTGGTGATCTCGGTGCTGCTCCCGATGGTGCCTTCAATCTCGAACGGCTTCGATGCCGCACCCATGGGGACGGCCTTGAGCTTCACGGTCGACCCGCCATCGTCAAAGCTCGACTGATAGATCTCGACGCCTTTGTAGCTGGCCGGATGGTTCACCTCGATGCGCGCCGGAATCTCCTTGCCCGTCTCGCGATCGTGCAGCACCACCTCGCTCGCGAACAGCTTGGGCATGCCGGTCGAGTAGTAGTCGACGATGAACTTCTTCAGCTCGATCGAAAAGGGCAGATCCTGGAGCAGCACCCCGTCTGCCTGATTCAGGATCGCCACGCTCGACTGTCCGCCCTCCGGCACCAGAATGTTGCCCCTGAAGGTCGGATTGTTCGGCGACAGCCGGTGCTGCGGTGCAACGTCGGAGATCAGTCCGCCGCCCGTGTAGACGCTCTTTCCGTTGAACCAGGTCTGGGCGCGCACGACAAGGTCGCCGTCGAACAAGCCGCCAATGCACACGAGCACGATAGCGCTGTGCGCGGCGATGTAGCCGAGCTTGTGTGCGCCGCCCGCGCGCGCAGCGACCATCCAGCCTTTGCCCTCGCGCTGCTGGAGCTTGACCTTCCAACCGCCGCTGACCAGAAGTTGCCCGATTCGATTGGCGGCGACGTCAGGCGTTTCGTCGAGCACGGTTTCGGCGCGCTGGCCGAATGCCTTGAGGCTTTGCGCCCGGATGTCTTCCTTGTAGGTCTTGAGGTCCGCAAAGATGCGCGGCGTATTGCGCGCGATGCACAGCGACGTGCTGATGACCAGGAATGTGAGGATGAGCAGGAACCACCAGGCGCTGTAGATCGTGTCCAGCTTCGCCGTGTGAAAGAGCTCCGCCCAGAAAGGTCCGAACTGGTTGACATAGTTGCCGATTGGCTCGTGCTGCTTCAGCACGGTGCCGATGATGGATGCAGTGCAGATGATCGTCAGCAAGGCGATCGCAAAGCGCATCGAAGAAAACAACTCCACCGCCGCACGGACCGCCTGGGGACCGTGTCGTACTCGAAGCCCGTGCGTGGAAACTGACATGGAGAGCAAGTCGTTGAAAAGCAAAAAGGCGGGCCATCCTGTCTGGATCGGCCCGCCCTGTTTGGGGTTTGTTGTTGGCGGTTAGTTCACGATGAACCGCAGGGGGTCAACGCAGTCCGGCAATGTAGTCGGCCACCGCCCTGATTTCGCGATCGCTGAGCTTGGCGGTGACGCCCTTCATCTGCGGCGAATTGAGGCGCCCGCCGTCGCGGAACATGGTCAACTGCGCCACCGTGTACTCGGCATGCTGGCCACCCAGGCGCGGGTATTGCGCGGGAATGCCGGCACCGTCTGGGCTGTGGCAGCCGGCGCAGGCCGGAATCTGCCGATCGGCCAGGCCGCCGCGGAAGATTTTTTCGCCAAGGCCTACGAGGTCCTTTTCCTTCGAATAGCCGATCTTGACCTTCTTGGATCCGACGAACCAGGCGATGTTGCGCATGTCCTCTTCAGACAGGCGCTCGGCCATGGGCCTCATGATCGCGCTCTTGCGCTTGCCGGACTTGAAGTCCTGCAACTGCTTGAAGATGTATTCGGGATGCTGTTGCGCCAGCTTGGGATTGCCCGCAATGGCCGAATTGCCGTCGGCGTTGTGGCACGACGCACAGCTCTGGCTGTTCGGAGGTGCCGTATTGAAGAGGGTGTCCCCCTTGGCCGGATCCGGCTTGGCCGCTTTGGCGGGTGCTTCGGCAGCCGCCTTGTCGGCAGGCTCGTCAGCCGCGAAGCTGACATTGGCGGCGGCGCCCAGAAGGGCTGCAAGCAGAAAATGGGCAAACAACTTCATATCGGGGGCTTAGATTTATGGCGCAAAACCCGGCGATTCTACAATGGCGCCCCGCTACGAAAGCTCATTGATGACCACCCCGCCGCGCAAGCCGGCCGCATCCTATTCCCGCACGGCGCCCGCCGTCGACGCCGCAACCGCCGAGCGCGTTCGTGTCGCGCGCGGATGGCTGCACACCGCCCACTTCCTCACCAGTGCTCCGCAGCTGGAGCACCTACCCATGTTCGACCTGCCGGAGATCGCCTTCGTCGGTCGCTCCAACGCGGGCAAGTCGACTGCCATCAATACGCTGACCCAGCAGACCCGGCTCGCCTTCGCATCCAAGACGCCGGGCCGCACGCAGCACATCAATCTCTTCGGCGTCGGCAAGCAGAAGGTCGACGACGCAGTGCTGGCCGACCTCCCCGGCTACGGTTACGCAGCAGTGCCCAGGGAAGCCAAGTTGCGGTGGCAGCGCGTCATGGGAAACTATCTGATGACGCGCGAGAACCTGCGGGGTGTCGTGCTGATGTGCGACCCACGCCACGGCCTCACCGAACTGGACGAGATCCTGCTCGAGGTCATCCGGCCGAGGGTCGAGCAAGGGCTCAAGTTCCTCGTGCTGCTCACCAAGGCCGACAAGCTCACGCGCTCCGACGGAGCGAAGGTGCTGTCGATTACGCGACTGCAAGCCGGCGGCGGCGAGGTCAAACTGTTCTCGGCATTGAAGCTGCAAGGGGTGGACGAAGCCGCCGAGTTGCTGTGGCAGTGGGCGCATCCGGGCGACGCAAAACCTGCCGAGCCGACCGAACCGGCTGGATCGGCTGGATCGGCTGACGAAGGGCCCTGACGCGACGGCGACTCCTTCTTCCTCTTGCCTCCGGACGAACCGTGACATTCAACGAAGCGCAATGAAGGAGACCCCGTGATCGAAACTTTCGCCCGCCAGCTCCCCAACGGCACCACGCTCAGCTGCAGGGCGACCGGCGCCCCCGGCCGGCCGCTGATGCTGTTCCTGCATGGCTTTCCCGAAGCGGCTTTCATCTGGGACGAATTGCTCGAGCACTTCGCCAAGTCCGAGCATGGCGGCTTTCGGTGCGTGGCGCCAAACCTTCGGGGCTTCGAGAAATCCAGTTCGCCCAAAGACGTGGCGGCCTATCGCCCGCATCTGCTCGTGCAGGACGTCTTCGAGCTTGCCGCAAGCGAAAGCAAGGACGGAAAGATCGACGTGCTCGTCGCGCACGACTGGGGCGGTGCATTTGGCTGGGGCTATGCAAACCAACATCCCGACAAACTCGGCAAGCTGGTCATCATCAATTCGCCGCACCCGGGCACGTTCATGCGAGAACTGCAGAACAACCCCGCACAGCAGGCCGCCAGCGCCTACATGAACTTCCTTGCACGGCCCGATGCCGAGACGCTGCTTTCAGCCGACGACTATCGCCGCATGTGGCCGTTCTTCGAACTGATGAAGGCCGGCGCCGATGGCTTCGGCTGGCTTACGGAAGACGTCAAGAACCAATATCGCGAGGTATGGGACGCCGGCCTGACCGGGGCGTGCAATCTGTACCGCGTGACTCCGCTGAAGCCGCCGATGCCCGGGCAGCCGTCACAGATTCCGACGCTGCCGAGAGAACGCTTGACCGTCAGCGCCCCGACGCTGGTGCTCTGGGCCATGGATGATGCAGCGCTCCTGCCGGGTCTGCTCGACGGTCTGGACGACTACGTGCCGGACCTCGACATCAGGAAGATCCCGGGCGCTACGCACTGGATCGTTCACGAACAGTCTCAACGGGTCGCCGCCGAAATAGAAGCCTTCGTCAAGGGGAACCGAAATCCCTCTCGAAAGCCCTCTCAATAGACGCTCGCTTCTCCTTCGGGTCGCGTCTTGAAGCGGCGATGCACCCAGTAGTACTGCGACGGCATCGTGTCGATATAGCCTTGCAAGCGCTCGTTCATGAGCGTCGTATCGGCGATCACGTCATCGGTCGGGAAGTTCTGCCAGGCGGGCAGCACCTGGATTTCATAGCCCCCCTTGACGAGCTTCGACACGATCGGCACCACCTTGGCGCGCCCCAACCGCGCGAAGCGCGAGAGCGACGGCACGGTGGCAGCCTGTACACCGTAGAACGGCACGAACACAGTCTGGTCGCGGCCGAAATCCATGTCCGGCAAGAGGTAGAGCAACCCTCCTTTTCGCAGACCCGCGATGATGGGCTTGATGCCGTCGACGCGGTTGAGCGTGATCACGTTGCCGAAGCGCTTGCGGCCTTCGCTGATCCACTCGTCGATCAGGGGGTCGCGTTGCGTGGTGTAGATGGTGGTCGAAGGACGCGCCGTATGCATGGTCAGCGCCGTGGCTGCGGCATCGAGGCCGTAGAAATGCGGCGCGAACAAAATCATCGGCTCCTTGCCATTGGCAATTTCGTCGATTTCGCTGGCAGCGCCCACCACCTTGAGCCGGCTGGCGACAACGTGCTCCGGCGCATGCCAGAGCCAGCTTCGGTCCAGCCACGATTGCGCCACGTAGACAAACGTCTCGCGCGCGATGCGCCGACGCTCCGCCGCGGATTTTTCGGGAAAGCACAGCGCCAGATTGGCATCCACGACACGCCGGCGCGGCGCGGCGAGCGCGTGCAAGACCGGCCCGAGCGCCTTGCCGAAGCCGCGTATCAGTGGCAATGGCACATGCGCCAAGGCCCGCATGAACTCGATGCCGAGCTTGGAAGTCAGGCTCATGCGCGATCCCCTGGCGATGCCGCCGTGACCGTTTCGGCGCGCGGCTGCTTGTAGCGCGCGTAGTCCCAAACGTACTGGCCAGGAAGGCTGCGGATCAGCCGCTCGATGCCTTGGTTCATCGCGGTGGCGGCGGCCTCTGGCGTGGCCTTGGGATCGCTCATGGCGGTGCCATCGAATGGCTCGAAGCGTATGGCGTAGCCTGCGCCGCGAGGTAGCCGCTCGCACACGCCGAGGAAAACGCGAGCGCCCGTCTGCTGAGCAAGACGCGGCAGCAAGGTCATCGTGTAGGCCGGCCGGCCGAGAAACGGAGCCCAGACGCCCTGCCCGAGCGGCGGTACCTGGTCGGGCAGGATGCCGGTGTAGCCCCCCCCGCGCAACGTGCGGATGAGTCCACGCACGCCGGAAACAGTGGTCGGCAAGGTCTGCAGACCAGGCCTGTCGCGCGAGCCGGCAATCAGATTGGCCATGAATTTCTTGCGAGCGGGTCGAAAGAGTGCCGTGATCGGTCCGTACTTCTCGAAGAAGCGTTCGCCCACGGCTTGGCCAAACGTTTCCCAACTGCCGAGATGAGGCGACACGAGGATCACGCCCTTGCGTTCGGCCAGCGCTGCTTCGAATGCCTCGATGCCGTCCCATCGCACGATGTGCGGCAGCAGGCTTTCACCCCGTGGCCGAGCCCAGACCCACGGAAGTTCGCCCACCATGGCCCCCGCCGCGGCAATGGCCGGGCGGTACTCGCCGGGCGTGAAGCCGGCTGCCTCGGCGTTTTCCCGAAAGCGCCGGCGGTAGTCCGGCGCCGTCCACCAGACCAGCCAGCCCAGGCCGCCGCCGAGCGCGTGCATCCACGGCAACGGCACACGAGCAAGCAATCGGAACAGAAAAATCATCGAAGCAAGGGGGGTGAAACCATGACGCGCGCGCAGCCTACAGCGCGGCTCGAATAGAATCCAAATTGTCGCTGAGTTATGGAACTACTTGCAGGGCGACCTTAAACAACACTGCTAAAGCGTTCGCCAAAGCTCCAATAGGGTTGGCAACGCGCCAACCGACCAGCATGGAGTTACATCGAAATGGCGAACGACTTTCTCTTCACTTCCGAATCGGTTTCCGAGGGCCATCCAGACAAGGTGGCCGACCAGATTTCCGATGCAATCCTCGACGCGATCTTTGCACAGGACCCCCGCTCGCGCGTCGCTGCCGAGACGCTGACCAACACCGGTCTCGTCGTGCTGGCCGGCGAAATCACCACCAACGCGCATGTCGACTACATCCAGGTAGCGCGCGATACCATCAAGCGCATCGGCTACGACAACACCGACTACGGCATCGACTACAAGGGCTGCGCAGTAATGGTCTGCTATGACAAGCAGTCCAACGACATCGCACAGGGCGTGGACCACGCGAGCGACGACCACCTCAACACCGGCGCCGGCGACCAGGGCCTGATGTTCGGCTATGCCTGCGACGAGACACCCGAACTGATGCCGGCGCCCATCTACTACGCCCATCGCCTCGTCGAACGCCAGGCCCAGTTGCGCAAGGACGGCCGCCTGCCCTTTCTGCGTCCCGATGCCAAGAGCCAGGTGACGATGCGCTATGTCGACGGCAAGCCGCACAGCATCGACACCGTCGTGCTTTCCACACAGCACCACCCTGACCAGAGCGAGACCGCAACCCAGATGAAGCCTTCCTTCGTCGAGGCGGTCATCGAGGAAATCATCAAGCCGGTGCTGCCAAAGGAATGGCTCAAGGACACGCGCTACCTGATCAACCCGACCGGCCGCTTCGTCATCGGCGGCCCACAGGGCGACTGCGGCCTCACCGGCCGCAAGATCATCGTCGACACCTACGGCGGCGCTTGCCCGCACGGTGGCGGCGCGTTCTCGGGCAAGGACCCGAGCAAGGTCGACCGCTCGGCCGCCTACGCTGCACGCTACGTCGCCAAGAACATCGTCGCCGCCGGGCTGGCGCGGCAGTGCCAGATCCAGGTCGCCTACGCGATCGGTGTGGCAAAGCCGATGAACGTGACCGTCTATACCGAAGGCACGGGCGTGATTTCCGACGACAAGATCGCAGCGCTGATTCAAGAGCACTTCGATCTGCGTCCCAAGGGCATCATCCAGATGCTCGACCTGCTGCGCCCGATCTATGCCAAGACCGCGGCTTACGGCCACTTTGGCCGCGAAGAGCCCGAGTTCACGTGGGAGAGCACGGCACAAGCAGCCGCCCTGCGCGAGGCAGCCGGTCTCTGATTCAGTTCGGCGCATCGCCGACCAGGGCCCGCAGACGTTTCAAGCGTCCGGCGGGCCTTTTTGCTTTCTCGAGGTCAACGGCTGCCGGTCAGCAATTGCCTGACCTCTTCATCGCTCGTCTGCTCGAAGTCCTGGTACCAGAGGCCCACGGCACGAAAGTGCTCCGGCGCGAAAACACAAACCACCTCATCGGCAACCGCACCCACACTCTGCACGGCCTCTGAAGACGCTACGGGTATCGCGACGATGATCCGTTCAGGCTTGCCCGCCCGAGCCGCCATCACGGCCGCGCGCATGGTGGCACCCGTTGCCAGGCCGTCATCAACGATGATCAGCACGCGCCCTGCCAGTTCCAGGGGCGGCCGGCCGCTGCGATAAAGCTGCTCCCGGCGCACCAGTTCGGCCTGCTCGCGCGCAACCACCGCTTCGACCGCCTCTTCGGACACGGGCCAGGCATGGCTCAGCTCTTCCATCACCTGCACGCCGCCCGATGCGATGGCGCCCATCGCGAACTCTTCGTGCCCTGGCAGGCCCAGCTTGCGCACGACCAGCACGTCCAGCGGCGCTCCCAATGCTTGCGCGACCTCCCACGCAACAGGCACACCGCCGCGCGGCAGCGCCAGCACTTGCACATCCTGACGCCCGCGCCATGCATCGAGCGCCTTGGCGAGCACGCGGCCCGCATCGTGTCGATCCTTGAATTCCATAGGCACCCCCTGTCGGAATTCAGAAACGATACGCCCCACTCACGCCCAGCGTCCAGTTGCGCCCTGGTGCCGGCTCGAAGTAACGAAAGTTGCCCTCGTTGACGATGACCGAGCCGATGTAGCGCTTGTCGAGCACGTTGTCGATGCGCACGAAGGCGTTGATTTCCCAGTGCTCCCAATGCTTGACGTAGCCCGCGAACAGCGCCAGCAGGCCATAGCCCGGCGCGCTGATCGTGTTGCGATCGTTGGCCTGCACGCTCGCCATCGCTCGCACTTCGGTGCCCGCGCGCCAGCCCTCAGGCGGCACCCAGCCGAACGAGGCGAAGAACATCTGCGGGGCAATGCCCGGGATGTGATTGCCGGCCGGCACGAAGCTGCCCGCGCTGCACGGCACGGTCGAGCAAAACGGGTCGCTGTAGCGCGCATCGAGCCAGGTGTAGGCAAGCTGGGTGCGCCAGTGGTTTTCCGTCTCGTGCTGCCAGGCCAGTTCGAAGCCATCGCGTCGGGTGCGGCCGGCGTTTTGGTAGGTTGCCCGGCCGCCGATGTTCGTGGCGGTCACGATCTCGTCGTCGGTGCGCGTCTGGAACACCGCGGCCGTGAGCAGGCCCCCTGCGATGCGCGCCTTGGCTCCCACTTCGACGCTTTCGTTGGTCGCGGGTTGGAGGGCGAAATTCAGCCCCCCCAAGCCATCAGCGCGGTAGGACAACTCGTTGAGCGTCGGCGTCTCGAAGCCGCGGCCCACGGAGGTGTAGAACGCCAGGTCGCGCGTCGGCTGGTAGCGCAGCGACGCCACGGGCAGCGTCTCGGCGTAGCGAGCGCTGCCGCTGTCGTCCCGGTTCGCACCGATGATGTATTGATCCTGCGAATCGAAGTCCACCGTGCTGCGGCGCACGCCCGCTTCGAGCGTCCAGCGCTCGGCAAAGTGCCAGGTGCCCTGCACATAGGGGTCCAGGTTGTGCACCGTATTGGTCTCGTTGCGCCGCAGCCTGCCCTGCACGCCCAGGATGGGCTTGGAAACCGCGCCGATGTAGTTCTCGTAGCCGGTGCGGTGCTCGCGCAGGTCGTCATAGTCCAGCCCCGCGACGAGCTCGAAAGGGCGATCGGCCAGCTTCATCTGCGACGTCCATCGCAGGTCGACACCGCCGAAGTCTCGCGCGAGGCCAATCACGCCACCGGCACTCAGCGGGCTCACCTGGGCCGAAGGCGGAATGGCCTGGAACTGGCTGGTCTTGCGCTCACCGCCATACACCATGAGGCGCAATGTGTTGTCCGCGTCGATGCGGCGGTCGTAGGTCAGGCCTGCTTGCGTCTGGTCGACGCTCTTGCGGGTGTCGAACTGCGTGGCCACGCTCGCGCTGCGGGGGTTCAGCGCATATTGATCGGCGGTGAGCCCCAGTGGGTCCTGGGCATCGAGGTGCACCGTGTTGGCGACCAGGCTGAGGCGGCTGCCGTCGTCGAAGGTGATGCCCAACTTGCCGTTGACGATGTCGCGCGTTGCGGCGCTGTGGTCGCGATAGCCGTCGGTCTCGAAGTGGCTGCCGCTCAGCAGGTAGTCCACCGCGCCGGAAGAGCCGCTGATGATCGAACCGATCCGCAGCGTGCCGAAGCTCCCCCCGGCGATCGAGAAGCCCAGTTTGGGCGGACCTTCGCCGGTCTCGGTAAAGGTCTGGATCACGCCGCCCGAGGAGTTGCCGTAGAGCGAGGAAAAAGGCCCGCGCAGTACTTCGACGCGGTCGATCGAGCCGATGTCGATGTTGGAGGTCTGCCCCTGTCCGTCGGGTAAGGTCGCGGGGATGCCGTCGACGTACAGCCGCACGCCGCGCACGCCGAAGCTCGAGCGCGCGCCGAAGCCGCGGATCGACAACTGCAGGTCCTGCGCGTAGTTCTGGCGGTTCTGGATCTGCAGGCCAGGCACTGAGTTCAGGCTCTCCGACAGGTTCACGCCCAGCCGGTTGTCGCGCATGTCGGCGCCTTCCACCCGGTCCACAGAGCCGGCGACATCGAAGACCGGCTCGGTCCCGCGGGGCGTGGAGACGGTGACCTCGCCGAGTGTCGGGGGGTTGCCGACGTCTTGCGCATGGGCCGCCAAAGAGTTGGCGAGCAACAGGCAGGCAGAGGCGGCAACGGAAAACTTCATCGCGGCGATTCTGAGGCGGCCGCGCGCCTGCGATGCGGGGACTGACCCTAGGATTGCCCCTATGCAGCCAGGACGCGCGGGCGCGGCTACGATCCGCCCGCCGGTTCATCGGCGGTCCATGTCCATATCCCGCGTGTTGCTTGCTACTGCGTTTCGTTGTTTCGCGATCGCGCTCGTCTGCCTGGTTTCGGCCTGCGCCAGCTTGCCATCGCGCACCGCAGTGAGCTATGAGCCGGCCGCCACCTTTTCCCCGGCTACCGAACTGGGCAGGCTGACCGCGGCCTTCCATGCGGAGCCCGAGGGCTTGTCCGGCGCGCGGGTGCTGCCGCAGGCGGCGTACGCGCTGGATGCGCGCCTCGCCCTCATTCGGCACGCCCAGACCGCGCTCGACCTGCAGTATTACCTGCTGGGCAATGACAAGACCGGCAAGTTGATCCTGCGCGAGTTGCGCGACGCTGCTCGCCGGGGTGTGCGCGTCAGGCTTCTGCTCGACGACTTCTACACCACCAAGCTCGACCCGATGCTGCTGGGGCTTGCCGCCTATCCGAACGTGGAGATCCGGCTCTTCAACCCCATCGTTGCGGGTCGGGACCACAGTGCGACCCGATGGCTCAACTTCGCGACCGACTTTCGGCGACTCAACCATCGGATGCACAACAAGCTCTTCGTCGTCGACGGTGCCATCGCGATCGCGGGGGGGCGAAATCTCGCTGACGAGTACTTTCTGCGCAGCGCTGGCGCCAATTTCATCGACCTCGACGTGCTGCTTGCGGGGCCGGTGGTGACCGAACTCGAGACCATCTTCGACAACTACTGGAACAGCGAAGTGGTCTATCCGCTGCACGACATCGTGCCGGCCGCTGAATCCGCAGACGCGTCCCGCGCGAGGTTCGACAGGCTGACCTCACCGACAGAGGCGCCCCCGCCTCCAACCCTCGTGGACGGCGACATGTTCGGCGACCCGTCCGTGAGCGCCGCCCTCGCGCAGGGCAAGCTGGAGCTGATTCCGACGCGCGCCAATGCCGTTGCGGACTCCCCCACCAAGGCGCTCCTGCTGGAAGACGATGACGCGCCCCCGCCGAATCGGCCGCCCACGGTGGCCGAGCGGATGCGCGAGCTTTTCGACGAGGCCAAGTCGGACATCAACATCATCACGCCGTACTTCCTGCCGGGCGATGCGGGCATGGATCACATTGCGCGATTGCGCGCGCGCGGCATCCGCGTCACCGTCGCAACCAATTCGCTGGCCGACACCGACGAGCCGCTCGTCAACTTCCACTACAACCGCTTCCGAGTCGAGATGCTGAAGCTCGGTGTCACGCTCTATGAAGTGAGCTCCGAACAGATCAAGCGAAGCGTCAATCTGCGCAAGGTGTTCAAGCAGTCGCGCGGCGCCCTGCACGCCAAGCTCGCGCTGATCGATCGTGAATGGGCGCTGGTCGGCTCGCTCAACTTCGATCCGCGCTCGGCCTACATCAACACCGAACTCGGCGTGCGTCTGCAAAGCTATGAGGTGACGCACCGGTTGCTCGATGCGTTCCAGATCGACAACGTCGAAAGCGTCTACGAGGTCCGCCTGAAGCCGGGCACCGACACGATCCAGTGGGTCACCACCGACGGCCAAAACATGGTCCTCGACCGGGAGCCCGACGCCAGCGCGCTGGTCAAGCTGAAGCTGCTGCTGTTCTCGTGGTTCGTGCCGACCGACCTGCTCTGATCGCCTCTGAAGGATGGGTTCAGAAGCGCGGTTGGCCTACAGGGGCGCGCTCGACATTTCGGTTGGCCGGGAAGATGATCGCCGATCACGATCCTCAACCAATGGCTTTGAACGGGCAGGAGCAAACGATGCAACTCGGCATGATCGGACTCGGACGCATGGGCGCCAACATGACCAGCCGCCTCATGCGCGGGGGCCACGAATGTGTGGTGCACGACAACGCCCCGGCTTCGATCGAACGGCTTGCCGCACAAGGCGCGACCGGGGCGGCCACGCTGCAGGATTTCGTCGCCAAGCTGACGCGCCCGCGCGCAATCTGGCTGATGGTGCCCGCTGCGGTGGTCGATTCGGCGCTCAAAAGCCTGACACCGTTGCTCGACGCCGGTGACATCGTGATCGACGGCGGCAATTCCTACTATCGCGACGACATCCGCCGCGCGATCCTGTTGCGCAATTCAGGCCTGCACTACGTCGATGTCGGCACCAGCGGCGGTGTCGCGGGATTCGACCGCGGCTACTGCCTGATGATCGGCGGCGAGCCTGAGACCGTTCAGCACCTCTCGCCGCTGTTCGCGACACTGGCGCCCGGCGCGGGCGATCTCAAGCCGACACCCGGGCGCGTACCCGGCAGCGGAACCGCCGAACAGGGGTATCTGCATTGTGGGCCGCATGGCGCAGGCCATTTCGTCAAGATGGTTCACAACGGCATCGAATATGGCTTGATGGCTGCCTATGCGGAAGGCTTGAACATCCTGCGAGGCGCCGGGATCGGCAAGCACACGCACGACATCGATGCCGAAACCACCCCCCTGCGCGACCCCGAGCTTTATCAGTACGACATGAACCTCCCGGAGATCACGGAACTCTGGCGGAGGGGCAGCGTCATCAGTTCATGGCTGCTCGACCTGACTGCCGCTGCGCTCACGACCGATCCGGGGCTGGAGACTTTCCAGGGGCGCGTTTCGGATTCCGGCGAAGGCCGCTGGACCGTGCAGGCCGCCATTGACGAAGGCGTGCCGGCGCCAGTGCTGACCGCAGCACTCTACGCGCGCTTCAGTTCGCGCGGCGAGGCGGATTTTTCGAACCGTGTCTTGTCGGCACTGCGGCACCAATTCGGCGGACATGCGGAAAAGCCCGAGCGGCCGCCGAAAACCCAAGGATGATCCTTCGGAGACGGATGCGATGACGCAAGACAAGACCCTCGACCTGCTGTGCATCAACACGCTGCGCACCTTGTCGATCGATGCGGTTCAAAAGGCGAACTCGGGACATCCGGGAACGCCGATGGGTGCGGCGCCCACTGCGTACTGCCTCTGGCAGCGCTTTCTGCGCTTCGACCCGAACGATCCTGAGTGGCTGAATCGCGATCGCTTCGTCTTGTCCGCCGGACATGCTTCGGCGCTGCTGTACAGCATGCTGTATCTGTGCGGCGTGAAGGGCAAGGGACCTCACTACGAGGGCGAACGCCTTGCGGTCACCATGGAAGATCTCCAGACCTTTCGCCAGGCCGGAAGCCGTTGCACCGGTCATCCTGAATATGCATGGACTTCCGGCGTGGAGACCACCACAGGCCCGCTGGGCCAGGGCGCCGCGACCAGCGTGGGCATGGCCATCGCAGGTGAGTGGCTCGCGGGCACCTATAACAAGCCGGGCCACGCGCTGTTCGACTACAACGTCTATGCGCTGTGCGGCGACGGCGACATGATGGAAGGTGTATGTGCCGAAGCCGCATCGCTCGCCGGACACCTGAAGCTATCGAACCTCTGCTGGATCTACGACGCCAACCAGATCAGCATCGAAGGCTCGACCTCGCTGGCCTTCGACGAGAACGTCGGCGCCCGCTTCGAGGCCTATGGATGGAAGGTCCTTCGCGTGGCCGATGCAAACGACCTGGAAGCAGTGACCCGAGCCCTCGAGGAATTCAGCGAGACCCAAGACAGGCCGACGCTCATCATCGTCCGCAGCCACATCGGCTATGGCGCGCCGCACAGGCAGGACACCAAGGAAGCGCATGGCGAGGCGCTCGGCGCCGATGAAGTGCGGCTGGCCAAGCAGTTCTACGGCTTCGATCCGGACGCTCAGTTCGCCGTGCCGGACGGCGTGCGGGAGCATTTCCACGCGAACTTCGGCCAGCGCGGAACAAGCGCGCGCGATGCATGGAACGAACGCTTCGCCGCCTACCGCACGCAGCATGCCGACCTCGCGGCGCAAGTTGAACACATGCAGCGCGGCGAACTCCCCGTCGGATGGGACAGCGATTTGCCGACCTTTCCGGCGGACGCAAAGGGCGTCGCCACGCGCGAATCTTCAGGCAAGGTGCTGAACGCCATCGCCAAGCGCATGCCGTGGCTGCTCGGTGGCGCTGCCGATCTGTCGCCGTCGACGAAGACCTCGCTCGGCTTCGAGGGCGCAGGCGAATTCGACAGTGCCGGACATCGCGGCCGCAACTTCCACTTCGGTGTCCGCGAGCACGCGATGTGCGCAGCCGTGAGCGGCATGACCCTGTCGAAGCTGCGCGCCTACGCGTCGACTTTTTTCATCTTCACGGACTACTGCCGCGGCGCGGTGCGGCTCAGCGCGATGATGGGCATCCCCGTGATCTACGTGTGGACGCACGATTCGATCAGCATGGGCGAAGACGGACCGACCCACCAGCCGGTCGAACAACTCGCCTCGTTCCGCGCCATGCCCGGCATGGTGTTGCTGCGTCCGGCAGACGCGAACGAAGTCGTCGAAGCCTGGCGGATCGTCATGCGCCTCACCGATGGCCCGGCAAGCCTCGTGCTCTCGCGGCAGGCGGTGCCCACGTTCGACCGCGGCAAGTACGCCAGCGCCAGCGGCGTAGCACGCGGCGCCTATGTGCTCGCCGATGCCGACAGCGGGCGACCGGACGTTCTGCTGCTGGGCACCGGAAGCGAGGTCAGGCTCTGCATCGATGCTTACGAGCAGTTGAAGGCGGAGGGCATCAAGGCTCGCGTCGTCAGCATGCCTTCGTGGGACCTCTTCGAACAACAGGGCGATGAGTACCGCGACAGCGTGCTGCCGCCGGACGTTGCCGCGCGCGTCGCCGTTGAAGAAGCCTCGCCGCTGGGCTGGGAGCGCTATGTCGGCCGCGGCGGCGCGGTCATCGGCATGCGCAGCTTCGGGCTCTCGGCGCCCGGCAAGGTTGCCGAGGCGCATTTCGGCTTCGACGCGGCGCATGTCGTTGCTGCTGCCAAGGCGCAATTGGCGAGGCATGCGCATAACCCATAGGTGAGGCCTCCATGTCGACACGACTCAGTCCCCTCGCCGGAAAGCCGGCGCCCGACGCGTCGCTGATCGACGTCGATGGACTCATCGCCGCCTACCGCGACAACGTTCCGGACCCCGGCGTTGCTGCGCAGCGCGTCGCTTTCGGCACGTCCGGGCATCGCGGCACGGCGCTGGAATGCTCGTTCAACGAATGGCACGTGCTTGCGATCACGCAGGCGATCTGCGACTACCGCAAGACCCAGGGCATCGATGGCCCACTGTTCCTCGGCATCGACACTCACGCGTTGTCGCGCCCCGCGAGCGAAAGCGCGCTCGAAGTCCTCGCGGCCAACGGCGTGGACGTCATGATCGCGACGAACGACGAGTTCACTCCCACGCCCGCCGTATCGCACGCGATCCTGACGCACAACCGCGGCCTTCCGGATCGCCTGGCCGACGGCATCGTGGTCACGCCGTCGCACAACCCGCCGCGCGATGGCGGCTTCAAGTACAACCCGCCGAACGGGGGCCCGGCTGCCCAGGGCATCACGTCCTGGATGGAAGCCGCTGCCAACCGCTATCTCGAGCGGCGGCTCGATGGCGTCAAGCGCATTCCGCACGGCGCGGCATTGCGGGCTGCGACGACGCGCCGTCATGATTTCATCGACGCCTACGTGGGCGACCTGGGCAACGTCATCGACATGGACGCAATCCGTGGCGCCAAGGTCAGCATGGGCGTCGATCCGCTCGGCGGCGCAGGCGTGCACTACTGGGCGGCGATCGCAGACCGGTACAACATCGACCTCGCCGTCGTCAGCGAAGCGGTCGACCCCCAGTTCGGCTTCATGACGCTCGACTGGGACGGCCAGATTCGCATGGACCCTTCGTCCCCGTACGCCATGCAGCGGCTGCTCGACATGAAGGATCGCTTCGACGTGGGCTTTGCCTGCGACACCGATCACGATCGCCACGGCATCGTCACCCGCAGCGCGGGTTTGCTCGCGCCGAACCACTATCTATCGGTGGCGATCGACTACCTGTTCCAACATCGACCCCAGTGGCCCGCCAGCGCCGCCGTGGGCAAGACTGTCGTCTCGACGCAGCTTATCGACAGGCTCGCCGCAAGGCTGGGCCGGCGCCTTTATGAAGTGCCGGTTGGATTCAAGTGGTTCGTGGATGGTCTGCAGGACGGGTCACTCGGCTTCGTCGGTGAGGAAAGCGCGGGCGCCACCTTCCTTCGGCGCGACGGCTCGGTGTGGACGACCGACAAGGACGGCATCACGGCGGCACTGCTCTCGGCCGAGATCACTGCGCGCACAGGCCGCGATCCGGGAGCGCTCTATGCAGCGCTTGCCGACGAATTCGATCATCCCGTGGGCGACCGGATCGATGCGCCAGCAACACCGCCGCAGAAGAAACAGCTGGCCGCGCTGTCTCCGCAGCAGTTGAGCGCGAGCGAACTCGCCGGAGACAAGATCGTGAACGTGCTGAGCCACGCACCCGGAAACGGCGCGGCCATCGGCGGCATCAAGGTCATCTCTGAAGGCGGATGGTTCGCGGCCCGACCCTCAGGGACCGAGAACATCTACAAGATCTACGGTGAAAGCTTTCGCGGCGCCGAACATCTGCAACGCATATTGGCCGAGGCACAGTCCATCGTCGACAAGGCGATCGCGCCCGCCCCCTGACCTTCGGCGATCTTGGCCTCTCTCCTACGCGCCATCGGCGCCGAGGCAGACGGGCTCCTGCGTCCTTCGAGGGCATTCTCTCGGCTGCCAACAACGAGGGGAATCAGATGATCAAGATCGGAATCGTGGACGACCATGCCATCGTGCGTTCGGGTCTCCGCGACTTTTTCTCGCAGCATGTTGACCTGCGCGTCGTCGGCGAGGCATCCAGCGGCCGCGAAGCCATCGACCTCGTTCGCTCAACAGAAATCGACGTGCTGGTCATGGACCTCTCCATGCCGGGCCAGAGTGGCATCGATGCCATTGCGATGGTTCGCGCCAAGGCACCCGATACGGGCATTCTGATCCTGAGCGGCTATCCCGAAGAACACTACGCCATGAACCTGATCCGCCAGGGCGCGAGCGGCTACCTGAACAAGGAATGCGATCCGGCGGAGATCGTGGAGGCTATCCGCACGATTTCGCTGGGGCGTCGCTACATCACGCCCGGCGTGGCCGAACTCCTCGCGCGCCAGCTCGACCGGAACAACGATGTGGCACCGCACGAGCAGTTGTCGGAGAGGGAGTTCCAGGTGTTCCTCAAGCTCGCGACCGGCGAGACCGCCGGCAGCATCGCGGAACACCTCTCGCTTTCGGTCAAGACAGTGAGCACGTATCGCAGCCGCCTGATGGAGAAGATGAATCTTTCGTCCAACAGCGACCTGACCTACTACGCGCTGAAAAACCAGTTGATCAGCTGATCAGTTGACGAGTCGCAACTCTTCGGACGAAACGCGCTCTTATCTTCATTCGCGCACCGCGTGAATGCGAGGTATCCATGAATGCGCGCTTCGTCTTTGCCGCAAGTCTTCTTCCGATATCGCTCGGGGCTCCGTGGTTTGCTGCAGCCCAGCAAGCCGTGGATGATTCGCCGTTGTCGATCGAGCAACAGGAGGCCGACTACCGCGTGATCGCTGCGCGCTGTGGCACGCCGGCTTTCGAGAGGGGCTTCTACAAGCAGTCGAAGGCGGCCGTCGCCGCCGGCCTGGTCGTGAAACATCGGGATCCGGTGCAAGTCGAAAAGACCGTCACCGCTCTGCGAAGAAACCCCGTCATGCTCATCGGAACCCAGGCCGATTGCCCTGCACAGCTGGATCAGCTCAGGCAACTGGAGAAAGACCGATCCAGGTTGCTCGGGTCGCGCCGGAAGTGAAGGAATCCGATGTCGAAAGCAATAGGTGCCGAAGGGCAACACCTGTCAACACCTGCCGACACCTGTCGATTGGCAGATATCCAATCGATCCGTCACGCTGCAGACTGCACGCATCGGAACAGCGAGGAATACGGACATGGAAACCGACTTCTACACCCTGGGCGTGCTTGCGATGGTGCTCATGTGCGGATGGCTGATGAACCATGCCGGACCATGGAGCAACTCCGATCTTGCGCGTGAACTCCGTCTGCAGCTCGGCCGGTCCGCTGACGCGATCGGCGGCACGCCAGACCGCTGATGGCGTCGATGCGGCCGCCGGCCGCCATTGCGTCGGTTCGTCGCAAATCTGCGCTTCTCGCCGCGGCGTCGCTCATCCTCGCGGCGCTGGGCCTGGAGGCATATACCGCGGGATATCCCCTTGCCATGGCGCTCCTGGCCGCCGCGACATTGCAGGCGCTCATCTGCTCCGCCATGTTTCCGAACCGATTGCTCGCGGTGGCGGTCGCAACCAACTTCCTTCTCTTCGTCATCCACGCGGTGGCTCTCAGCGGGTTTCTCGCTCAGCCGGATCCGGCGCCGGTGTTCCAGCTTGGCGACTTCTGCTTGGCCGTGTTTGCGAGCGCATCGCTTGTCTTCACCCCTGTCGAGACGATGGCGCTGATCGTTCGCGATGCCTACCTCAAGCGGCCGAGACATCGCACGCCCCCTTGACCGGGCGAAACAACTCATACTCCGCGACATGCCTCAATTGATCATGAAGACGATCTCTGGCGAAACGAGGTTGATCTCGCTCGCACCCAATGAAAACACCATCGGCCGAGGCCCGCAAAACAGCATCGCCGTCGACTCGCCCCAGGCAAGCCGCGTGCATGCGGTGGTCACGGTCGAGCCGGCATTCGTCACGATCACCGACCTGGGCAGCCGCAACGGCACCTTCGTCAATGGCGACCGGATCCTGTCCCAAATGCTGGTTCATGATGACGTGATCCGATTGGGCGAGTATGAAATCCGTTTCATCGCCGGCGACCAGGAGTTCAGCAAGGTCGAAGCCGAGCGGGTTTCCACCGTGCCACGCCTGCTGGTGGACCCGGACGAAGAGAACAGGCCGACCGCCCCGGGCGCAGCGCCGACCATCAGGGGTAAACCCTGAGACGCGGGTTCACGGGCCCAACCGGTCTCCCGTTCACGATTGTCGATTCTCACTGAGCACCGAAGTCGGCTACCTAGGTAGGTAGCTGCTTTTCGCACCGAGCGTTGAACTCTCGTCCCGCTTAATGCTGAATCATCGCCAATCTGACTCGCTTAACTTTGAACTATTTCTTCGCGACAGCCAGAGTGCTTGCGGAAATTCGCGCCCTGATGGAACCGCCGTATCGCTGGCACCGTGGCGCGCAGATCAGCGCGACCACTTGCTGATGCAGCGGAGAACCTCGGCCTGCGCGCGATCGCGAGTCGGGTAAATCCCGTGACGAATTTGCTCTTTGCCAAGGAACTGGAAAAACCTCTCTGCGGCGCTCTTGCCGGGAAGGTAACGAGAACGACTCCAGGCAAGGTTGTGTTCGCAAAGGAACTCTTGCCAAACACGTCCGCTGTACAGTTGGCTGTGATCCGTCCTGACGGTGACAAGGCCTTTGGGCCGCCGACGTCGCAATGCGCTCCGCAACGCGCAGAGCACCAAGCCAGTGCCTTCGTGCTGACCCATGGACCAGCCAATCATGTCACGGAAGAACTGGCCCACGACGACGCTTAGATAAAGCGCACCTTCATGCGTCCCGATGCAAATGACATCGATCTCCCATGACCACTTTGGTTCACTTTCGGTGATACGCGCTGCCATGCGCCGATGCTCACGTCCCCGGACGGACCGGAGCCCGAAGCCATCCTGTACACGAATCTTGCTTTGCCTCATAGTCAATCTCCTTTGAAGCTGAACGAGCGGATCGGGGGCTACCGGTTTGAATCGAGGTCAAAAGTAGCGCTCCGGGCGCTCAAGCAGCTGTGCCCAGCTTGCGCCGTCGGATCGCGTCTGGTGAAGGAATCCAATCCCCAGGCAGGATTTCCAGTAAGTCGCCTTCCGACTGGAAAAGGTTTCCCGCACGAAACCACCGTGCAGTGAGGTCAAAAGCAAGCGCAGACGCGAATGCACAGCCGTTATCCAATTGCTCGCGTTCTTGCCAGCTCAAATCCTGGTAAGACAGCTCGCTCACGAAAACCGGCTCTGCCTTCGAAAGCAAATGACCACAGCACATGCACTGAGTCACAAATGCAATGGACGCTCGTGCAATTTCTGCACGCTGACGCGCCAACGTCACTGAGCGACCGCACAAAGAGCACATTCTTTCCATCAGGCATGAATGCCGGTAGCACATCTTGTAGGGCCGCAGCCTCCAATGAAGGGGAAAGAATGGCGTCTCCTGCTCGCGCAAACAAATGGAACAGAATTGGTAGGCAGCCTTTGAACCCGCCTGCAGTAGTGGGGGTTCGCCGTATCCCAAGGATTGGATCGACCTCAGCATTCGGCTTATGGGAAAGAAAGTGGTTTCCGCAAAACCGCACCTGCGCGCGATTGCCCGGACATTCGCTTCGGCGAAATTGATGTCTAAGTCGGGGCCATACTTGATTTCGAGCCATTTGCACAGCTCGTTTACTGGCACGCCTTGGCCAAGTGCGACGCGCACCAACCAACTGCTCGGCGCTTCCAAGAACTCGTATTCGCAAACCCCGTGAAGATCATGATCACTCATTGGCCAACTCCAAATAGTTCGAGTTGCCTTCCAACCCGTTGTTGGCGAAGACGAGCACCTGCGACCGGTCCAAATACCAAATCAAGAATGCTCAACGCGGCATCTCTGTCGGAGGCGATCGTCGGCCGCAGGGCTGTTGATTCCAAAGCGCCCTCCCAAACCAAGCCCCTCAGGTCCAGACCCGTGGCGCTCTCCAAAGTAGCCTCTCCCAGGAGACGCAGCCGCTTCAGTCCTCGGCTTACAAGTTCAGTCCACTCCCTGGTTGAGGTCCGATGCAGCGCTCCCCAACTGGGGGGCTTTGAGCTTGTCTGGACTCCGCATGCCAGCACGATCTGCATGAGACCGCTCAGCGAGATTGAGCGCCACCAAGGAAAGGCCTCCAAGAACGAGAAATCGCCCACGGTTGCTGCTCCAGAATCACCGCAGCACGATCTCGCGAGTACTTCGGAAGCAAACCAAACCACTTCAGACTCAGGCAGGCCGTGCCCGTCGTCATGCAGATAGGCGCCGCAATCGCAGACGTCCAACGCCGGGCGGAACCAACGTAAGCCACGCCCGCACCTTCCGCATCGATCAACGAGCCTGCACTCATGCGCCGTACAGACGCAGAAGCAAGAGAACTCCCACGCTGCATGGCAGAAGCCCGACTCATCAATGCACCTCACGCAAATCTGGGGCCGCCTCAATCGCAACAGAAACGGCGGCCAAATCAACTGACCCAAATAGCGAAGGGTCTCGCCGCTCCCGCCGCAACCGTCGACCTCGCGCGCCCTTGCAGCGCTCATCCATAGTCCGGTGCGCCTCACGTCGACATCACGCAGACCCCTAGCCCCCAACAGGCCAAGCAACTCGGGCATCGACAGGTCGTTGGCGACTGCCGTCCTAAAGAGCCAGCCGAGTGGAGCCTCCTGGTCATGCCTGCCCACCGCAACGGGAAGCTCATCGAGCGTTTTCATACGGGTTGACCATCGGTGTCGAGGAACCAAAGAAGGCGCGAAAAGCCTTCTTCACGTCCTCCAGCGTTATTTCTCGCGAGCCCCGTTCCGCCGCGCACAGCGCGCACTCAACTATAAACATTTTGAATAGCCCGGGGTTTCCAGTACAAACCGCATAAAGCTTTTCAGCCTGACCGTCCACCCAGAAGAAATTAAAATCAAAACGATTGCAACTGTCGAAAAAGGCCTTCACAAAGGACAACCAAGATTGCAATGCCTCAAAGTTACCTAGACGCTCAAATGTTTGAATACGACTTGCAAACAAGGGGTCGGCATCTTTTAGCGTCAACAATCGATCAGATCCAGCAAGAACGACGCCTATCTTCCGATCGTCCATTATTTGCGTGAGAACATCGGTTGCCGAGGATGCCGACCCCCGAGGCATTCCGGCCGGAACCAGCAAATTGTCGGCATTCCGGATGCAAATCACCTTCGTCCTTTTTTGTTCAATTGCAGCCAGAATAACGTTGATTCTCGCCTCAATTGAACCAGGACCAATTACCTTGATCGGATACCCATAGTGCCGAAGCAGCGCCGATAGGAGCGGTTCGGCGCGACCAGACCGAATGGCACGAATCATCACTATTTCGTGCCGCCTTACCGCGACGAGCTCACGCGACACGTGGGTTCGATAAAAATATTCCACAGCGGTCCATTTGCCCGTAAGGTGGGGGCCGTGAATGCAGAGCCCATACGGACGATCGGTGTCACGAGTCGAATGCGTATAAATGCGCTCAAGCGCATCTGTAACCTGGATAAACTCAGTCCACGCGACATTAACGGATTCTATCGACTCTACCGACTTCAATGCCAACTCGGAATAAGTCGCTTTGCGTCGAGTCAGCTGGGGCTCCTGGAAATATTCATACTCAGAGAAATCGGGATTAATGGCTTGATCTGACACTATCATTTCTGCACCTCATTAATTCAGAGAATAAAAGTTTCCAACGGCGGGATATTTTTAATATCCACAGGCGATTCCTCGCGTGCCACGAGTAGTCCAGGGCTAATTGATTGCGATGGAAGCAGCAACTGATTGGAGGAAATACCCATGAACTTAGCCCCTCTTTGCTGCGAAATTCGCTTTCTTGAATTCTGCATTTCGTTATGCCAAAAATCGCTGAGCGCGAGGCGCGATTGCATGAGAGCCTCTGCCCCATGGACAGCCTGGGAGCGTTTGAAGGTACGGATGGCCACGTGCTGCACCCACGACAGATCCTTGGTGTATTCGGGCTGCATGCTAGGTGCTATCACCCAAGCATCGTTCATCGGGTCCTTCACGTAAACAAAAGACAAATCGTCGGGACTCCATTTCACAAGCGTTTTGAATTTCGCTCCGGCGCGGCGCCGTAGATCACGCAGTTCAGAGCCTGCATAATTAAGCCCATAGAGCTCCACGCCGTGGTGGGCAATCGTCAATTCCTTGCTCATTGCCGCGATCAAGTTGAGGCGCTCAACGTCTAACGGAAATGCAGGGGGCGGC
The DNA here is from genome assembly GCF_056399425.1 of Variovorax sp. 01N429. Taxonomy (NCBI): domain Bacteria; kingdom Pseudomonadati; phylum Pseudomonadota; class Betaproteobacteria; order Burkholderiales; family Comamonadaceae; genus Variovorax; species Variovorax sp. 01N429. Next base: position 5,396 of record NZ_JBFTRG010000011.1, on the reverse strand, counting down.
AAGAAATCCATGCCGTCCTTGAACACATCAAAGGGCTTTTCTAGACGCCGATTATTGAGCTCGAATGGATGAATCTCAACCACGAACTTGAGAAGACCAATCACGAAAGCCGAAAAGGTGATGCAGTTTTGTTTGGCTGCATCCGTGTACGTCACCTTCGGTGTTGGCTTTGCTATGCGGCCCTGCGTCAAAGTCAAATAGTCAAGCTCCGCAAAGAAACGTTCGACCCGCGGTTTTACCCAGGGCATTCGCGTGCGGCAGTACTTAATGTCTACACCGAGTTCCCATGCAACCAGGCGTAGCTGGCGCGAGTGAAATTCCAAGCCATTGTCAAATACAAGCATTTCTGGAATTCCAAACCCAAGCCACGGTTTCGAAAGGCCTGCCATTGCGGCCCAGTCATCCTTGGGCATGACTCCGTTCTTAATGACGTTTATCGCTGAAGTTAGGCCGGGTCCATAAAAGCTGACGTAAACGCCGACTATGTAGCCACTGTTTGAGTCGACCAGCACCGTCAGTGTTGGCCGACCCAATGGCAGCCACGTTCTGTCGCAGACGACGACGAAATTTAATGGCGTATGGTCACACTCCAGGCGCTGGAGGACGCGCGATGCACGATTTCCTTCGACCGTTGTGCGGTACTTCGCTCGGGCATATAGGGGCCCATACCGTGCTCGGTCGCGGTCATAGGGGTCGAACTCCTGCACCCGCCTGTGAATCGTTGCCAAGCTAACGCGAGCGTCACGTGCGGCCAGTTTCCCTTGGGCCACAAGGCTCTTGAGTTCCCTATGGATCAACTCATACGTATGCCGCAAAGTGTGGTGGAACGTCGTGAGGTAGACGGAGCGGATCTTTTTGTCCACGACCTCATTGACCTTGTCAGGAAGTCTCTTCTGCCGCCTTCTACAGCGATTACCGGACAGCAGCGCTGCTGGATTGCAACCCGACCTTTCGTAGACGCGCATCCACGTCATTACCGCCGCCGCGCTAGGCAAATTCTCTTTGGAACAATCGCCCGTCTTCTGGCGTGCTTCCTCTCGGCTCTTTGCGACTTTTGGAATTTCGTTTTCTATCCGAAATCGCTGACCTTTGGTGATATTTTTACGACGCATCCATAGGATGTAATCCATTGCGCGCTCAATTTGATTTCGATCCTTCTCCTTAAGTGACGCAAGGTCAATCAATATTACCGGCTGATTTTCTTGGTTTTCCGGATTAGAAGAATGCGGCGTATTCCCAAGTATCACCGTTAACCGCCCAGAGCCAATATCTGCAACAAGACGGCTTAACTTGAAATTTTGGACCATCCGGGTCCGCTTGTCCTCAAATTGGTATGTGTCCTTGTCGATTTGACGCAGATACTCCAAAGTTTGGCAACCACGCCGAAGGACCAAACCTTCTTCCAATACGAAGATGGACATGACCGCTCCTGCTCTTAATTTCCGCCATCGTTCCACGGCGAGCAGCCAAACCACTCTCCGAAGCTTTTCGAGCAATTACGGGGCAGCTTCGGCGCCAGGAAAACCGAGTCGTCATCGCTCATGTGGAGGTACCTGTCCAGCGAAATGACACGGCGGCACACGAGGTGGAGCACGTCCCATCTGGAAACACCGCACTTCTCCATCACTAGTCCGAATGCGAGCCCTTCAGGCCCCGCGATGGATAGCAGTTCCTCTACCGAGCTGCGTTTCTCGGGAGGGACCGTATGCATCCCGTACTTGCGGGCAATCTCCGCCCGCTCTGCTCTTCCTTCTGCATTGCTCTGCCCGTCATGGACGACGTAAAACTCGTAGCCTTTTGCACGAAGTTGGAATGCGACGTCGTTGAAGAGGCTGCGGTTCTCCTTCACGCGATTCCCCATCTTGACTTCTATAAAGGCTCCAGTTCGGTCCAGGAATTTCTGAGCAAAATCGGGCGTGTACTTGCGTGAACCGACCGTTAGCGTGCATGGCTGATGCACCAACGTGAGCAGCCACGGGCAAAGGAGCGCAGAGATGACGTAATTTCGTTCGTTGTCGCTTTCGTGTTCAACCGGGTGAGGCTGCGCCCAAGGCGCATTGACGAGACCCACAGTACGTGTGGGCGAGCGAGAGACGACCTCGCGGGCGCCGTCAAAAGGGATGTGTCCATGCATCGTTGCTCCTCAGGTTGATTTCCTGGAAAGCAGACGCAAGCGCCCCTTGACGCTATTGGCAGCACTGACGATACTGTCATGAGGGTCCCACAACCTCAGACGGCCCCGTCAGGGCGGTCGGCAGCGCCGGTTCTCGAAAGGGAGCTGGCGTTTGCTTTATCTATTTCAGCATCTGTGATTTAGGTAGTTGGGAGAAGATTAGAGTTCTTCTTTCTTTCAAGCAAATACCTCAACTGCCTAGAGTGAAACTGAATGTTTGAAGATTGCAGGCCCCATCTGCGCTAACGTCAATTCGCATTGCCGCTCGTGCCTCACGGACCGGAGGTACGTCTTCCAAACGGTTGCGTCAATCTGTTCGTCGCTCAAACTAATGCCCGTTCGCTTGCAGAAACGTCTGCGAGCGAACTCGGGGACATCTGCCATCCGGACAAATGCCGTTTGACCTGCGCGCGCGCGGATCGGTATCGAGCACAAGGCGGTCGGGAGCGCAGCGCACGCCTGCCGCCCCATCGTCGAGTTCACGGCCCAGACAACCGCACTTGCAGCGGTGTGTCTGATCACAGGCCCTGGCGAGCTAGCCTTCTCGACCAAGCTTTCATCCGTCACGATGCGGCACAAAAGATGTCGATCAGAGTATTCAATTTGGAGCAAAGTAGTCGCGAATACAGCTTGGGGATCCCGGCTTAAAGTGAGCGCCACCGTTGCCTCTTCGGGCAACTCCGAATTAAGCGGTTCGCTCAGGCCCCTCTGATTTAATAGCCGCTGCACAAGTACAACGGGCGATTCGACGTAGTGGGGATAGCTCTGGATCGCCGATACGCAGGAACCAGTAGCCAAGTCGAATAGTCGGACTGTGTCTACAAGCGACGGCCGCGATGACACTATTTCGCCTGTAAATCGGTTTACAGCCGAGCTTCCAATACTCACTTCAATCCGAATAAAACGATCCATTTGCGCACCTCACTGGACGAAAGATTGCGCCAGGTCGATTAAACGTGTCGATTAGCACATGCACTCTCTGGTGTGCGTCACACGCGAGGGACCATAGGATATGGAGCGAATTTAGTCTTAAGACGCATCGCTGATTTAAAGCAATTGACGCAGGAACGAGTTTGGTCGTCAAAGACGATGCGGCCAACTGGAAGTTGGCCGCATCAATAAATCACTTTAAGCCTCAGGCCGGTCAGCCAATCCCTGCAGACGGGTGCAGCGAAGCCGCTCTGCTTGAAGGGCAGCGTAAAGTTCAGCGACCAGCAATTGATGGTCTCGGCTTGCGCTCGATAGAGGTCTGGCCAGAGCTGCCCCAAGAGGACTGCGTTCGAGCTGCGCAAGCGTCGCAGACACGGCATCCTCCCCTCCCAAGAGGGCTTCGAGCTCGCTTAAACCGATCGCTCCGCTAGCGAGCAATACCTGGCTGGGTGGCCACTTTAAGTACACCGCAATGCTCTCGAGTGTCGGACGTTCACACCGGGCAAGGAGTTTAGGCGTTGCCCGCAAGCGATACCAGTGCGCGGGGTGCACTCCTATCGCGACAGCCAAATCCCGAACTGTGTGGCGCCGCCGAATCGCTTCGGACTCCAACGCTGCAACAAGCAATTGAGCGCTATACGGGCCCCTTCGCCCGCCCGCGCTGCTTTCACCGGCCGCCCTCAGCGCGGGCGGTCGAGAAGAAAAAGGTTCATTCATGTTGGCCTGACAAATACAGAGAGGGCCTCTGCGATCTGTCTAGCGATGCCGCCTAAGGCGGCCACGGGTTTCTGGCGACGGAGCCGAAGTTCGCTTAGCACGCAGCGTCCAGCAGTGCGCGCTGTGCTGAGCACGGCCCCTCATCGAGGAGCTTCACCCGAGTTCGCCTCTTCCAGGTCAAGGTGCAATCGGGCCAGCAGTTCGAGGTCCATCCACTCCCGCCCCGTCGCTCATGCCGCGCTACTGAACCGTGCGGAGAGGAGCCTTCGAATGCGCCGGGCGGGTGGGGGATGACGTGAACTTTTGAGCATGTCATCAGCATAGGGACGCGAAAGCGTCTACATGCGAGAAGAACTCCTATGACCCCTGCATGCCAGGAGACGTCTGCCTGCACGCGATGCGACATCACATGAGTCGCGGTTTAAAGTCAAGTAAAGCGCAGCCTTGCACTGCCCAGTCCGCGAATCTTTAAATCTATCGCAAGTTCGCCCCGTTTGCCCATACCGGTTAACGTAACGCCTGCTCGCTCGCCTGAATCAGAGTTCTCTCGTCAGCACCTGGGTTTAAGGTTCGCGTGCCGAAGCAGAGAAGCTCACTCGCATTGCCTTTCCTTCTGATCTTGAGCTCAAGGACACCGCTTCCTTGCTGGACTTACGCGACTTAAAGTGAGTGCCGTCGGCAACGCGGTCGCCACGGTCATACGCTCCGAAAGAAGACAGAGCTGGCGCTCGTTCATCGAAATTGCCTGCGTCCCGATGGCACTGAGGCGTGTGCCGATCCCATTCAGAAAAGCACCTCCAGATGTGGAGGACGGCGATAGCGTCCACCGCCTTCGACTAGTGATCGAGGCCGCGACGCTGAACGCCTAGGTCGGTGCATGAGCCGGCTCGGACCAGGTCTGCGCGGCCGCTGCTACGAGCCCCTTGTCCGCTGAATCGTTCGTCTCAGCGAACGTGGTCTTGACCAGATTGGCCAAACCCGCGCAACGGCAATCTAGCGTCCTCCGCATGACGCAACAGCGGCGAAACATGCCCTGAAGAATCCCGACAAGTGTGAGCGCGGCGACTGCAAGCGACCTGCCAATGTGGGCACATCGAGATGCGGGTATTACAAACTGACAAGGGCTTGCTGCGCCATTCGCGATATCTCGCCCGTCCGCTTCCCGTCCTCAGTCGGTTCGCCCGTCCCTTGATGGCGTGCAGTTTGTTCGCGAGACACACATTCGCCTCCCATCTTCGCAATTCCCCAGCCGCGTCGGGAAGGATAAACAACATCCGCTAGACGGCGGATGCACAAGCATCCAACCACCAGCACCCGTCCGTTCCTCAAGTGGGCCGGCGGCAAGCAGCGATTGCTCAAGTCTCTCCTTCCCCTTCTTCCGGCGGGCGCGCGTCTCATCGAGCCGTTCGTCGGTGCGGGCTCTGTCTTTCTGGCGTCCGACTACCCTGCGTACATCCTCAATGACGCCAATGCCGACCTCGTCGCGGTTTGGACGGCGCTGAAGCGGAGCCCCTGCGACTATGTGCGGGACGCTGCCGCGTACTTTTGCGAGACCAACCACAACCAGAGTAGCTAT